>UREN01000019.1 GCA_900546885.1 uncultured Oscillospiraceae bacterium
GAACCCATGACCTCACGGATGTGAACCGTGCGCTCTAACCAGCTGAGCTACTCCTCCACAGCGAAGATGATTATAGCATGAAATGCGGCGTTTGTCCAGCCCTTGCAAAAAAATTTTTGAAAAGGCTTGACTTTTGAATTGCGTAGTGTATTATTGTATTAGATGCTTAGTACAATAAAACAAAGGGAGGGCAGAACATGGCATGGGACATTCGGGCCGACAGGCCCGTATATTTACAGCTTGTAGAACATTTGCAAACAGCAGTGGTAACGGGCGAATATCCGCCCGGTTCGCGCATTCCCCCTGTGCGGGAGCTTGCGGGCCAGGCGGGCGTGAACCCCAACACCATGCAGCGCGCCCTGGCCGAGCTGGAGACACAGGGCCTGGTGGAGACACACCGCACCTCTGGCCGCACGGTGACAGAAAACCGGCAGACGGTAGAGGATATGAAACAGGCCCTGGCGCGCGGCTGTGCGGGGGAATATGTAAAAAACATGGGGCGGCTGGGTATTTCTCAGCCAGAGGCGGCCCGCATGGCTGCCGAATATAAGGAGGGATCTGTATGAACGAGATACTGGCCTGCAAAGGGCTTGCAAAACGCTATGGCCAGGCTGCATACCTGCGGCCCGCGCTGGATGGGGTGGATATCTCTATTCCTGCGGGGCGCATCGTGGGCCTGCTGGGGCCCAATGGCTCTGGCAAAACCACGCTGCTCAAGCTGGCGGCGGGCCTTCTGGTGCCCACCGCGGGCACTATCGCGGTGTGCGGCAAGGCGCCCGGCCCGGCCACCAAGGCCGTGACGGCATACCTGCCCGACAGGCCCGCGCTGCCGCGCAGCCTGCGCGTGCGCGACGCCATAGAGCTGTACCGCGATTTTTTTGCCGATTTCAGCGAAGAGAAGGCCGGCGCCATGCTGGCAGACCTTGCCATTGGCCCGAAAGATAAACTTTCGGCTATGAGCAAGGGCACGCTGGAAAAACTGTATCTGGCCCTTACCATGAGCCGCAGGGCCAAGCTTTATCTGCTGGATGAGCCCATTGGCGGGGTGGACCCCGCTGCGCGGGATTACATCCTTTCCACCATTATCCGCAATTATGCCGAAGATGCGGCACTGGTGCTTTCCACCCATCTGATTGGCGACATTGAAAATGTGCTGGACGACGCACTGTTTTTGCAGAACGGCCGTGTGGCACTGGCGGGCAGCGTGGACACGCTGCGGGAAGAAAACGGCAAAAGTGTGGATGCATTGTTCCGGGAGGTGTTCAAATGTTCGGGAAGTTACTGAAACATGAGTTCAAGGCAACGGGCCGCACCTTATTGCCGTTATACGGCGGGTTTGTGGCGCTGGTGCTGGCGGCAAGCGGCATGCTGTGGCTGGCATGGCGGTTTGGTGAGGTGCATGTAAACGGCAGCACGGCCATTGTGCAGGGCAACACCATTTTTGGCATCCTTTCCGGCGTGTTTACGCTTGTGGCCGTGTTTGCCATGCTGGCCATTGTCATTGTGACAGAGGTGCTTATTATCATGCGCTTTTACCGCCTGCTGGGCGATGACGGGTACTTTTGGTTTTCCCTGCCTGTCACCCCGGCGCAGCACATGATAGTTAAACTGATTGCCGCCATGGTGTGGTCTTTTGCCAGCGTGGCGCTGTTTGTGGGCGGCATCTTCGCATTCGTGCTGGTGGCCAATAACATGGAGAATGGCGCCGTTCTGGCAGAACTGTGGGCCGCGCTGCGCTTCACCACCACTCTGGGGCCGGTGTTTGGCGTTCTTGGCCTGTTTGTGCTGGCCTCGCTGCTTACCATGGCCGCGGGCTGCCTGCAGGTGCAGCTGGCCTGTGCGCTGGGCATGCAGTGGCCGCAAAGCCGCCTTGGCGCCAGCATTGGCATGTACGTGCTG
Organism: uncultured Oscillospiraceae bacterium; assembly: GCA_900546885.1. Taxonomy (GTDB): domain Bacteria; phylum Bacillota; class Clostridia; order Oscillospirales; family Ruminococcaceae; genus Ruthenibacterium; species Ruthenibacterium merdipullorum. The sequence goes on from UREN01000019.1 coordinate 1,900, forward strand.
TTGAGCGTGGCGACGCAAATTTTGTGGACAGCAGCCACTGTGGGCGGCGGCGTGTTTCTGGTTGCCAGCGGGCCGCATATCACAACGCTTCCGGCCACGGAGGTGCCCCGCGTTCTGATGACGGCCACGGGTGGTTTTTGCCTGCTGTGCTTCATCCTGTGCGCTGTGTATTTCGCTGTGACGCGCTGGCTGCTGACAAAACGGCTGAACCTGGCATAAGCCTGCCACGGAAGAGGAGAGAACGGATGGAACGCACACAGAAAACAAATTTTGCCTGCCTGATTGCCGCCAGCCTGTGTTTTGCCGCGGCGCTTGGCAGCGGCAGCGGGGCTCTGTTCGGCCTTGGCTGCGCCTGCCTTGCACTGGGCCTGCAGGCGCTTGCAGGGAAAGAAGGTGGCCGCCCGTGCTGACAGCAGCCCGTCTGTTTGTGGCCGCCGGTGCGGCTGTGGTGGTGTTTTTGCAGGCCATTGGCATGTACGACACCCCGCTGTGGCGCCTGGTGGGTGCCGTGGCGGGCACCGCGCTGGGCCTGTGACGCTTGTGCGGCCGTGCCGCAGGTGTTATACTTTTGAAAAGGCCGCCCCGGGCGGCAAAGCAGAACAAAGGAGACGCGGATATGGAACCAATGCAGTATGTATGCCCCAAATGCGGCAACACGCAGTATGAAAGCGACCAGTTCCAGGCCACAGGCGGGAACTTTGCCAAAATTTTCGATGTGCAGAACAAGAAATTCATCACCATCAGCTGCACGCGCTGCGGCTACACCGAGCTTTACCGCGGCCAGACAGAAGACGGCTGGAACGTGCTGGACTTTCTGATGGGCGGCTGAGAGAAAGCCGCCTGTGCGCAAAAACCCCCTGTGCAAAAATGCACAGGGGGTTTTCAGTTCCCAGAAACACGGCCGGAACACGCGGCACTATGGTTTTATAAACACATACTCCGCCGGGCCGGAGCGGGCGGGGCAGAAGCGGTAGCCCTGCTCGCAGAAGCTGCGCAGCTGCCCGGGGCTGTGCACGCTGTTTTCCGCCATCCAGCGCACCATGGCGCCGCGCGCCATTTTCACATACACGCCTTTCTCCACCACTTTGCCGCTGTGAAGCTGGCCGAACACGCACTTGATGCACTGGGTGCCGGGCGGCAGATGACGGCGCACAGCGCGGGCGTATTCCTCCGAGGCAAGGTCTATCAGAACGTTGTCGCCCTCCATTGCCTGCCGGGCCAGGCGCGTGCCCCAGAACTCGTACAGGTTTTTGCCGCGCGGCGTGCACAGTTTGGCCTGCATTTCCAGGCGGTAGGGCACCACGGCGTCCAGCGGCCGCAGCACGCCGTACAGGCCCGAGAGGATGCGCACATGTTCCTGCACATAATCGAAATAGCCGGTTTCAAACACCTGCGGGGCCATATATTTGTATTGGATGCCATCGTAGGCCAGCAGTGCGGGCGTGGCCGCGCGCGAGGGACGCATGCGGGCATACTGTTCAAAGGCGCGCTTTGCCAGCGCGTCGGAACAGTTCATCACGCGATGGAACGCCTCATACGGCATGCTGCGCAGCACGCCTGCCAGATATTCTGCATCTTCCAGAAAGACGGGCATGGCGGCAGGGGGCAGGGTGTCGGCGTCCTGCACCATGTTTTTTGCGGGTGAAATGATAACTTTCATACGCGCCGCCTTATTTATATTTGGGCTTCGGGGCATAGTGCTCGAAAATTACCGCATCGTAATGCTCTTCCAGCGCGGCAATATCGTCGCCGGGTTTTGCCGTCCAATACACGGGCATGGCGCCGCAGGCCTCGGCAAAGCGGGCCAAAATTGTCTTTCTGCCCGGCCCGTGCGCGATGAACTGGGGGCGGGCAATGAGGTTGGAAAGCAGGTTGCCGGTTATAAAATCCAGCACGGGGTGGCCAGAGCCCAGCGCGCGCGGGGAATCGGTGAGCTGGCCGCGCAGAATATCGGGCGCATGCTTGCGAAACCAGGCCACAATGCGCGCATCGAAGCTTTCGACACAGAAGGCGCCGCCATACTTTTGCGCATAGGCGCGCATCAGCGCAAGGCCCTTTTGGCACAGTTCTGCGTTGCGCGGGCCGGTTTTCAGCTCGATGATGATAGGCGCTTTGCCGGCCACGGTGTCAAACACTTCTGTCAGAAGCGGCATGTGCTCGGCCGTGCCGGCCAGCGGCATTTCACGCAGCTGTGCCAGCGGAAAGGCGTCCACACGGCCCTGTATGCCGCACATGCGCGCCAGGGTGTCATCGTGGAACACCACCACTTCGCCATCCTGAGAGAGCTGAATGTCCAGCTCCATCCCATAGCCGTTTTCCACGGCCGCCGCAAAGGCGGGCAGGCTGTTTTCCGGCACGCTTTGGTCTTGCGCATACAGGCCGCGGTGCGCATAGTTCACGCCGGAAAAGGGCGCGCCCTGCGCGGCGGTAAAGCGCCCCGGCTTTACGCACAGCCAAACCAGCACCAGCAAAACGCCGGCGCAGAAGACAAACAGTTGCATATCGTTCCCTCACATCCCGTCTAATTTACCGTGCGGCGCAGCCAGGCCGCCGCTTTGCCTCCCTATTGTACAGCCATGCCGCGGCCGGGTAAAGGGTTTTCTTTCACAAATTCGGGAAAATCGGGCGCATTTTCACAATTTAGACATATCGAACAGGTAGTATTAGGTTGCGGAAAACGGCGGCGTGCACGGCATGTGCCCCATGCGCAGGGCGCGCGGCCCGTTCCTTCGCATACAAAACTGTCGGAGTGCCGGCACCAGGGAGGGTTTCGCCATGGCAAAGATTTTAATCGTGGACGATGAGCCGCGGATTCGTGAATTGATCGAAGAGCATCTGGAGCACGAGGGCTACCAGTGTACCCAGGCGTCAGACGGCGCCGCCGCGCTGGCCGCGGTGGCTGCGGGTGGCATAGACCTTGTGATTTTGGATGTGATGATGCCGTTTATGGACGGCATGACATGCCTGAAAGAGATGCGCCTGCGCGGGATGGATGTGCCCGTTATCATCCTCACTGCGCGCGGCGAGGAATATGACAAACTGGAGGGCCTTGGCGCCGGGGCGGACGACTATGTGGTAAAGCCGTTTTCCCCGCGCGAGCTGGTGGCCCGCGTGCGCGCTGTGCTGGCGCGCACCATGCGGCGCGACGGGCAGGGCGCCGAAAGCTTTGTGTTCGGCGGGCTGGCAATAGACACGGCAAGCCACACCGTCACCATCGACGGCGAGGCCGTGGCCCTGACGCCGAAGGAATTTGACCTGCTGGTGTTTCTTGCCGCAAACAAGGGCATTGCCCTCAGCCGTGAAAAGATTTTGCAGCAGGTGTGGAACTATGACTATTTTGGGGAGGACCGCACGGTGGACACCCATGTGAAGATGCTGCGCAGCCATTTGGGCAAATACCGCGACTTCATCACCACCGTGTGGGGCGTGGGCTATAAATTCGAGCCCAAGGCGGGCGTATGACACAGCGGAAAACCGGCGAGAAAAAGCGCCCGCACCCTGCCCGCAGCTGGAGCATGCGCGCCAAGCTGATGGGGTTTATTGTGCTGATGGTGGCCGTGCTGCTGGGGCTTGTGTGGTTTTTGGGCGTGCGCTCACTGGGCACTTTTTACGAATATGGCGTGCGGCGGGACCTGGCGCGGACGCTTTCTGTGTTCAGCACCCTGCTGGACCAGGCAGGCCTGCCGGGCGAGGCGGACTATGACGACGCAGCGCTTTTGGAAGGGCTGAAGGAGAACACCGGCCTTCTGGCGGGCAAGTGTTTTGAAGTGGCAGATTCCTCAGGGCGCGCTGTGCTGCACTTCCATGCGCTGCAAACGGGGGAATGCCTGATCCACCCCTCTTATTTCCAGGCATTTGGAGAGAAGAGCGAGCCCGATTGGAACAGCGAATACGCCCTTACCCTGCGCCGCACAGTGCGCCAGAACGGCGAGATACGCTTCATTTTGGCAGAACAGAGCGGTACCCAGCGCCAGATGGTGATGGGCCAGCGCCTTGCGGGCGGCGGAAGCCTGATTATCTCTACAGACCTGGAACGCATCGAGCAGGCCCGCGATGTCATCAGCATGCAGCTTCCGGTCATCGCAGCCGTCACGCTTTGCGTGGGCATTTTGGGCGCGTTCCTGTTCAGCCGCTGGTTTGCCAGGCCCATCACCGAGCTTTCGGGCGCGGCGCGGCGTGTGGCAAAGGGCGATTATTCCACGCGCGTTACCCCGCGCGGGCACGACGAGCTGGCCGTGCTTGCACAGGATTTTAACACCATGACGCGGGAGGTGGCGCGCTCCAGCGAGCTGCAGCGCGATTTGATTGCCAACATCAGCCACGATTTGCGCACGCCGCTGACGCTGATTAAGGGCTATGCCGAGACCGTGCGGGACCTGACCGGCGCAGACGCGGAAAAGCGGACAGCACAGCTGGATGTGATTATTGATGAGACAGACCGCCTGTCCGGCCTTGTGAACAGCGTGCTGGAGCTTTCAAAGGTATCCAGCGGGGCAGAGAAGCTGGCGCCTGTGCGCTTTGACATAGCGCAGCTTTGCGAGGAAGTGGCCGAGCGCTATGAGGACGCCTGCGCCAAAGCGGGCTGCCATTTGACGGTGCAGACAGACACGCCCTGTGACATCATGGCAGACCCGGAGGCATTGAGCCGCGTGGTGCACAACTTTTTGGCCAATGCCCTGCACCATGTGGGGCCGGACGGCTACCTTGCGCTGCGCGTGCTGCCGAAAAACGGCGGCGCCCGCGTGGAAGTGGAGGACCACGGCGCGGGCATTCCGGAAGAAGACCTGCCCTATATTTTCGATAAATATTACCGCGCGCGTGCAGACGCGGGCAAGCAGGGCTCTGGCCTGGGGCTTTCAATCTGCAAGGCTATTTTGGTGCGCCATGGCTTTGCCTTTGGCGCACAAAGCGAGGTGGGCAAGGGAAGCCTGTTCTGGTTTGAGGCGCCCGGCGCGCCGCCTGCCCGCAAAGAGGAGGCAGCCGGGCCCGCACAGGGCGGGGCGCAGTGAACCCGGCGCGGCCCTCAGGTTGGGAAACAGAAGACAAAAAACAGCAAAACGTGCGGCGGCCCAGCGGGCCGCCGCACGTTTTTGCTGGAATGGTTTTGCTTGCCCCAAAGGCCCGGAATTGCCCTGGCGGGCCCTGTGCCGCACACAGGGGCGGCATCAGCCAGATACCGCAATGCCTTTGGCGGCCTTTTCTTCGTTCATTGTTTTCATATCGCGTTCAATATCCATTGCGAACAAAACAGCAAGCATAACCAGGGTGACAATGCCGGGCACCCAGCCCAGCAGGGCGTTGATGGTGGACACGGTGGCCGCAGGCTGTGCGGCAAGCGCCTCGTTGAAACCGGCCAGATGCAGCGCAAACGTCAGCAGCTGTGTGGCGGCGGCCTGTGCCAGCTTGGCGGCCAGGTTATCGCCGGTGGAGACAAGGCTGTCGATGCGCCGGCCGCTTTGCCATTCAATCAGGTCTGCAATGTTGTTGCGGTTGGTGTTGAACATGACGAACGCAATGGCAAGGCCAATGCCCACGGTGGCCGCGTTTACATAGACGGCCCCCACCGAGAACGGGTTGAGAATGAACCACACCTTGCCCAGCACCAGAACAATGGCGCCAAACAGCATGGTGCGTTTGCGGCCAAGGGCTTTGTCCAACGGGCCCACCAGAACCGTGGTGATAATGGAAACCACCAGATAGACGGCCTGAATCAGCGTGGCCGCGCCTGTGCTGCCCATGACGTAGGTGGCATAGTAGGTGATAGAGCTCATGATAAGCACGTTGTTCACGCCATAGCAGATGATGTACAGCATGTTCAGCACCCAGCTGCGGCAACGGAACAGCATGCCGGCAGCGGCCCGGACGCTGACATGGTCTTCATTGCCGGATATCTGCTGCACGCGCTCTCGGGTGGTGAAATAGTGAATCAGGCTGCCCACCAGGCACACGGCGCCCATCACCATGGCGGTGTACAAAAAGCCGCGCGCGCTGGAGCCGTCAATGAGATTGCCGCCGTCATCCAGCGCGCCAAACAGCTTCAAAAGCGGCAGGCAGGCCACGGCGCCAATGCCAGAGCCGAGGCATCCGCCCAAATTGCGGTATACGTTGATGGAGCGGCGGTCGGAATCCCGGTTGGTGGCAAGGCCGCCCATGCTGTTGTAGGGAATGGCCACGAAGGTGTTGGCTGTTTCGAAAAGAAAATAGATGACAAGCGCCAGAATAACCGTTATGGTCTGCGGGGTTTTAAAATCGCAGAACAAAAGCACCACCGAAACGGCCCACGGCAGGGCAAACCACAGGGCAAAGGGGCGGCAGCGCTCGCCGTTTTTGAACTTGTGGTTCACCGACCAGAAGCCAATCAGCGGGTCGTTCACGGCGTCCCATATGGTGCCGATGGTGAGAATGGCGCCTGCCACCAGCACGTCGATTTTCAGAATGTTGGTGAGGAAAAACAGATAATAGATGCTTTTGAACTGATAGACGACGTTGCTGGCGGTGGAAAAGGTGAGAAAACCAAACTTTTCCGGAAATTTCAACGGCGCAATTGTGCCGGGCGCTGTGTTGTTTTTCATGCGGTGGCCTCCTTTTCTTCTATGGCATACAGGCGCTGGCGCAGCAGGCTTTTGAACTTCTCCGGCTCATCTGTCATGGGGTTGTGGCCGGAGTGCTCGAACCAGACAAGCTCTTTGTAAGGCGCCTGGATGAGGTCGAAATAATCCTGCACCAGCGCGGCGGGTGTGTTTTGGTCCAGCACGCCGTCGAAGATGAGGTAGGGCACTTTGAACACCGTGCAGGTGCTGGGAAAATCGGTGGCGCCCACGGCGGGCCACATGGCCGTCAGCACATAGCGGTAGCCTTTGGCCACGCCGTAAAGGTCGGAAATGCTGTATTCACCCGAGAAAATCATGGGCAGCACGGTAGAGCGGAAATAGCTGCGCTTTTTCTTGCTGGGGGAATAACCGCCGTATTTCATCATCACACGGCGTTGGGCCATCATGCCCTCAAAGCCGCCCTTGTATACGCCCATCACCGGCGGGCCCACCTGTTTCAGAATGGAAACACTCGCTTCGTCCCCGGCTTTCTGCGCCTGTTCCAGCGCAAACTGATAGCTCAGCTCTTCGTTTTTGGCACCGTTCACCACCTGGCCAAACCCCACAAAGGCGGCCACATGTTCGGGGTAGCGGTAGGCCAGCCAGGTGCCCAGCTCCGAGCCCCAGCTGCCGCCCAGCAGGTATACTTTCTTTTTGTGAAATTCCTTGCACAGCCAAAGCACAAGCTCGTGCGCGTCGTCCACCAGGCGGTCGATGGTAAGCGTTTCTACAGCCGCACCCTTGTAAGAGCCGCCGCTGCCGCGCTGGTCCCACGCAACCACAAGAAAGTCCTTTTGCAGGTCTGCATGCACGGTCATCACCGTGTGGCGGTTGCACACCCCCGGCCCGCCGTGCAAAAACAAAAGCACGGGCTTTGTTTCATCCCCGCGGATATGAATCTTCTGCGGCAGGCCGCCAAGCGTCACCTTGCATTTTCTGTCTACCATGAATATCCCTCCCTTTCACCGCATGGCGCTTTGCGCGCCTGTGTATGAAGAAAGTATACCATATTCCCCATGCGGCCGCAATTTTTATCCCTCGGCACAGCCGGCCGTAAAATTTTTTCCGGCGCATTTTTGCCGCTCCGGCGGCCCGTTTCAGGGGCAGACAGCAGGTTTGCCGCCCGGGCCGCCGGTTTGCGGGGCAGGCCGGGGTGGCGCGCTTTTTCCGGCGCGAATAGCATGCGGCAGAGGGGCCTGGCCCTTCGCAGATAAGAAAGGAGTTTTGCCATATGAATGAAAAGACCTCATTGCCGCTTGCCATTGCCACCGTGCCCATGCAGCGCTTTGAAAAGCTGTACCCGCTGGAAAAGGCGCTGGTGCACGGCACCCTGTTTCAGGCGCTGGACCTCCCGTTCCGCCCCTGGGAGGGAGGCGAACAGCATGCATGAGAAGGCGCGAACAGATTTGGAAGTGCTGAGCTTTGCCATGGATGAGGTGCGCCTGTTTTTGGACACCCACCCCACAAACACCTGTGCGCTGAAAGCATACCGCCAGCTTCGCACACAGCGCGAGGCAGCCGTGCGCGCCTATGAGGCGGCAGTGGGCCCGGTGGATTTTTACAGCGCAGGCGGAAAAAACGCCTGGAACTGGGTGCAGGGCCCGTGGCCCTGGGAAACGGAGGCATAAGCGATGTGGAGCTATGAAAAACGGCTGCAATTTCCCATTCGAATTCAAACGCCGAACGCAGCCGCGGCAAAGGTAATCATCAGCCAGTACGGCGGGCCGGACGGGGAGCTGGGCGCCTCCATGCGGTATCTTTCCCAGCGCTACACCATGAAAGACCGGCGTGTGGCCGGCCTTTTGACCGACATTGGCACAGAGGAACTGGCCCATCTGGAGATGGTGAGCGCCATGGTGTACCAGCTGACAAAGGGGCTTACGGTGGAAGAAATTAAAAAACAGGGCTTTGACACCTATTTTGTCGACCACACCACCGGTATCTGGCCGCAGGCCGCCAGCGGGGAGCCCTTTACCTCGGTGTGCTTTGCCTCAAAGGGTGACGCCATCACAGACCTGTGTGAAGATATGGCGGCAGAACAGAAAGCGCGCACCACCTACGACAACATCCTGCGCCTGGTGGATGACCCGGACGTGATACGGCCGATCCGCTTTTTGCGCGAGCGCGAAATTGTGCACTTCCAGCGCTTTGGCGAGGCGCTGGAGCGCATTAAACAGACGCTGGACGCCCGCAACTTCTATGCCTTTAACCCGGAATTCGACTGACGGGCGGCGCATGGCCTGGTGTGGCGCGCCCCGGCCCCGGCCTTGCCGGGGCCGGGGCGTTCTGTTGAAAAGCCGGGCCCAATTTGATATCATATCTGTATGCATGGCGGGGCGGCTGATGCCGCCCCCCTGTGCCCAAACAGGCTTTGGAAAACACCAGAGAGGGGAATCCCCATGAAATTGATGTTTGCAAGTGATATTCACGGCTCGGCGCTGTATGCAAAGCAGCTGCTGGCCCGCATGGAAGAAGAGGCGCCGCAGCGCCTTGTTCTGCTGGGTGACCTTTTATACCACGGCCCGCGCAACGGCCTGCCGGACGGCTATGCCCCGAAGGAGGTGGCCGCGCTGCTGAACGCGGTGCGCCCGCGGCCTGTTTGCGTGCGCGGCAACTGCGAGGCCGAGGTGGACCAGATGATGCTGGAATTCCCGGTGATGGCGGAATATTTCCCGCTGATGCTGGACGGGCACATGGCCTTTGTCACCCACGGCCATATCTGGAACGAAGCGCACCTGCCGCCGCTGGAGGCCGGTGACGTGCTTATCCACGGGCACACCCATGTGCGCGCGGCGCAGAAGAAAGAAACCTACTATTTTCTGAACCCGGGCAGCGTGTCCATTCCCAAAGGGGACGGCGTGCGCGGCTATATGGTGTATGAGGACGGCGTGTTCGCCCTGAAAAACCTGGACGGCGGCGTGCTGGCCACGCTGGCGCTGCATGGCTGAGGCGGGCGGCGGGGCCTGCGCGCAAAGTGTGGCTGTGACGCGCAGCATCATCAAAAAATATAAAAAGCCTATCTGGCACCGCTTTATTGGCGCATGTAAAGACTATGCCCTGGTGAACGCGGGCGACCGCGTGGCCGTTTGCATCTCTGGCGGGAAGGACAGCTTTCTGCTTGCCAAATGCATGCAGCACCTGCAGCGCGTGAGCGATGTGCCCTTTGAGGTGGAATACCTGTGTATGGACCCTGGCTATCTGCCGGAAAACCGGGCCCTGATCGAGCGCAACGCCGCGGCGCTGGGCCTGCCGCTGCATATCTTTTGCACGGATATTTTCGACAGTGTGGCAAACGTAATCAAAAACCCGTGCTATTTGTGCGCGCGCATGCGCCGCGGGCATCTTTATAAAAATGCACAGGCCCTGGGCTGCAACAAAATTGCGCTGGGGCACCATTTTGACGACGTGATAGAAACCACGCTGATGAGTATGGTGTGGGGCGCAGAGCTTCGCACTATGATGCCGAAGCTGCACAGCACCCATTACCCCGGCATGGAGCTCATCCGCCCGCTGTACCTTGTGCGCGAGGCGGATATCATTGCCTGGCAGCGCTACAACGGCCTTTCGTTTCTGCGCTGTGCGTGCCGCTTTACAGAAGAGGCGGAAAAGCGCGGGGAGGACAACCCGCACGGCGCGCGCGCGAAAACCAAGGCGCTGGTGGCGGCCATCCGCGCTATGAACCCGCAGGGCGATATAAACGTGTTTCACAGCCTGCACAACGTAAATTTGAACGTGCTGCCGGGCTGGACGCGCGGGGGCTGTGCGCACAGCTTCTTGGACGATTACGCCAGCGCACCGCCCTGGGAGGAGGATGAGGTGTGATACAAAAGCACAAATGGCCTGTGCTGGAATATGACGATTCCCGCGAGGTGATGGTGAAGCCAAACCGAAACGAGGGCTACCGCTTTCCGCCGCGTGCGGTGTTGTTTTTTCACCGGCAGGGCGTGGAAGAATTTGTGAACGGGTGCCGGGCAGACGCCCTGTATGCGGCAAACCACATTGGCCACCCCTGTGAGGAACTGGGCCAGTTTGAAACCATTACAAGGCCGTTCACCGTCTACCGTGTGCCGGTGAACGGTGTGGATATCTGCCTTGCGGCGGCGCCGTTGGGCGCTGGTGCCGCGGCGCAGTTTATGGATTTTCTCATTGCCTGCGGGTGCACACGCATTCTGGCGGGCGGAAGCTGCGGCGCGCTGGAAGACCTGCCGGAAAACGCGTTCCTTCTGCCCACGCATGCCCTGCGCGGCGAGGGCGCCAGCTATTGCTATCTTCCGCCCGCGCGCTGGGTGCAGACAGACCAGGCAGCCCTGCGCGCGCTGGAACAGGCGGCCGCACACTTTGGCGTGCCTGCGCGCCGCTGCCGCACCTGGACGACAGACGGCTTTTTCCGCGAGACGCCCGGCCTTGTGGCTTACCGGCGGCAGGAGGGATGCGCCGTGGTAGAGATGGAATGTGCCGCCCTGGCCGCCTGTGCCGGGTTTCACGGCGTGCAGTTTGCTCAGCTTTTGTACACGGCCGACAGCCTGGCCGCTGCCAGCCATTCCGACCGTGGCTGGGGCGAGGCCAGCGTGCACAGCGCGCTGGCGCTTGTGCTGCACGCTGCCAGCCTTTTGTAAGGGCCTCGCCTGTGAATGGGAAAGGCGAAAAGTGTGAAGAACCTCTTTTTTCTCTGCAGCAGGCCTTTGCATGATGATATCGGGGCAGATAAACTAGAAACAGAGGCCTTTTTTGAAAAAAGCGCCGCTTCCACTGGAAGCGGCGCTTTTGCGTGCTGTTATTTTGCCTCTTTGGCAAAGTTGTCGAAATAGCCCTGAATGAAAATGATGGGGGTGCCCTTGTCGCCAGAGCCGGAGGTAAGGTCGCACAGGCTGCCAATCAGGTCCGTCAGGCGGCGGGGCGTGGTGCCCTGGCTGGCCATTTGGCCCTTCAGGTCTGCGTCTTTGTGCGAAATGCTGTCTTTGATGGCGGCCGTCAGCTCGTCGCCAGAGAGCGTGGCAAAGTCGTTATCTGCCAGATATTTCAGCTTCAGCTCGTTGGGCTGGCCCTCCAGCCCGGCCGTGTAAGCGGGGCTTACCACGGGGTCTGCAAGCTCCCAAATTTTGCCCACAGGGTCCTTAAAGGCGCCGTCGCCATAAATCATGGCTTCAATCTGCTTGCCGGTGGCCTTGCGCAGGGCCCCGGCCAGCGTGTCGACAAAGTGCTGGCAATCCCGCGGGAACAGTTTGACGCTGTCCTCTGTGGCCTTGTTCGAGCCAAGCAGGCCAAACTGTTCGTTGTAGCCGCTGCCGTCTACAGGGGCCGTCATAATATCGCTGAGCAGCAGCACCTTCTCGGCGCCTGCGGCCAGAAGCCGCCGCTTGGAGCGCTGGCGGCTGTGGATATCACAGCACAGCACGTTTTTGGTATAGGGCAGAATGGCGCGCACATCGTTGGCGAAAATGAACTCTACCTCACAGCCCTGGCCGCGGAACAGCTCGCCGTAATATTCCACATAGTCCACGCCCGTGAACGGGTGTTTGACGTGGCCGAACAGAGAACGGTACTGTTCTTCGGTCAGCACATCGCGCCACGGGTCCACGCCCTTTTCGTCCAGAAGGTCCTCGTCAAACAGATGGTTGCCCACCTCGTCCGAGGGGTAGCTCATGAGGATGTAGGCCTTTCGGAAAGCCTTGGCAATGCCCTTCAGGCAGATGGCGATGCGGTTGCGGCTGAGGATGGGGAAGGTGAGGCCCACGGTGTCGGTGCCAAATTTGGCAGCACAGTCTTTTGCAATGGCCTCGGTGGTGGCATAGTTGCCCTGGCTGCGGGCCACAACGGCCTCTGTGACAGCCACAATGTCTCTGTCCTGAAACGTGATGCCCTGCTCTTCGCCGCAGGCCAGGATGGCGTCGGTGACGATTTTGACAAGGTCGTCGCCCTCGCGGATGACCGGGCAGCGCACGCCGCGGGAAGTGGTGCCGACAGTTCTCATAGGTGTTTGCTCCTTCTGTTTTAAATGAAGTGTGAAAAAACGGAAAAAAGCGGCCCTTGCACACCGGGCCGCTTTTCATTATAATGCAAGTGTAGATATAAGTAAATAGAAAATATATTATAGTAGAGATAATAAATTATTATATCTGGCGCGCATTGCCCTGCGTGCCGGAAATAGGGGGAAGAAAGATGCGGGCGGACCTTTCGCTGTACCGTGTGTTCGTGGCCGTGGCGGACGAGGGCAGCTTTGTGCGCGCGGCGGCAAAATTGTACCTGACCCAGCCGGCCGTCTCGCAGGCTGTGCGGCGCATGGAGGCCCAGACAGGGGCAAAGCTGTTTTTGCGCGGGCGGCGCGGCGTGCGCCTGACGCGCGAGGGCGAGCTGTTGTACCGCCACGCCTCGGCGGCGCTTGCCATGCTGGAGGCGGGCGAACAGCAGCTTGCCCGCGTGCAGAACCTGGAAGCCGGCACCCTGCGTCTGGGCGCGGCAGACACCATTACCAAGGAATTTCTGCTTCCGTTTCTCAGCGCGTTCCGCACGCTGCACCCGGGCGTGCAGCTGCAGGTGACAAACCGCACCTCGGTGCAGCTGGTGCAGAAAGTGCTGGACGGCAAGCTGGACATGGCGGTGGTGAACCTGCCAATAGAAGATGAGCGGCTGTGCGTGCGGCCCATTTTGCAGGTGCACGATATTTTTGTGGCCGGGCACGCCTTTGCCCATTTGCAGGGCAAAACGCTTACCCCGGCCGAACTGGCCGCCCAGCCGCTTGCCATGCTGGAGCAGGCGGCGAACAGCCGCCGCTATGTGGACGCCTTTTTTGCGCGCTGCGGCGTGCAGCTTTCGCCGCAGATTGAGCTGGGCGCCCACGGCCTTCTGCCCGATTTTGCCGCCATTGGCTTTGGGCTGGCATGCGTAGTGCAGGAGTTCTGCCGCAAAGAACTGGCGGACGGCACGGTGTTCCCCGTGCGGCTGCGCCCGGCCATTCCGCCGCGCGCGGTGGGGGCCTGCTGGCTTTGTGCGATGGAGCTTTCCGGCGCGGCAAAGGAGTTTTTGCACCTGCTGGAGGGCGGCGCGCCCTCTGTGCCTCAGGCCCAAAAGGGGTAAACCCGCAGCGCTGCGGCACACGCGCAAACAAACAAGAAAAATGGCTGTCGCAAACGCCCCGAAACCGGGAAATTTGCGACAGCCATTTTCATTGGCTGCGGCATGGGGAAGTTCAGTCGTCGATCTCCACCATGACCTTTTTGTTCTCGCGCACGGCTGCGGCGCGCATCACAACGCGAATGGCCTTTGCAATGCGGCCCTGCTTGCCGATCACACGGCCCATGTCGTCTTCCGCTACGGTGAGGTGGTAGACGATGACGCCTTCCTCATTGGGCTCGTCCTCCGTCACACGGACGGCGGCCTTGTCTTCCACAAGGCCCTGGGCAAGCGCCAACAAAAGCTCCTGCATCATAAACCCTCCCTCAAAACCTTACAGAATGTTGTTCTTTTTCAGAAGAACGCGCACGGTATCCGTGGGCTGGGCGCCGTTTGCGATCCAGGCTTTCGCCTTGTCGCCGTCGATCTTCACAACAGCCGGGTCCTTCGTGGGGTCGTAGTAACCGATCTCCTCGATGAAACGGCCGTCGCGGGGGAAACGGGAATCCGCCACCACCACGCGGTAGAACGGGGCCTTCTTCGCGCCCATGCGGCGCAGTCTGATTTTAACAGCCATGCTGTCACCTCCTACACACAAAACATCATTTATTATAGCAGCGGCGGGCACGCCCGCCGGAACTACCGGTTGGGAAAAGGGGCCTTACATCAATTTTCCAAGCCCGCCAAAACCGCCAAAGCGGCGGCCAAAGCCCTTGGGGTTGCGCTTCACCTGCTTCATCAGCTTTTGCATCTGCTCGAACTGGCGCAGCAGCCTGTTCACATCCTCCACCCGCGTGCCGGAACCGGCCGCGATGCGGCGCTTGCGCTTGGGGTTGATGATAGAGGGCTTTTCGCGCTCGGCCGGGGTCATGCTTTGGATAATGGCCTCAATGTGCGCCATTTCTTTCGAGTTTTCCAGCGCGTCCACATCCACCTTGCCGGAAATGCCCGGCATCATGGAGAGCATGGCCCCCACGCCGCCCATTTTTTTCAACTGCTGGAACTGGGCCAGCATGTCGTTCATGTCAAATTTGTTTTCCAGCATGCGCTTGGCCGTTTTTTCCGCCTCTTTGGCGTCGGCCGTGCTTTGCGCTTTTTCAATCAGCGTCAGCACGTCGCCCATGCCAAGAATGCGGCTGGCCATGCGCTCGGGGTAAAAGGGCTCCAAATCGTCCAGCTTTTCCCCCACGCCTGCAAACTTGATGGGCTTGCCGGTGACGGCGCGCACGGAAAGCGCGCTGCCGCCTCGGGTGTCGCCGTCCAGCTTGGTGAGGATGACGCCGTCCAGGCCGGTGCTTTCGCCAAACGCCTTGGCCACGTTTACGGCGTCCTGGCCGGCCATGGCGTCGATGACAAGCAGCGTCTCATCCACCGTGACGGCCTGCTTGATGCGCTGCAGCTCTTCCATCAGCGCTTCATCCACATGCAGGCGGCCAGCGGTGTCCAGAATGACAATGTCATTGCCGTAGTCTTTCGCATGGGCCACGGCCTTTGCGGCAATGGCCTCGGGCTTTTCCCCCTCCAGCTTGAACACCGGCGCGCCCGCCTGGGCGCCCACGATGCAAAGCTGGTCGATTGCGGCGGGGCGGTAGATGTCGCAGGCCACCAGCAGGGGGCGGTGCCCCTCTTTCAAAAAGCGCTTGGCCAGCTTGGCGCAGTGTGTGGTTTTGCCCGCGCCCTGCAGGCCGCACATCATAATGACGGTGGGCGGCTTCGATTTGATGTGGATGCGTGCCGGGCCCTCGCCGCCGCCCATCAGGGCAACCAGCTCTTCATTTACAATTTTTATCACCTGCTGGGCGGGGGTAAGGCTCTCCATCACCTCATGGCCCAGGCAGCGCTCTGTTACCGTTTTGATGAACCCTTTGGCGACGGTGTAGTTCACATCCGCCTCCAAAAGGGCCACGCGCACCTCACGCATGGCGTCTTTTACATCCTGTTCGGAAAGCTTGCCCTTGCCGCGCAGCTTTTTGAACACGCCGCCCAGCTTGGAAGCCAGCGATTCAAACGCCATACCATGCGCCCCCTTCCGCAGGGCCCGAAAGCCCGTTTTTCATTCTGCCGTACGTTGCTCAAACATCCCCCAGGGAATCGATGACCCGCAGCATTTCATCTGCGGCGCGCGCCACCGTGCTGTTCGGGGCATAGCTGCTTGCGTTGGAAAAACGAACCTCTCTGGCCAGGGCCTCCAGCTGGCTGATGCCCTCGCGAAGCGCGCGGGACCGGGCCGCAAAGCCGATTTTTTCCTCCAGCTCCAGCAGGGTGGCCTCGCCGCGCTTGATGGCGTCCCGCACACCCTGCCGCGTAATGCCGAAGTTTTCGGCAATTTCGGCCAGGGAGTAATCGTCGTTATAATACTGCACCATCACATCGCGCTGTTTTTCCGTCAGCACATCGCCGTAAAAATCAAGCAGATACGAGACCTCCCATTTTTTTGCCATGTGCCGTGCGCCCCCTTTTTGTGGGATGCGTGTAAAGCGTTTTGCTTTACACAAGCGCTATCATAGCATAACCCCTGCGGAAAGTCAAGTGAAAAAAGCGGCTTTGCAAAGCTTTGCGGATACGGTATAATAAATGCAAAGGCGCATGCGCCTTTTTTCGGTGTGCACAAAACAAAGGGCAGGTGGCAGGTGCATGGGCATGCATGAAAGTTATTATGAAGTGCTGTATGCGCGCGAAGTGGTGCGCCTTTCCGGCTATGCGGCAAGGCACCGGCTGCCCGGCACGTTTTACGCATACCTTGCCTACGGCGGGGCCACGCTTTCCGCAAAGGACGCCCTGGCGCAGGGCATGCTGGCCATCGCGCAGGAGAAGGGCTTTTTAAAACCGGGCCAGACGGTGGTGGAATGTTCTGCCGGCACGTTTGCAGTGGCGCTTGCCATTGCCTGCGGCCATTCGGGGCACCCGCTTGTGCTGTGCGTGCCGGGCAGCATTGGCCCTGCGCGCCAAAAGCTGCTTACAGAGCTGGGCGCAAAACTTTCCTTTACCACCGGCGGGCGCACGGGCGCCGCTGCCCGCGCGCAGGCGGTTGCCATGCGCACCGGCGGATATTTTTTGAACTATTTCGACAATGATATCAATGCAGAATTCCACCGCCGTGTGACGGGCCCGGCCATTGTAAAGGCCACCGGCGGCGAGCTGGACGCCATTGTGGTAGGCGTGGGCTCCGGCGGCACCATTACAGGCGTGGGCGAGTATGTAAAGGCGTGGTACCCGGACGTGCGCATCATTGCGGTAGAGCCGGCGGAAAGCCAGGCCCTCACGGGCGGGGTGGTGGGCCGGCACAGCATCCCGGGCATTGGCGCGGGCTTTGTGCCGGAAAACTACAACCCCTATATTGTGGATGGCGTGGTGGCCGTGCCGTCGGCGCGCGCCGGTGTTCTGGCGCAGGAGGTGCTGCGCACAGACGCCGTGCCGGCGGCTCCCTCGGCCGGCGCCGTGCTGTGCGCCATGCACAGCCTTGTGCAGAAAGAGCCGTCCATCCGCCGGGTGCTGGGCGTGTTTTCCGGGGCACAGGCGGTGGAATAGCAAAAAAGTCCCGGCCGGGCCAGGGCCCGCACCGGGACAAAATCGGGACAAAATCGGGACAAAATAATGACCGCTCAGGCGGTGATAAGCTTTATGATGGCATTTTCGCCCTGCGCCGTGATGGAAAATTTATTATCGGAAGAAACCAGATAGCCGCTGCGGCTGCGCATACTCTTGAGCATATAGTAAACGTGATTTCGATCGTAATTTTCCCCCAGAAAGCTCATGGCGCTTGTAAGAAAATTGCAGCTTACCGCGGGCTTTCCGTTCTGCCCTGCCCAGTAGATGATAAGCAAAAGCAATTGTGTTTTTGTGAGCTGGCCGTGCTGGGTGCAGAAATTGTATAGGCTTCGCTGCTGATCGCTTGTCAGGCCAATCGAATCGGACACCTGCGCCTTTGCCGTGTTGGGCCGGCGCTTCTGTGCGGGCTTGTCCGGTGCGGCACCGCATATGCTGGGAGCAGTGTGCCCGGCCTGTGCGCCGGGCAAAGGCTTTTCCGGTGTTTCTGCAAGGGTGCTTTGCGCGTCTGTGCAGGCGCTGTCCAGCTCGCTTAAATGGCTGCGAATCAGGCCCCAAAAGGCATCCACATCCGCCTCACTGCCGCTTAGGGTAACTTTTTTGCCTTTTCGCTCTATTGTCATTTTGAAAATATCAGGGTTCCCGCCCAAAGCCAATTCCTCCCATAGCACAACTGTATCTGTTTCCCGTTATAAAATGGGAATGTCCCGATGTCAAGATGGGAGAGCTGTATTTTGGACGGGCCTTTTGGGGGAGAATTCAAATCAGGAAGGAACACGCTGAATGGGAGACGCAAAGCAGCTTCGCAGAAATTTTTTGTGGAACACCTTTGGGCAAATCATTTATATGGTATGCCATTTTTTGTTCGGCATTCTGATTCTCAGCCTGGCGGGGGCAGAGCAATCTGGCATTTTTACCACGGCCATCAGCGCAACGGGCATTTTCCTTTCCATTGCCTCTTATGGCATGTACAATTTCCAGGTGTCGGACGCGCACGAAAAATACACGCAAAGCTGTTATATCCGCAGCCGCGCCTACACAGTGGCGCTGGCCAGCGCCGTGTGCATGGTGTTCACACTGGCGGGCGCCCTTCGGGCAGAAAACGCCTACAGTGCGCTGCAGTGCGCCTGCATTCTGCTTTACCATGCATACCGCATGGTGGAATCTGTTACAGATGTATACAACGCCATCAGCCAGAAGGCCGGCCGGCTGGACCTGGTGGGAAAAACCTATGCGCTGCGCGGCCTGGTGACGCTGGCGGTGTTTGTAGGCGTGCTGGCGGCCACGCACCAGCTGCTTTTGACACTGGTGCTGATGCTGGGCGTCAATATCGCAATGTTTTGTACCTATACCCTGCGTGTGTCGCGCGGGCTTTACCACCCGCAGCCGGTGGAAAAAAGCGCGGTGCGCGCTTTGCTGTTCGAGTGTGCGCCGCTGGCTGTCTATACGGCGCTTTCCACCACGGCGGCCAGCCTGCCCAAAATTGTGCTGCAGCAGCAGTGGGGCAACAGCGCCATTGGCATTTACGGGCCTGTGACGCAGCCTGTGCTGCTTTTGCAGACGGGCGCCACTTACCTGTTTATTCCGTTCATCAACGTGTTTACAGACAGTTATGCCGCAAAGGATAAAAAGGGCTTTTGGAAGGCCGTTTTGGGTGTGCAGGCCGTGGTGCTGGCGCTGCTGCCCGCCGGGCTTTTGGTGGCGCATTTTCTGGGCGAATGGGGCCTGGAAACCTTTGTGGGCAGCGGCATGGGGGCCTATCAGTATCTGCTGGCGCCCATGGTGGTAAGCGCAGTGCTCACGGCGCTGGTGCTGTTTTACAGCATGGTGCTAACGGTGATGCGCTGCATGAAAGCATTGATTGCGGCGAATGTATGCGGCATCGTGGCGGCCTATGCCGTCTCGGAACCGTTCATTCAGCGCTGGGAGCTTCAGGGCACCACCTATGCGGCCATTGCCGCGCTGGCGGTGCAGCTTGTGTTTCTGGCGGTGTCGGCACTGGTGCTGGCCCGCAGGTATTTCAGCACACAGGGCCTGACGAAGCCGGAAGACCCGTTCGACGGCCTGCCCAGTTAGTGGCGGCCGGGCCAGAAAAGGAGAATTTCACACATGGGTTTTGCAAAAGGAAAAAGAGATTGGCGGCGCACGGCGCTGGCCATGGCGTTGGCGCTGGCCTGCTTTTTTGCCACATGGGCGGTGTTCGGCCTGCGGTACGAGCTGAATGACGACGCCCAGCTGGCCAACATCGCCATGGGGGCCTATGGCGAGGACACGCACCATCTGGTGTATGTAAATGTGCTGCTGGGCTGGTTTTTGAAGCCGTTTTATGCGCTGGCCGCAAATGTGAACTGGTACTATTTTCTGCAGGTGGCGGCCAATGTGGCGGCCTTCGGCATGCTGGGCACACTGTGTATGGAGCGCCTTGGCACCAGGCGCGGCCTGCTTTTGCACGGCGGGGTGCTGCTGGCCTTTGGGGTGGATATGTTCAACAGCTTCCAGTATACCAAAAACAGCGCCCTGTACCTGACGGTGGGGCTTGCGCTGCTGGCGTCCGAGCTTGGCGTATGGAGCCTTCGCACGGGGGCTGGCCTGTTCTGGGCCGTGTTGGGCAGCATGGTGCGTTTTCAGAACTTCTTTGCGGTGGGCGGCCTTGCCGCGGCACTTTTGCTGTGGCGCTTTCTCTGCCTGGAAAAAAGGGCCCGCCTGCGCGCTTTGGCCGCGGCGGTGGCCCTGTTTGCGCTGGTGGGGGCGGCCAAAGCCGTGGACCTGGCGGCCTATTCCACCGGCGGCTGGCGCAGTTTTACCGAATACAATGCTGCGCGCACAGAGTTTTCCGATTTTAAAATCTATTCCTACACCGATAAAACACAAATTGAGGCGCTGGGGTACACGGCCAATGATTTTGATATGCTGAAGAGCTGGAGCTTTTACGCGCCGGAGGTATTCACGCCGCAGGCGCTGGACGCGCTGAGCGAGAATGCGCCGCAGGCCGGCTTTGTGCAAACGGCCAAAAGCACGGTGTATACGCTGGCCGGCCTGCTGGCCGGCCGGCCGTACCGGCTGGCGTTTGGCGGCGTGCTGCTGGCGTGGCTGTTTTTTGCCGGCAAAAAGGGCAGGCTGGCCTTTCTGGGCACCATGGCCGTGTTTGGTGCCGAGGTGTTCTACCTGCTGTATCAGGGACGGTTTGTGCGGCATGTGGAATTTTCCATGATACTGGCGGCGGTGGTGTTTGGCGTAATGTGCATATCGCCGCGCGCCGGGGCTGTGCCGGGCCGCCGGGCGCTGGGGTTTGCCGCGGCGGCCGTGTGTGTGGTTTGCCTGCCGTATTTTATGCAGCTGCGCACAGACATGCAGCAGTACCGCATAGACCGGGTGGACCGTCCGGAATATTATGAAATGAGCGCGGACAAGGAGCACTTGTACCTGATGGACGTGGAGACACTGGATTCCCTGGCCGGGAACAATGTGTTCCACCCGCGCCCGGCCGGCTTTTTCTCGAACATAGTAGAATTGGGGGGCTGGCTTTCCGGCGCGCCGCACCGCGTAGAGGCCCTGGCAGCCTATGGGGTGGAAGACCCATACCGCGGCATCACGGGCGACAATGTCTACCTGGTAGATTCCGTGTACGTCAGCACCAAGCAGGCCTTCCTGCGCGAGCACTACGGCATGGAAGTGGAAATGGAAAAACTGAAAGACTACACCGCGTGCAGCCTGTATAAGGTGCACGAAGTACAGCAGTGAGAAAAAGAAAAAGCGGCTCCCCGTGGTTTGGCACAAACCACGGGGAGCCGCTTGCGTTTACAGGGGCGAAAGGCCGCCGCCCTCACAAAAACAATTCATTCGGCTTGCGGGCCTCGCAGGCCTTTTGCAGCCTTTGCTGTGCCCCGGCCAGGGCCGCTGCATCCACGCGGCGTGCATGGGCCGGGCAGACGGCGGCACAGCGCATGCAGCCAATGCAAAGGGATGCATCGGTTTGCGCGGGTGCCTGCAGGGGAATGGCCCCCACGGGGCAACGGCTGGCACACAGGCCGCAGGCGGTGCAGCCCGCGCCTGCGCGGGGCTTCAGGTCCATGACGCCCAACGGGCGGTAGGGCCGGTTGCCCGGCAAAACGGGCCGTGGCACTGCGCCGCCGTCCAGTGCCGCGCGCACCTGCCGGGCAAAGGCGGCAAGCTGGGCGGCGTCCGCCGCATCGGGCCGCTTTGCGGCGAACTGGGGGAAAATCGAGTGCTGCGCCACGGCGGCCACACCGGCTGTGCAGCGAAAGCCTGCGGCACAAAGAAGGCCGGCCAGCTCGGCCAGGGTGTCCTCAAAGGCGCGGTTGCCGTACACGGCCATCAGGATGGCGCGCGCCCCGCCGCCGTGCATCTGCCCAAGGCGTTCGGCGGCCGGGCGCGGCACGCGGCCGCCGTAGGCAGGCACCGCCACCAGGCAAATGTCCCGGGCGGTGAAAGCCATGTCGGAAAAGGCAAGCGCCCTGTCTGTCAAATCAATGGGGATACCATCTGAACAAAACCCTTTTAAAAAGAACCCGGCCGCTTTCCGCGTGCCGCCCACGGGGCTGAATGTGATAGCGTAAACAGCCATGCGCCGCGCGCCTCCCTTTTTAAAACTCAGTTAGGTGCTGCCCAAAAACGGGCGAAAAACTCAAAGGTCGTACAAAAGAGCGCTGTAATCCGGCACGGGCCAGAAATTCTGCGGAAGCTGCATTTCCAGCGCATCCACAGCGTGGCGCAGGGCGGCCATTTCGCGGTGCGCCATCTCGCGGCAGCGGCCCGCGCGCTCGCCCTCGTTCAGTTCGGCACAGTCGATGGCATCCAGCGTGCGGCGCAGCGCCTCGGCCGCGCCGGCGGCCACGTCAATGGAGACACACAGCTTTTCCACTGCGGCCTTGGCGCTTGCGCAGGCACAGCTGCACTGCTCGGTAAGGCGCTCGGCCTTTGCCACCTCGGCCAAATACCGGTAACTGGCGGGCAGAATGCTGCGGCTTACCATCTCCAGCATGGTGGCCGCGTCAATGTGCATATGCTTGGCATAGCCTTCCAGGGTGATTTCATAGCGCGAATGGCACTCTGCCTGCGTCAGCACGCCGGTGCGCTCGAACATGGCCACGTTTTTCTCGGTGATATAGCTTGCCGCGGCGCGCACCATATCCGGAATGTCCGGCAGGCCCCGGCGCGCGGCCTCGGCGCGCCACTCGGCGCTGTAGTTGTTGCCGTTGAAGACAATGCGGCCGTGGTCGCGCCAGGTGTCTGCCACAATGGCGCGCACTTCGGCGGTTTTGTCGGCGGCCTGCTCCAGCCGCGCGGCAAAGGTGGCCAGCGCGTCTGCCACAATGGCGTTCGTCACGGTGTTGGCAAGCCCAATGGACTGGCTTGCGCCCACCATGCGGAATTCAAACTTGTTGCCGGTGAAGGCAAAGGGGGAGGTGCGGTTGCGGTCTGAATCGTCGCGCTTTACCTGCGGCAGGCTGCGCACATCTGCCAGCACCTCGCCGTATTCCGCATGCTTCAGGCGGTGCCCCTCGGCAATTTCGCGCAGCACATCTGTCAGCGCATCGCCCAAAAATACGCTTACAATGGCGGGCGGGGCCTCGTGGCCGCCCAGGCGTTCTTCGTTGCCCGGGCAGGCGGCGGCCAGGCGCAGCAGGTCTGCATACTGGTCCACCGCGGCCAGCACGGCGCACAACACCACAAGGAACACAGGGTTCTCTTCCGGCGTGCGGCCGGGCTTCAGCAGGTTTTTGCCGGTGTTTGTTACAAGGCTCCAGTTATTGTGCTTGCCCGAGCCGTTCACGCCTGCGAACGGCTTTTCGTGCAAAAGGCAGGCAAATCCGTGGCGCAGCGCCACTTTGCGCATCAGCTCCATCATCACCTGGTTGTGGTCGCAGGCGATGTTGGCCGTGCTGAACACGCTGGCCAATTCGTACTGGCCGGGGGCCACCTCGTTGTGCTCGGTTTTGGCGGGCACGCCAATGCGCCACAGTTCGTCGTCCAGCTCGCGCATGAAGGCGCGCACACGCTCGGAAATGCTGCCGTAATAGTGGTCGCCCAGCTCCTGCCCTTTGGGCGGCTTTGCACCAAGCAGGGTGCGGCCGCATACCTTTAAATCAAGGCGCTTGTCGAACAGCTCTTTGTCCACCAGGAAATATTCCTGCTCGGCGCCTACCGTGGGCAGCACCGAGACGGTTTCGCTGTCGCCCAGCGCGCGCAGCACGCGCAGCGCCTGCCGGTTCAGCGCCTGAATGCTGCGCAGCAAAGGCGTTTTCTGGTCCAGCGCCTCGCCCGTGTAAGCGCAGAAGGCGGTGGGAATATACAGCGTGGTGCCCAGCACAAAGGCGGGGCTGGTTGGGTCCCACGCGGTGTAGCCGCGCGCCTCAAAGGTGGCGCGCAGCCCGCCCGAAGGGAAGGACGAGGCGTCGCTTTCCCCCTTTACCAGCATTTTGCCGGAAAAGCGGGTGATGGGTTCGCCCTCGCGCACGCCGTCTATGAAGGAATCGTGCTTGCCTGCGCCTGCGCCGGTCAGCGGGATGAACCAGTGGATGTAGTGTGTGGCGCCAAGCTGCATGGCCCAGTTTTTCATGGCATCCGCCACCACGTCGGCCACACGCGGGTCCCACTGCTCGCCCTCGTCGCGGATGCGCCGCAGCGATTGATATACTTCCTGCGGCAGCCGCGCGCGCATGGCGCGGTCGTCGAACACATGGCTGCCAAACTGCGAAAATGCACTGTTTTCCAAACCGGTTCCTCCCTGAAAAGCACTGGTGAACTGAACAAATTTCCACAACAGGGATATTTTATCACGCGCGCACGCAAGGCACAAGGGCAAACCGTTTTTTCTTGCTTCCTTGCGAAATTTGGTGAAGTTCGGTATGATAGGGGAGTATATTCCACAGGCCGGATGAGTGGAATACTGCCGCCTGCGGCGTGCATATCGTAACAGGAAGGGGGGCTGTGCCCATGAAGCTGCGCCAAAGCATGCGCGACACGCTGCACTTTTTTGCCTGCGCGGCCGAGCGGTGGCTGGCCGTGTTCTTCCTTCTTTACCCGCTGTATGCCGAGCAGGTGGCCTGCGCCGGGCTGTCGCTTCCCCTCACGGCAGAAAAAGCTTTGCTGGCGCTGGCCCTGGGCGCGGGCATCGCCCTGTGCGCCAACCTGCCGCGCCGCCCGGCCTTTGGCTTTGCCCTGGCGGCCGTGCTGTGTTGCGCGGTAAGCGTCATGCACATTTCCCAGTTCATCTACTGGAATATTTTTCAAACGCCCTACTTTTTGCGCTCGGCCCAGGGGCTGGGCGCGGCGCTGGAATTCTGGCGGGTGGCCGTTTCCGAGGCAGTCCAGAACGCAGGGTATCTGATTCTTTATGCGGCACAGCTGGTGGTTTTGTTCACCTGGGTGCGCCGCACCATGCTGCGGCGCCGCCACCGCGGGCCGCGCCGCGCGCCTGCGGCGGCCTTTCTGGCGCTGGCCCTGTGCGCAGGCGCCGTGCTGGCGCAGAATGCGGAAAACATCAGCCTGCTTACCACGGGCTATGTGCCAGTCTCCAGCGCGCGGCGCTTTGGCATTGTGCCCGCCATGGCGCTGAACGCCAAATATGACCTGTTCGGCGCGGGCGCCCAGGCCGCGGGGGCAGACCTGTCGCAGCTGGAGGTGCAGCAGGCGCAGGGGCAAGCGCAGCCCGCCCAAACAGATGCGGCGCGCCTGCCTGGCAAGGAGTACGGCGAAAATGTGATGGATATCCATTTCGATCTGGAAGAGGAAGACGCCGTGCTGCAGGACATGAACCGGTATTTCAGCGAAAAGCAGCCCACTGGGAAAAATGAATATACGGGCCTGTTCGAGGGCAAAAACCTCATTTATATCACGGCCGAGGGCTTTTCCAAATTTCTGATTGACGAACAGCGCACGCCTGTTTTATACCGGCTGGCCACAGAGGGCTTTCACTTCAACCAGTTTTATACGCCGCTGTGGGGCGTAAGCACATCGGACGGTGAATTTGCCGCCACCACCAGCCTTGTGCCCAAAAGCGGCACGTGGAGCTATACCGACATCATCGGCCATGAAATGCCCTTTGCCCTGGGCAACCTGTTCCGGCAGCGCGGGGCGCAGACGCTGGGGTTCCACAACCATTCCTATACCTATTACAACCGGGACAAGTCTATGCCCACCATGGGGTACACCTATTACGGGCAGGGCCACGGGCTGGAACTGACCGAACAGTGGCCGGAATCTGACGTGGAGATGATGGAGCAAAGCGTGCCCATGTATGCCGGTGAGCCGTCGTTCCATGTGTACTACATGACGGTGAGCGGCCATTTGGGCTATACCTTTGACGGCAACATGATGGCCGCAAAGCATAAGGATGAGGTGGCAGGCCTTCCCTATTCCGATGAGGTGAAAGCCTATATCGCCTGCAACCTGGAACTGGAAGATGCCCTGGAAAGCCTGCTGGAACAGCTGGAAGAGGCGGGCGCGCTGGAAAACACCGTCATTGCCCTCACGCCAGACCATTACCCCTATGGCCTTACGAATGAACAGTATGCCGAGCTGCGCGGGAAGGAAAGCCTGGAAGAGACTTTTGAATTGTACGAAAGCGCTTTTCTTCTGTGGACGCCCACTATGGAACAGCCTGTAGAGGTGGACACTGCCTGCTCTTCGCTGGATATTCTGCCCACACTGTTGAACCTGTTCGGCTTTGAGTACGACTCCCGCCTGCTGATGGGCACGGACGTGTTCAGCGGCACGGCGCCCACTGTGGTGTTTGCCGACAAAAGCTTTATTACGGATGAGATTTTTTACGATGCCACGAACGGCCGTGTCATCCAGCGCACCGCCACAGCCCCCACGCAGGAGTATCTGGATGCATGTGTGCAGAAGGTGAACGATATGTTCGCTTATTCTGCCCGCATCATTGAGACGGATTATTACCGCTACCTGTTCGGCGGCCAGTGAAAGCGCTGCCGCAGCAACAAAACTCCCCCGCGGGCCCGCGGGGGAGTTTTGTTTTGTCCCAAAAGGAAAAGCGGAAGGGCTCAATTCCCCCAAAAAGGCCATGCGCTTTCACACACGGGCAATGTGGGAGCACGGCCTTCCAAAAGCAAAGGGGAGCCTGTCCGCAAAAAAGCCCCCTGCCCGGCCCCGGGCCGTTTGCAATGGCCCGCCGCCCTGCTGCATCTGGCAAAATGCAGCAGGGCGGGCGGCCATTCAGAAGGGGGTGAAAAAAGAAGATGGCATGTTACAACGGGAGTGCGCTGCGCAGGCACAAAATGGGAAAAGCGCGCATATCTCCCTTCTTTTTCATCATACATGAAATAGATGGAAGAAGAAACAGGCGGAACTTACAAATTTTGAGTTTATTTTTTGTGTGAGAAGGAAAAATTCTGGAAAACAAAGGGAGAAAGCAGCAGTTCTTGCATGCTTTTGCCGAAAACAGCACACTTTGCACCCGGGCTGCGGTGTGATACAATAACAAAAAACGTGTATCCGGGGGCGGCGGCAATGGAATATATCATGCAGAGAAAACAGGACGGCAACACCTGCGGTGCCTTTGTGCTGGCGTATTATCAGTGGGAGAAAACAGGATGTGAAACGGTGCAAGAGGAGGCTGGCAGGGCCTATGTGGAACAGCTGTACTGGGAAATTGTGTTCGGCAGCACAATGCCCGGCTTTGAGACATATTCCAACCCGGTGCTTATGATGCGCTGGCTGGCGCAGCAGGGCACAAGGCCTGTGTTCTATTTGGGAGAAAACCCTTTGGTGCAAAAGATGTTTGCCGTGCTGCAGGCCTCGGCAGGGGCAGAAATTGCCGCGCTGCAGGAGGCGGGGATGATTTGCCGCGAAGCGCTGGACGTTTGCCGTGCAGGGGAATATTCGGTGCTGGTGTGCCAGATGGAAGAGGACGGCGCGCCTGCGGCCAAGCTTCACTATGTGCTGATGAAAAAGGCAGGCGGGGGCATGCCGCTTATTGTAAACCCGTGGCACGGGCAGGCGCGGCCGGCCGCCCGGTGGCCGCAGCCCGGCGCCCTTCTTGAGCCGGGCCTGCTGTGGACGGGCGCGGCCATCGGCATTCTGGACGCCTGAAGGGCGCGGGCGGCTGCACCCATGCCGGGCAGCGGGCAGGGGCCGTTTTTCATGTATCTTTAATCCGGGCCTGTTAAAATGGGAGCAAAGGGCACTGGGCCAGTGCCCGAAAGAACCAAAAACCGAGGTGGCGGAAATGAGGATTCTGGTGGTGGAAGACGAGCAGGCGCTGAACGAGCTGCTGGTAAAGCAGCTGCAGGCGGCGCATTACAGCGTGGACGGGTGCCTTACTGGCAGCGACGCGCTGGATTACCTGCTGGGGGCGGAATATGACGCCGTGGTGCTGGACATCATGCTGCCGGGCGTCAGCGGCCTGGAGGTGCTGCGGCGCATGCGCGCCAAGGGCGACCGCACGCCGGTGATTTTGCTTACCGCGAAGGACGGCATTGAAGACCGGGTGACCGGCCTGGATGCCGGTGCGGACGATTATTTGGTAAAGCCCTTTGCCTTTGACGAGCTGCTGGCGCGGCTTCGTGTGATGACGCGCCGGGCCAGCGCCAGCGTCAGCGACGTGTTCACTGTGGCAGACCTCACGGTGGACTGCGCGGCCCGCACCGTAAGCCGCGGCGGCGTGCCGGTGGCGCTTTCGTCCAAGGAATTTGCCATTTTGGAATACCTGGTGCGCAACCGAGGCATTGTGCTTTCGCGCGAGAAAATCAGCCACCATGTGTGGAACTATGATTATGAGGGCGGGTCGAACGTGGTGGATGTCTATATCCGGTATCTGCGCAAAAAGCTGGACGACGGCTTTTCGAAAAAGCTGCTGCACACGGTGCGCGGGGCGGGCTATGTGCTGAGGGAAGAGCCATGAAGCACCGTTTTACCATTCAAATGAAAGTTACGCTGTGGTTCACTTTGCTGATGGTGTTGCTTGCCGTGGTATCGCTGGCATTTCTGTTTTATGTGGGGGACCAGACCGCGCAGGAGGACACCAGGCGGCAGATGACCGCCATGGTAGAGGCGGCCTGGCCGGAGATTGATTTCGATGACGGCAGGCTGGACATTGACGACGACCTGGAATATTTCCGAAACGGCGTATACCTTTCCATCTATGATTCCGGCGGCATCCCGCTGTATGGCGCGGTGCCAAGGGAGTTCGACAATTCGGTGGCCTTTGCCAACGGCCAGCTGCGCACTTTGCCGGGCACGCAGGGGCGGTGGTATGTATACGACGCACAGCGCACGGTTGCGGGCTATGGCACTGTGTGGGTGCGCAGTGTGGCGGCCGCAAACCAGGTGGATTCCACCATTCTCACCCTGCTGCGCCTGGCGCTGGTGGTGCTTCCGTTTTTTGTGCTGCTGGCCGCTGTGGGCGGGCATGTGCTGGCGCGGCGCGCTTTCCGCCCGGTGCGGCGCATTACGCAGACGGCGCGCGAGATCAGCGAAGGAAACGATTTGTCGCGCCGCATTGCGCTGGGGGAAGGGCGCGACGAGGTGTATACCCTGGCCGCAGAATTTGACCGGATGTTTGCCCGTCTGGAAGAGGCCTTTGAAACGGAAAAACAGTTTACCTCCGACGCCTCGCACGAGCTGCGCACCCCCACGGCCGTCATTATCTCTCAGTGTGAATATGCCCTGGCCCACGCCGAAACGCTGGACGAGGCAAAGGCCGCGCTGGCCAGTGTGTTGGGCGAGACGGAAAAAATGGCGGGGCTGCTGTCTCAGCTGCTGATGCTGGCGCGGGCCGACAAAAGCCATAAAAAGCTGAACCTTGAAACGGTAGACCTGAGCGGGCTGGCGGCCGCGGTGGCGGAACAGCAGCAGGAAAACGCCGGGGCGCGAGGCATTGCCATTCAAACGGAGATAGAGCCGGGGCTGGTGCTGCAGGGGGACGAGACCATGCTGATGCGCATGCTGATAAACCTGATTGAAAACGGCATCAAATACGGCCGCGAGAACGGCTGGCTGAAGGTGGCGCTGAAACGGCAGGGCACATGCATCTGCGGCAGCGTGCAGGACAATGGCCCGGGCATTGCGCCAGAGCACCTGGGCCAGGTGTGGAAGCGCTTTTGGCAGGCCGACCCCGCCCGCGGCGGCAGCGGCGCAGGGCTTGGCCTCTCTATGGTGAAGTGGATTGCCGAGGCGCACGGCGGCACGGTGGATGTGCACAGCGAATTGGGCAAAGGAACAGAGTTTACCTTTTCGCTGCCCTGCCAGGCGGCGCCGGAAGAAAAGCGATAAGGCTGGGCGGCGCGCCGGGCCGGGCAGCGTGCGCCGGCTGCGGGCAGGCCCGCCGAAGGTTTGCACAACAGCCGGCACAGTGTGCCGCCCGGCCCTTTTTCTGCGGGCCGTGCCGGCCGGGATGCACTGTGCCGGTGCGGCCGATATTCAAATATATTATTTTTTGATAATTCTTCTTGTTTAATGCGCCTTTAATTTTTGCGGGTTACAATAAGGTCAGCAAAACAAACACGGGCGCAGCGCAAAGCACCGCCTGGAACATTTCTGTAGGAAGAAAGGATGCGGATGAAAATGAATAAAAAAAAGATGCTGACGGCCGCGGCTGCGGCCCTTTGCCTGGCGGTGATGGCCGGCTGCGGCGGCGCACCGGTGGCGGGCAGCACATCGGGCAGTGCTTCTACGGCCAGCTCGGCGGTGGCGCCTGTTGCCTCGCCCTCCGGCACGGTTTCGGCCGGCATCGCCGGTGGTTCCGGTAATTATATCACCGAAGAACAGGCCAGGGCGGCCGCGCTGGAACATGCGGGCGTGGCAGAGGCGGATGCACAGTTTTTGAGCGTGCGGCTGGATTATGACGACGGCCGTGCGGAATATGATGTGGAATTTTTGCATGGCACGGAAGAGTACGATTATACCATTGACGCGCTGACGGGCGAGGTGCTTTCGATGGACCGCGACGCCGAGTATTCCGGCGGCGCCGCACAGGCAGCCTCTGGCGATTATATTGGCGAAGAGGCGGCACAGCAGGCCGCCCTGGCCCATGCGGGGCTGGACGCGGCCAGCGTCAATTTTGTGCGCACGCACCTCGATTGGGATGACGGGCGCTGGAAGTATGAAGTGGAATTTTATAAAGACAACACGGAATACGACTATGACATTGATGCGCTGACAGGCAGCATCCTCTCGTATGACTATGATGCGGAGTACTATACGGCCCCCGCAACGGGAACGGCCAGCGGTGCCAGCCTGACGGCAGAGCAGGCCAAACAGATAGCCCTGCAGCACGCGGGCGTGGCCGAGGCAGACACCAGCCGCATGGAGATAGGCTTTGACTATGAAAACGGCCGCGCCGTATATGAGCTGGAATGGCGCGTGGGCTGGACGGAATACAGCTATGAAGTGGACGCCAACACGGGGGACGTGCTGAGCTATGAGCGCGATGTGGATTGACAGATGAGAGGCAAAAGGCGCGGGCTTGCCCGCGCCTTTTGCGCCATGGCAGGCGCAAAGAAAGCCTTTTTGCAAGGCGTGCGGCGGCTGCCGGGCCCGGCTGGCGCTTGCGGCCCGGGCGGGGCGTGCAAACCGGATGCTGCACGGAAAAAGATAAGCCGGAAGGCCGTGCATGAACGCAGAAATTGTGGTATAATGGGTTTACCCGGCCAGCCCCGCCTACCCGGTGGGGGCCCATGCCGGAAAACAGCCGTTAAAACCGGCACAGGGCAGCGGCGGAAAGCGCGCCGGAAATGGCGCCAGGCCGGGCCCGAACAAGGAAGGAGCGCTTGTTATGACATTTTACCGTTGTGCCCACTGCGGCAACATCATTACAAAATTGACCGATGCAAAAGTGCCCGTGGTGTGCTGCGGCGAGCCCATGCAGGCCCTGAAGGCGGGCAGTGTGGACGCCGCCGTGGAAAAGCATGTGCCCGCCGTGCAGGTGCAGGCGAGCACGGTGAACGTGACCGTAGGGGAAGTGGAGCACCCCATGCTGGCTGAACACTGGATTGAATGGGTTGTGCTGGAGACAGACCATGGCTTCCACACCGCGGCGCTGGCGCCGGGGCAGGCGCCGAAGGCCACCTTTGTGCTGGCCCCCGGCGAGACGGGCAAAACCGTGTATGCCTATTGCAACCTTCACGGCCTGTGGGAGGCAAAACTGTAACCTGTATGCAGCAAAAGCGGCGGGCGCAGCCAGTGGGCTGCGCCCGCTTTTTGCGCGCCTTGCCGCCGGAAGAAAAAGGCGGCCCGCCATTTTCACGCGGCAAGAGGGCGGCGCAAAGCAGGCCGCCCGCACTGGGGCGTATGTGCCGCCTGCCTTCTGCACGCCGGAAAGCTGCCGCCCCTGCCAGCAGCCGCACCCCCCTTGGCCCGAAGGGCCTGCCCGGCCCCGGTGCGCTGGGCAGGTGTAGGTTTGTCAAACATATTGGACGGCGAACTGGGAAGGAGTGCAGTAGTTTAAGGGCCTCATAGGTAAGTTGTTG
>UREN01000020.1 GCA_900546885.1 uncultured Oscillospiraceae bacterium
ACATTATAGAACGAGTATCTCCATGCGTTTTCCAGCCCGGTATCTGCCGCGGGGGAACGGGAGGGCCGGCCTTCATGGCAGGTGCGTGCCCTCCGGCGCATCCAGATAAAATCAGAAGAGAAAAGAAGGGGAGAACCATGAAAAAGGCAACAAAATTGTGCGCGCTCGTCCTGGCACTTTGCATGGCCGTTGTGACGCTTACTGCCTGCGGCGGCGCACCTGCATCCACAGCTTCCGGCACAGCTGCCGGCGGGGATTCAGACGGCGAAGTTGTTGTGAACTTTGCAAAGGACGTGGCGCCGGAATCGATGGACCCGATCAATGCGGAAGACGGCTTTTCGATGGAGCTGATTGGCGCCACGATGAGCGGCCTGTATACGCTGGATGCGGAAGATAACCTTGTGCCGGACCTTGCCACGGAATGCACGGTAAGCGAAGACGGCATGACGTATACCTTCAAAATTCGCGAGGACGCGAAGTGGTCCAACGGCGAGCCGCTGACGGCCCATGATTTTGTTTTTGCCTGGAAGCGCCTGGCAGACCCGGCCGTGGCCGGCGCCTATGCCTGGATGCTGGACGAAGTGCTGAGCGTGAAAAATGCGGCCGAAATTGCCACGGGCGAGCTGCCGGTGGATGAACTGGGTGTCTCTGCGCCGGACGACTATACGTTTGAAGTGCAGCTGACGCGCCCGGTGCCTTATTTTGAACACGCCATGGTGTTCACCCCGTTTTTCCCGCTGAATGAAAAATTTGTCACCGAGCAGGGCGATAATTTCGCGCTGACGGTGGATGGCCTTCTGTTCAGCGGCCCTTACAAGATGACGGAGTGGGACGTGGGCGGCACGCGTATGGTGCTGGAGAAAAACGAAAACTATTACAATGCCGACAGCATTCAAACCGATGTAATCAATTACCAGATTATTGCCGACACGCAGCAGGCCGTAATGAGCTATGAGAACGGCGACATCGACTATGTGAAGCTGACAGGCGATCTGGTGAACCAGTATCGCAATGAGGAGGGCTTCTCTACGCAGATCGGTGGCTACATCTGGCATCTGGTGCCCAACTGCGAGAACGAGTTCCTCAGCAACGCGAACCTGCGCCGCGCTATTTCTTCTGCAATCGACCGCGACACGATGGTGAATTCCATTTTGAACGACGGTTCCGTGGTGGCCACCGGCTATGTGCTGCAGGACTTCGGCAAGGGCCCGGACGGCCAGTATTTCCGTGAGACGGCGCCTTCCTACACCTTTACGGACAAGGAAAAAGCTGTGGAGTATTGGGAACTTGCCAAGGAGGAACTTGGCACGGATGCGGTGACGTTCACCCTGCTGTATGAAGACAGCGAATCTGCCTCCAACGTGGCTGCGTTTATCCAGTCTGAGATTGAGACGACGCTGCCCGGTGTGACGGTAGAAATGCAGAGCGTGCCCAAGAAAGTGCGCCTTGAAAACATGCAGAACTATGATTTCGATCTGGCGCTGAACCGCTGGGGCGCCGACTATGACGACCCCTATGCGCTTTTGAACCTGTACACCTCTGATCGTTTTGCCAACTCCAACTATGGCAGATGGGTCAATGAAGAGTTTGACTCTCTGATTTATTCTGCGCGTGACGAACTTGCCACGCAGCCGGAAGAGCGCTGGCAGGCGCTGATGGATGCCGAGGCCGTGATGATGGATGAGCTGCCCCTGATCCCCCTGTATCAGAACGGCGAGGCCACCCTCATCCGTCCGGGTGTAACGGGCATGGATTATCACTTTGTCGGCATCGAGTGGATTTACCGCGATTTGAACAAGACTTCCGCATAAAGGGAATCCCGTAGCGGAACCCACCTGTAACGGAACATGGCCGCCGTGGGATATGCTGGGCATATCCCACGGCGTTTTTTTCCGGCAGGCATGCGGCCTGTAAAAAAGCCCGTTTGCGGGCAGGCAAGGAGCCCTTCCATGAAAAAATATGTGTTCAAACGCCTGTGCATCGCAGTGGTAACGGTATTCGTCATCCTGTTTGTGCTGTTTCTGATGCTGGAACTGATGCCGGGCTCGCCGTTCAACGACGAAAAAATGACGGAAACACAGAAAATGATGCTGAACCAGAAATATGGGCTGGACAAACCCGTTCTGGTGCGCTTTTTCAACTATATTCGAAACATGCTAACGGGCGATTTCGGTGTTTCTTACTCTATTCAGAAAAACATGCCGGTGGCGGACATGCTGTGGCCGAGGCTTTTGATCTCGCTGCGGCTGGGGCTGCAGGCCGCGGCCGTGGGCAGTGTCATCGGCCTTGTGCTGGGCATTGTGGCCGCCCTGAAACGCAACACCTGGTTCGACACGCTGGCCACCATTGTATCGGTGCTGGGCATCAGCCTGCCAAGTTTTGTGTTCGCGCTGGGGCTGTCTTATTTTTTGGGGTTCAAGGTTAAGCTGTTTCCCCTCATTTACAGCACGGCCGAGCCGGGGCTTTCCAGTGTGCTGCCCACCATTTCGCTGTGCATGTTCACGGTGGCCTCTATTGCGCGCTATGCAAGAAGCGAGATGGTAGAGGTGCTTACGTCCGATTATATCCAGCTTGCAGATGCCAAGGGCATTTCGCGCACGCGCCTTATCACCCGGCATGCGCTGCGCAATACGCTCATCGGCATCATCACCGTGCTGGCGCCGCTGGTGGTGAACCTGATGACAGGCTCGCTTGTGGTGGAAAAGGCCTTTTCCATCCCTGGAATTGGCAGCTATTTTATCACGGCTATTCAGAATAACGATTATAACGTCATTCTCGGCATCAGCTTTATTTACAGTGTGATGTTCATTGGCGTGATGCTGCTGGTGGATGTGCTGTACGGCGTAATAGACCCGCGCATTCGCCTTGCGAAGGAGGAATGACAAAGTGGAGGAAAAACGCACCCTCACAGCGGAGGATTTTCGCTTTGTGAACCGCCACCCGAAGGCCGAGATCGATGAAAACTACGCCAGCCAATCTTACGGGCGCGATGTGCTGGCGCGTTTATGCGCCAACAAAGGCGCCATCATTGGCTTTGTGCTTATTGTGCTGGTGATGCTGTTTGCCATTGTGGCGCCCATGATAAGCGGCTATACTTATAAGGACGTCAATGCGGCGGCCACAAACCTGCCGCCCAAAATTCCAGGCCTGGAAAAGCTGGGCATTTTTGACGGCACGCTGAACGGCGTGGATGTATATGCGCAGAAGGGCATTGAGGAATACCACTACTTCGGCACCGACAACCTGGGGCGCGATATCTTCACCCGTGTGGGCGAGGGCACGCGTATCTCGCTGATGATTGCCTTTTTGTCCATCACGGTAAACCTGCTTATTGGCGTGGTGTATGGGCTGATTTCGGGTTATTTCGGCGGCTGGGTAGATAATGTGATGCAGCGGTTTATCGAGATATTGGTGGGCATTCCGTCCATGGTCATTCTGACGCTGCTGCTGCTTGTGATGAAGCCCGGCATTGCCAGCATTGTCATTGCACTCACCATCACCTCGTGGGTGAACATGAGCCGCATTGTGCGCGCACAGGTGCTGAAGCTGAAAAACCAGGAGTTTGTCCTGGCCTCGAAAACGCTGGGCACGCCCAGCCTGCGCATTGTGCGCAAGGATATGCTGCCCAATGCGTTCGGGCAGATTATCATCACCTTTACTTTCTCCATCCCGGACGCCATTTTCCTGGAGGCCTTTCTGGCTTTTATTGGCCTTGGCGTGCAAGAGCCCATGGCTTCGCTTGGCTCGCTGATCAACACCGGCTATAAATCTGCCATGACATACCCGTATATGATTGTGGCGCCGGTGGTCATCCTGGCCATTCTGATGCTTAGCTTCACCGTGCTGGGGGACGGCCTGCGGGACGCCATTGACCCGCAGATGAAAGAACAGTGAGGAGGCCGCAGCAATGGATGAGAAAAAGCATGTTTTGAAAATACGCGGCCTTAATGTGTCGTTTAAAACATCCGCCGGCGTGGTGAACGCCGTGCGCGGGGTAGATTTGGACCTGTTTGAAGGCGAGACGCTGGCCATTGTGGGGGAATCCGGCTCGGGCAAATCTGTCACGGTAAAAACAGTGATGGGCATTCGGGCCTCGAACGAAACGGTGAACGCCGGCAGTGTAGAGTTTACCTACCGCAACGGGGAAAAAGAAGTGACGGAAGACCTTGTGAAGCTTTCGGCCAAAGAGATGCGCCAGCGCATTAAGGGCAAGCGCATTGCCATGGTGTTTCAGGACCCCATGACCAGCCTGGACCCCACCATGACCATTGGCAAGCAGATTATGGAGGGGATGCGCTACCACTATAAAACACCCCGGGCGGAGGCATACAAGCGCGCCGTGGAGCTGCTGGAAGAAGTGGGCATTGAAGACGCGGAGAAGCGCATGAAAAACTACCCGCACCAGCTTTCGGGCGGCATGCGCCAGCGCGTGGTGATTGCCACTGCGCTTGCATGCAAACCGCAGCTTTTAATTTGTGACGAGCCCACCACGGCGCTGGATGTAACGGTGCAGGCAAAAATTTTGGAGCTGATTCAGGATATTCAAAAGCGAACCGGCATCGCTGTCATCTATATTACGCACGATTTGGGCGTGGTGGCGAAAATAGCCGATTTTGTGAATGTGATGTATGCGGGGAAAATTGTGGAATGCGGCACGGTGGACGATATTTTCTACGAGCCGCGCCACCCTTATACCTGGGGGCTTTTGTCCTCGATGCCAGACCTGGACACCGCCGATGAAAAGCTGTACACCATTCCCGGCTCGCCGCCAAACCTGCTGCATCCGGTGAAGGGCGATGCCTTTGCGCCGCGCAACGAATACGCCATGGCCATAGACTTTGAAGAAGAGCCGCCTATGTTCACCATCAACAGCCACCACAAGGCGGCCACCTGGCTTTTGCACCCGCAGGCGCCCAAGGTGGAGATGCCGGCGCAGCTGCGAAGGCGCATCGACGCCATGCTGAAAGGGGGCCAGTGAGATGGAAACCGCGGCAAGACAGCCTCTTTTAAAAGTAGAGCATTTGAAGCAGTACTTCAAAGTGAACAAATCGTTTACCGTGAAGGCGGTGGATGATATTTCGTTCGAGATATTCCCGGGCGAGACATACGGGCTTGTGGGCGAATCCGGCTCGGGCAAATCCACCACGGGGCGCAGCGTCATCCGCCTGTACGACCCAACCGGCGGCACCATCACTTTCAATGGGGAGAATATCACCGGCAAAATGACGGCCGCGCAAACAAAAATGCTGCGCACCAAAATGCAGATGATTTTCCAGGACCCCATGGCGTCTCTGAACCCGCGCGAAAAGGTGATAGATATCATTGCACAGGGGCTGGACGTGCACCACCTGTATCAAGACGCCGCCGAGCGGCGTGACAAAGTGTATCGCATGCTGGAGCGCGTGGGCCTCTCGCACGAGCATGCCAACCGCTACCCGCACCAGTTTTCCGGCGGGCAAC
Source organism: uncultured Oscillospiraceae bacterium (assembly GCA_900546885.1). GTDB lineage: Bacteria > Bacillota > Clostridia > Oscillospirales > Ruminococcaceae > Ruthenibacterium > Ruthenibacterium merdipullorum. The sequence goes on from UREN01000020.1 coordinate 5,461, forward strand.
GCCAGCGCATTGGCATTGCGCGTGCGCTGGTGATGAACCCGGACCTGGTCATTGCCGATGAGGCCATCAGCGCATTGGATGTATCCATCCAGGCGCAGGTGGTGAACCTGATGAAGGATATCCAGAAAGAGACCGGCTGCGCATACCTGTTCATTGCGCACGACCTGTCTATGGTAAAATATATCTCAGACCGCATCGGCGTGCTTCACCTGGGCCATTTGGTAGAGACGGGCTCGAAGGATGAAATTTTTGAAAACCCTGTTCATCCCTATACCAAAAGCCTGCTTTCCGCTATTCCGCACACAAACCCCCGGGTGGAAAAGCAGCGCAAGGCGGTGGGGTACGATTATGCCAAAAGCGGCATCCATTATGAAAACGGCACCCGGCGCCTTGTGGGCGGCACACACTATGTGCTGGCCACAGAGGAAGAGTTTGCCGCATGGACCGCACGGAAAGGAGCCAGGGAAGCATGAAATTTGAGATGCAGAACGTGTATGACTACATTGACCAGCACGCAGACGAATATGTAGAATTCCTGCGCACGCTGGTGCGCCAGCCCAGCATCGCCGATACGGGCGAGGGCATTCGGGAGATGGTGCAGCTGGTGAAGCAGTCGCTGCAAGGCATTGGGGCCCGGCCGCAGGAGATTGAAACGCCGGGCAACCCTGTCATCTATGCCGAGCTGAAAGGCGAGTGCAATAAGACCTTCGGGTTTTACGACCATTATGATGTACAGCCGGTGGACCCGCTGAACGAGTGGGTGACGCCGCCCTATTCTGCCGATGTGCGCGACGGCGCCATTTACGGCCGCGGCGTGGCGGACAATAAAAACGGCCTTGCCTCTAAAATATGCGCCGTAGACGCGTTTCGAAAGGTGTACGGCAAGCTGCCCGTGAACGTGAAGTTTATTGTGGAGGGCGAGGAAGAGATTGGCAGCCCCAACCTGGAAGTGTTTGCCAAGGCCCACCCGGAACTGCTGGCCTGCGACGGCTACAACTGGGAGGGCGGTGTGAAAGAGCCGGGCGAGCCCGCACAGGTGCATTTCGGGGCAAAGGGCCTTTTGTATGTGGAGCTGGAATGCCAGGGCCCCAAGACGGATTCGCATTCGTGCTATGCCCCCATCGTTACAAACCCCGCCTGGCGCCTGGTGTGGGCGCTGAGCACGTTGAAAGACCGGACAGAGCGCGTGTTGATCCCGGGCTTTTACGACAAGGTGCGCCCTTTGACGCAAGAAGAAATAGACATTTTGAAAACAGACCCCTACAACACCGAAGCGGCCAAGGAATATTTCGGCATTGACCACTTTTTGAACCACAAAACGCGCGATGAAGTGCTGCGCGGCATGTACTACGAGCCCACCTGCAACATCTGCGGCCTTGTTTCCGGCTATACCGACCCGGGCCAGAAAACGGTGCTGCCCGCAAAGGCCAGCGTGAAAATCGACTTCCGCCTGGTGCCCGACCAGGACCCGCAGGAGATTGCCGCGGCTTTGCGCAAGCATCTGGACGACAACGGCTTTGAGGATGTGCAGCTGAAGGTGACGGCCGCTGCGCCGGCTTTCCGCAGCGACCCGCACTCTGCCTTTGCGCGCGCTGTGGTGAATGCGCTGCGCGGGCTGTATGGCGAAGAGCCCGCCTTGCACTACAGTATGGACGGCACCTCGCCCATGCATGTGTTCTGCAAACAGCAGAACATCCCTGCCGCCATGTTCGGCGCCACCAGCGACCGCTCGCTGATTCATGCGCCCAACGAGCACCTCACCATCTCGTCTTACATTGAGGACATCAAAATAATTGCCGCAGTGATGAACCAGATGGCGCTGGAGGATTGACCGCACCGCCGCCGCAGGCAGGGCCTGCCCGGGCAAGCGAAAGCTGCCATCTGCCCGGCCCGGCGGTGTTTTGCCCCCTGTGCCGCTGTGCACAGGCAGAAAAGGAGCGTGCTGCCCGGTGAAAACGATACTTTGCTTTGGAGATTCCAACACGTTTGGCTATGTGCCCGGCACGGGCGCGCGCTATGCGCGCGAGGTGCGCTGGCCCTGCCGCATGGCACAGCTGCTGGGGGAAGGCTACGAGGTGGTGGCCGAGGGCCTCTCTGGCCGCACCACGGTGTTTTCTGATTACATCGAACCCTACCGCGCGGGCATCGAGCACATTGTGCCCATTGTGCAAAGCCATGCGCCGGACGCACTGGTGGTGATGCTGGGCACGAACGACACCAAAACGCGCTACCATGTGTGCGCACAGGAGATAGGCTATGGCATGGAGGAAGTTTTGCTTCGCCTGCGCACAGCATACCCCTTTTCGCCTGTGCCGAAGGTGGTGCTGGTGTCGCCCGCGCCGCTGCGCTGTGAAGAGGGCATTGAGTTTTCCGCTTCCAGTGTGGAGAAATCGAAGCAGTTGGCGCCCATTTATGCCGGTATTGCCCGGCGCTTTGGCTGCAGCTATTTTGATGCAGGGCAGTTTGCCGCCCTGGGGGTGGATGGCATCCATTTTACCGAGCAGGACCACGCCGAAATGGCCCGCCGCGCAGCGGCGGCCGTACAGGCGCTGTTCTGAGGAAAAGCAAAAAAAGAAGGCCCTCTTCCCGCGGGAAGAGGGCCTTTTGCCTGCCATGCGTTATGCCTTTCAACGGATGTTATGCCTCCAGGCATTCCGGGTGTGTTTTGAAATAATAGGTGAGCATGTGCAGAATGTTCAGGTGCACATCCTCAATTTGCTCATAACTTTCGCGCCGCACCACAAAGGCCGCCTCGGCAAAGGCTTTGATCTTTCCGCCTTCAAAGCCCGAGAGCGTGATGATGTGCGCGTGCTTTTGCGCCGCAAACTCGCATGCGCGCACCAAATCGGGCGAATTGCCCGAGGCGGATACGGCAATCAGCACGTCGCCGTCGTTCATCAGGTTGCCCAGCTGGAAGCTGAAAATATCTTCAAAGCTGAAGTCATTGCCCAGCGCGGTGACCTTTTCAATGTTGTCGCACACGGAAAGCACGCGGAAGCGGCGCTTTTTCGGGTCCTGCACGGCGTTTTTGCCAAAGTCGCACACAAAGTGGTTGGCCGTGCCCGCGCTGCCGCCGTTGCCCATGATGAACACCTGTTTGTCATCAAACCATGCCTGGCGCAAAATTTCCACCGCCTTGGCAAACTCCGGCTCTTCAATGGCCCAAATGGCGTCCGTCAGGCTCTTTTTATATTGGTCCAGATATTCTTTCATTCCAATCATCCTTTCTTTGCCCGCAAAATGGCCAGTGCAGCGGCGGCATACAGCCCGCCGTCATAGCCCAGCGGCGTGGGCATCACGTCCACATTGCCGCTTGCTTTGCGGTAGATATTCCGGCCAAGCGTCTGCTCAAGCTTCGGGCCAAACAGGTCGTAGGCAAGGCTGACGCCGCCGCCCAGTATGACGCGCGCCGGGTTCAGAAGGTTTACGGCCTGCGCCAGCGCTGTGCCCAAAAGCCGCCCTTCCAGCTCGAAGGTGCGAAGCGCGGCTGCCTCGCCCGTCCGCGCGCGGGCGGCAATTTCTTTTGCGGCGGGCGGTGTGCCGGCCTCGTCCGGCGTGCCGCCAAGCTCCAGGTAATTTTTGGAAATTGCGGGCCCGGCGGCATGCGCCTCCAGGCAGCCGCGCTTGCCGCAGCCGCACGGGCGGCCGTTTTCCACCGCGGTGCAATGGCCAATTTCACCCGCATTGCCCAGGGCCCCGGTGTACAGCGCCCCGTTCAGAAACAGGGCCCCGCCGATGCCATTGGACACCGTCACATAGAAAAAATCGTCCACGTCTTTTCCGGCCCCAAACATCCGCTCGGCCAAAGCGCACGCCCGCGCATCGTTCTCGATGGCGGCGGGCAGGCCAAACTCCTGCTCCAGCAGGTGCGCAATGGGCACATTGCGAATGCCGGAAAAGCTGGCCTCCACCCACATGCCGCTGGCCGCATCGGCCAGGCCGGGAATGGTGGCCCCGGCTGCGCAGGGCGCCTGCCCGGGGCATTGGGCCAGCACTGCATGGCCCGCGCAGAACAGCTCGGCCAGCATTTCCTGCTGGGAGTGCCCGTGCCACAGGCTTTTTTGCCTGGCCAGTATGGTGCCGTCCTGCCGCAAAAGGCCCACGTTGTATTTGGAGCCGCCAATGTCAAAGCACAGAAAGGTGCGCATCATTCGTCCTCCCTTTTGCAGAAGCGGCGGTACTGCGTCAACACTTCCTCCTGGCTGGACGTGCCCGTCTGCCCAATTTTGCGAATGGTGACAGAGGCGCACAGGTTGCCAAGCTCTGCCGCCTCCTGCCAGGTGGCGCCTGCGCACAGCGCGCTTACCATGCCGGAGGTGCAAACGTCGCCGCAGCCGCACACATCCATCACCCTGGGCGCGGGCAGGGCGGGCACCAGCACACTGGCGCCTTTCTGTTCCACCAGCACGCCTCTGCTGCCGCAGGTGATTACGGCGCGCTTGCCGGTGCGCCTGCGCAGCTCGTGCTGGCACTGGCTCATGGCAGAGTGGCTGAAGGCGTCATCGGCGTGCTGGGGCCCCAGCACAAGGCTGCGCGCCTCTTTGTCGTTGCACTTGATGGTGACGCCGGTGAATTCATCGGCAAAGGCGCGGGAATCGGCAAAAATCAAAAGCTCGGGGTATTTCTGCGCCGTGGCAGCCAGCGCTGCACGCATTTGCGCCGTCACCACACCGGCGTCAGGCTCCGTCAGCTGGTCCAGCACAATCAGTGCGTCGCTTTGTGCGGCCGCCCGCTGCATGTTGGCTATCAATTTCTGCTGTGCATCGGGCGGTGTGGGCCGCCGGTTTTTAATGTCAAAGCGGTTGTGCTCGGTTTCCGTCCTGTTTTTCGGGGAGGAAAACATCGGCTTTGTATAGGTAGGGGTAAAGATATCGCCGCGCCGCACCACCCCGGCCGTGCCAATGTCGGCTTTTTCCAGCAGGCGCAGCAGCTCGAAGCCCTCGCCGTCGTCGCCCACCATGGAAACGGCCTGCACATCGCCTATGCCCAGCGCGGCCAGGTTGTTCAGCACCGTGCCCGCGGCCCCGGCGCTTTGCCTGCGGCCCGTCACCTGGTAGGCGGTGAGGCCCGTCTCTACACTGGGCTCGTCCAGGCTGCGGTCTACCTCCCACCAGCGGTCCAGAAACAAATCGCCCACTACGGTGATATGCAGGCGGCCAAACCCGGCCAGAATTTCCTGCAAACGTGCCAGCGTCATATCGCTCGCCTCCTGTTCACGGCTGGCCATGCAAAAGCTGCCAGCTCAGCGCGCGCACGGTGTCGCGGTGCACGCCCTGCACATAATAACTCTCTCCGCCGTCTGCAACGGTGCGCGCCATGATGGTTTTCCAGGGGCGGAAATAATAGCGGGGGTCGCTTTTGGGCGGCGCCTCGTGGATGTTTTTGCCCTCCAGGGGCAAAAGGTCGAACACGGCCGTGGTGAAATGGCCAATGGTGCGGCCCTCCTGCTTGGCCACGTTGCGCGCCATGGAAAGCGCTTTCAAATAGACCTCCGGCCCAATCACCGCAGAACCGAAATTCAAAAATACGCCGTTTTCCAAATTTTCAATGGTGTGCGCATAAATAAGAAAATCGGTGTAGGTGGCCGCGCCCAGCGCCGCGCCGTCGGCCTCCGGCTGCTCGTGCACAATATCGCAGCCAATGCCAATGTGCACGGTGGCAGGCACATGCAGCTTATAGCATGCCGCCAGCACACTGTACCGGGCATAGGGGAAGTTGTGCTCTACAATCCACTTGCCCAGCGCCTCGCCTGCGCCCAGGCCCAGCTTGGCACCCTCGTTCAGGGCGCGGATGTATTGGGCGTCCTCCTGCCAAAGGCCAAACTGGCCCTCGCTGATATACTTTGCCACGCTTTCCGTGGTGGCGCCAATCATGGCAAACTCAAAATCGTGGATGGCGGTGGCGCCGTTGAAAGCAAAATGGGTGATATAGCCCTCTTCAGCCAGGCGAATGAGGCAGGGCCCCACGCCTGCGCGCACCACATGCCCGCCCATCATCATCAGCACGCTTGCGCCCTTTTCGCGCGCCGCGCGCACGCGCTGCGCCAGCAGGGTTATGGTGTCGTGGTGGTATTCCGGTTTTTCCTCCGGGTTTACCATTACGCTCAAATCAAGGTCGTGCACGCGCTCGCTCAGGGGCAGAAGCATCAGGCGAGAGCGGTCGAACTGTTCAAATGGCATATCACTGCACCTCCTCTTCAAACAAAAACGCTTCCAGTTCGTCAATGGCACGGTAATCCGGGATAATAATATCCGCCCCGGCGCGAATCAGGCGCTGGCGCTTCCACTCATCCACGCCCTGCCGCGTCTTTTCGTTTGACGCCACACCGCAGGCAAACCCGCCGGCGGCCTTCACATCCTCAATCTCCACATAGCCGTCGCCAAACCCCAGCAGGGCCTCGCCCGGCAGTTGGTTTTCCCGCAGGATGCGCTCGATGACCATTTTTTTCGAGAACGTCTTGTAGTCGCGCTGTGCGCCGTAGATATGCGGGCCAAAATATTCCGTCAGGCCCAGCAGGGCGGCTTCTTCCTTCACATGCCCGTCGTCTGTGCCGCTGGCAAGGTACATGGTAATGCCGTGGCGGCGCAGCATGGCAAGCAGCTGCTGCGAGCCGGGCACCAGCCAATCGGCGGGGGCGTATGTGCCGTCCGCAAGGCCGGTGCGCCGCCCATCCACTGCGCGCAGCAGACGCCGCACATATTCGTCCTTATATTCCTGCGGGTCTTTTGCGTTGCCGCCCATGGCGTTGATGCGCTGGGCAAGCTCGATGCATTGATAGATGGTTTGCTTGCCGGTGTTTACAAAGATGAATTCCTTTGCCTCTTCGTAAATATCCTCATAGGGCCTGCCCGCCGCACCGGGCGCGGCGGCAAGTTCGTCTGCAAAATAGGGAATCATGATGCCCTGCCAGCCCTCGCGGATGAGGCTGAGCGTGCCATCAAAATCGAACACGGCATATCGGAAGCTGCGCCGCGCGCCCCTGGGGCGCACCACTTCCAGCGTTTTGTTTTCCATCAGAAAAATTTCCTTTCCCCTCATTGGTTTTGACACATGGAAGGGCTGTGCGGGCAAGGGCTTTTGCCCCTTGGCCGCACAGCCCCACTGCGACAAATTGTTCAATCCACCTTCAAAGCGGCGTCGAAGCTCACGTCCGAAGGCGAGAAATTGATCTGTTTTGTAAATTCAAAGGCCTCGGTGGCGCCGAAGGTGCGCTCCATGCCGCTGTCCTCCCACTCCACGCTCAGCGGGCCATCGTAGCCCATCTGGTTCAGCTCGCGGATGATGCCGTCAAAATCCACATCGCCATGGCCAAGGGAAACAAAGTTCCAGCCGCGGCGGGTGTCGCCGAATTCGATGTGGCTGCCCAAAATGCCGCCGCGCCCGTCCAGCGTCACCTTTACGTCCTTCATGTGCACATGGTAAATGCGGCTGGCAAAATCGCGCAGGAATACGCAGGGGTCCACACCCTGCCACTGCAGGTGAGAGGGGTCGAAGTTGAGGCCCAGCGTGGGGCGCCATTCCAGCGTATCCAGCAGCTTTTTGGTGCTGTAATAATCGAACGCAATTTCGGTGGGATGCACTTCCAGCGCCAGATTGACGCCGCACTCGTCATATACGTCAAAGATGGGCGTCCACAGCTCTTTGATGCGGGCAAACCCGGCCTCTACCATGCTTTGCGGCGTCTGCGGGAAGGAATACCAGTATGCCCAGATGGGGCTGCCCAAAAAGCAGGTGACCACCTTGATGCCCAGCTTTTGGGCCGCGCGCGCCACCGTTTTCATCTCTTCCACCGCCCATGCGCGAATCTCGTCCGGCTTGCCGGAGAGGGCGTTGGGGGCAAAGTTATCCAGGCGGGGGTCCCAGTTGTCGCCCACGCACTGGCCAATCAGGTGGGCGCCCAGCGCCCACACTTTCAGCCCGTATTTTTCCAGCGTGGCGCGGAACTGCGCCACATAGGCGTCATCCTCCAAAACTTTATGAACGTTGATATGGGCCTGGCAGGCGATTTCAATGCCCTCGTAGCCGATCGAGCTGACAAGCTTGCACAGCTCTTCCAGCGAGAGGTCGCCAAACTGGCCGGATGCAATGGTGATGGGTCGTTTCATATATATGGTTGCCTCCTTATCCTACATCCACGGCTTTGTTCTGCTCGCTGGAAAGCTGGTTTGCAAACACGGCCTTCATGGCGGGCAGCACGCTCTCGCCGCTGATAGCAGGCGGGGTGCCCGTGCGGATGCTTTCAATAAACGCGTCAATGACGCCCGTCGACGTGCGTGCGCCGCTTGTTTGGTCTTTGTTCGAGGTGAGCTTATCCAGCTCGTAGGGCGTTACGGTGCCATCCCGTTTTTCCACAATCAGGGAATACTCCGGGTCGTCATACATGCGGATAACGCCCTCTGTGCAATACAGCTTGGTGGAGTTATTCTCCTGCCCGTAGTTCGTCCAGCCCACGGCCAGCGTGCCCACGGCGCCGCCTTCCAGCGTATAGGTGCAGAAAGCGTTGTCGTCCACGGTGATGGGCCTGCCGTCCGGGAACTTTTTATCCAGCGTGGCCAGCACCGCATAAGTGCGCACCACCTTCTGGCCGGTGAGCCAGATGAGAAGGTCTGTTTTATGCACGCCAAGGTCTGCCATGGCGCCGAAAGAGGCCAGCCGTTTATCGAAAAACCAGGAATCCTTCTTGCCTGTCCAGCCCTCGGGGCCGGGGTGGCAGAAATGGGTCTCGAAGGTGACAAGCTGGCCCACCTCGCCGCTGTCCAGAATTTTTTTGCCCATCACATGCGCTTTGGCAAGGCGCTGGTTCTGCCCAATCATCAGGTATTTGCCGTTTTCCCTGGCCGCAGCCACCATGGCTTCGCAGTCTTCCAGGGTGGTGGCCATGGGCTTTTCACACAGCACATGTTTGCCCGCGCGCAGCGCCTGAATGGCCATGGCCGCATGGGAGGTGTTGGCCGTGCACACGCTTACCGCGTCCACGCCGGATGCCAGCAGCTCTTCCACTGTGCCGTATGCCTTGCCGCCAAACCTTTTTGCAAATTCCTCGGCCCTGCCGGGCACAATGTCATAGAATGCGGCCAGCTCGCAGTATGGGTTTTCCACATATTCGGGCGCGTGCCGCACTTCGGTAATTTTGCCGCACCCGATGATGCCTACTTTGATCATATTGTTGCCTCCTGTTCAAAAGGGCGCCTGCCCTGAAACCGCCTTTCATTTTTTATGGTTCTGGAAGCCCTGCAGCAGCACGGCAATGACAATGATGGCGGCGGAAATGGCGCCGTTCAGGAAGGTGGAGACGTCCGCAGCGGTGAGGATGTTGGAGATGATGCGGAACATCAAAACGCCCACGAAGGTGCCTACAATTTTGCCACGGCCGCCGGCCATGGATGTGCCACCGATTGCCACGGCGGCAATGGCGTCCATCTCAAAGTTCAGGCCCGCGTTAGAGGCGGCCACAGCCGTCATGCGCGAGGCGTAAATAACAGCCGCCAGGCCGCACATCAGGCCGGTGATGGTGAAGATGATGGTTTTGATAAAGGTGACGTTGATACCGGCAAGGCGGGCGCTGGTCTCGTTCGAGCCAACGGCATAAATGTGCTTGCCAAGTTTTGTGTGCTTCATAATGATATGGAACACAATGGTGACGGCAATGAAAATAATCATCAGGTAGGGCACCTTGAAGCGCCCAAAGCCAATGCCGCCCACCGCCAGCTGACGGAAGGAATCATACAGTGCTTTATCCACGGTGAACGGGCCGCCGGAACCGAAGTGGTTGATGATGGAACGGCACGCGCTCTGCATGGCCAGCGTGGCAATCATGGCGGGCATGTGGCCCTTTGTGACAAGCAGGCCGTTGATGGTGCCGATGACGATGCCGAACGCACAGCAGAACAACAGCATCACAATGGCGCTGCCCGTCTTATTCAGCACTTCAATGCCGAAGCCGCCGATGATGGCAAGCTGGGCGCCCACGGAAATATCAATTTGCCCGGCCGAGATAATCATGCTCATGCCCATGGCAATCAGGCCAACCATCGAGCTTTGCACGAAAAGGTTCGTGACATTGGTCCAGGAGAAGAAGTTCGGGTTCACGCATGTGGCGATCACCAGAAGCAAGATCAGGGAAAGAATAAAGCTGTATTCCTTCACCACCATTTTGAAAAACTCTTTTGGAGTTTGTTTTTTCAAAGATTTAAGCATTTTTTGCACCCTCCACATTCGCACCGGTAGAATAGTACATCACATTCTTCTCGGTCATTTCCTCGCGGCGCATCACCGCGTTCACCCTGCCTTTGTACAGCACCATGCAGGAGTCGGCCACTTTGTAAATCTCCGGAAATTCGGAAGAGAACACCACAATGGCCTTGCCCTGTTTGGCCAGTTCCAGAATGAGGTGATAGATCTCGAACTTTGTGCCCACATCGATGCCCTGCGTGGGGTTATCGAACAACAGCACCTCGGCGTCCGTCTCCAGCCATTTGCCCAGAATGACCTTCTGCTGGTTGCCGCCAGAGAGCGAAGTGATGGGGTCGGCCGGGTTGCCGGCTTTGATCTGCAGCGCCTTCTGCTGGCGCGCAAAGCGCTCGCGCTCGGCTTTTCCGCTGATTAAAAGCTTTTTCCATTTGGTGTTCAAAAACGCCATGGACATGTTATCCAGAATGGAAAGGTCATCGTGAATGCCGCGCTCTTTGCGCATGCGCGGCACAAGGGCCATGCCGTGGCCCATATGGAACTGGATGCTTTTTGCGCTTTCCAGTGTCTGGCCGCCAAAGCTCAGTTTTCCCTTGCAGGGAATTACGCCAAACAGGGCGTCTGCCAGTTCGTCGCGCCCGGAGCCCTGAAGCCCCGTAATAGCCAGAACTTCACCCTTGTGCAGCTGGAAGCTGATATCGTCAAACCCCTCGCCCGAAAGGTGCTGTGCCTCCATGGCAATTTCGGGCCGGATGTGGTTTACATGATTTTCAAACTCCGCATCGTGCAGCTGGCGGCCAATCATCAATTCGGTAATGCCGTCCTCGTTGGTGTCTTCAAATTTTCCCTCTGCCACCAGGCAGCCGTCGCGCAGCACATAGTATCTGTCGCATATCTCGAACAGCTCGGGCATTTTGTGCGAGATATAAATAAAGCTGACGCCCTCTTTTTTCAGGCTGCGCATGATGCCGAACAGGTTTTCGATTTCATGCGTGGAAAGGGCCGTGCTGGGCTCATCCATAATGATAAGCCCCGATTTGAACAGCAGCGCCTTTGCAATTTCTACCAGCTGTTTCTGCGCGGCATTCAAATCGCACACCAGCATATCCAGGTTGATGTTTACCTGCATGCGTTCCAACACCTGGGCGCAGCGGCGCTTCATCTCCTCTTCACGCAGCAGGCCGCCCCGGCTGATTTCATCGCCCAGATACATATTTTCAAACACTTTTAAATCGTTGCACAGGTTCAGCTCTTGATGGATGAACCGGATGCCGTGCTGGTTGGCAACTTTGGCGCTTGTCATCACCACCTTTTGCCCGTTGATGAGCACATCGCCCTTCGTGGGAAGGTAAGTGCCGGCCAGCACATTCATCAGTGTGGATTTTCCGGCGCCGTTCTCGCCCAGCAAACCCAGAATCGTACCGGGCTCGACGGTGATGCTGACATCGTTTACTGCGCGGGTGGGGCCGAAATCCATCACGATGTTTTTCATTTCCACAAGCATCGAGCAGTTTCCTCCTTATTTTGATAGAAAAAGGGGCCGGCCGGCAAAGGCCGGCCGGCCTCACAGTGTCATGGTTTGCTCACATGCAGCCTATCACTCGTTGATGGCATAACGCGTGGTGTACGTATCGCTGGCGCGATAGCTTTCAAAGTCTTCATCGCCGGCCAGGTCTGCATTGGTGATGGAGAAGGAGGGAATGAGATAGGTGCCGTTCTCGTCCTGCTCTGCGGTGTACGGCTCGCCAATCAGGTCACCGATGCCAAGTTCGAACGCATCGCGGATGAAGGACGGCGAGAAGAAGCTCGTCCAGAACTTCACACCCAGCTGCGTGCTCTCAAATTTCTGCATCGTCTCTTCGCGGCCGCCCACGGACGTGATGAGTTTCACATTGATGGTGGCTTCGCCGGAATAGGCATCCAGTGCGTTCATAATGCCGTCCACGATTTCATCGTCATGCGTCACAATCAGGTCAAGGGCCTCAATCTCTTCCACAGAGTGCGCGTTCAGCCAGTCTTCCATCTGGCCCTGGGCCTCTTCGGTAGACCAGTTTGTCACCAGCGTCTCGGCAACCTGGTTGAAGTTGTCGCCCAGCACGCCGTCCATGCCCTCGCTGCGCTGGCTGGTAACAGTGGAGCTGTCGCCCACGAAACGCAGGTACTGCACGTCGTCGTCGTCCGCATAGAACTCATTCAGATATTCGCCCATGGCCTTGCCGATGCCCACGTTGTCGCCCATGATGTCGCCCACAAACGTGTCAGCGGTGAAGCCTTCAATCAGGCGGTCATACACAACCAGTTTCACACCGGCGTCCACAATGCTCTGCGCGGCGCTGCGAAGGGCTTCGCCCTCCATCGGCCACAGGATGATCATATCCATATCGCCGCCGGCCAGCAGGTTTTCAATGGCTTCAATCTGCGCTGCGGCGTCAATGCCATCGCGCACGGTGATGTCCATGCCGGGATATTTCGCCATCATCTCTTCGGCCATCAGGTTCGCCTGCGCAACGCTCTCGCCGGTGAAGCCATGGTCGCCAGAGGGCGTTACCACGCCGATCTTGTAATCATAGCTCTGCGTGCTCGCGGGGGTAGAGCCGCCCTCAGAGCCCGCAGAAGACGCGCCGGAAGAAGCGGGCGCACCGCCGCAGGCCACCAGGCTCAGCGCCAGTGCCGCTGCCAAAACAACTGCCAGGAACTTTTTCATAAAACGAGCCTCCTTATGTGCTGTTCCCTGCGCCTCGCAGGGATACGTTTTCATGAAACGACAGCCTTTTTCTGCGGCAGACGCCGCATTTCCTCCTGCCTGTTCGTTTCATTTTCTGAAAAAATTATAGCAAAATATATGTGCGAAATGCAACAAATATTTAGTTAAAGAGACATTTCCCCTGTTTTGCATGACTAAATTCATACCGATTTGGGCATTATGTTTCTGTTTTTCAAAAAGTTATGAAATGTTTCTGAAAAGCACTGTTCTTTTTCATGAAAGGGTGGTATACTGACATTGGCGGAAGCCGGACCGAAAGGGCAAATTGGGCGGAAAGGACGGAAGTGCAATGGCCATGAAAAAAGATTTGCCCACGGTGGCGCAGCTGGCACAGGCGGCAGGTGTTTCGCCCGCCACGGTGTCCCGCGTGCTGAACCACAAGGGCATTGTAAAGGCAGATACCTATAACCGGGTGGTGGCCGTGCTGCAGGCAAAAGGCTACCCCTTTGTGGAAAAAGCGGGCCGTGCAGACCCCTCTGACATTCTGATGATCAGCCTGCCCTCGCTGGATAACCCCTTTTATGCCGATATTGTGCGCGGTGCCAAATCGGGCGCAACGCGGCATGGCTACCACCTCATCATCAACGAAAGCCACATCAACCACAACACCCTGCCCGGAATTTTGGAACTGGTGCACAGCCTGCGCATCTCGGGCCTCATTACAGTAAACCACATCTCCACCGATATTCTGCACACACTGAGCAATGTTGTGCCGCTGGTGCAGTGCTGTGAATATGACGAAAGCACAGACCTGCCCTATGTTTCTGTGGACGATTTTGCGGCCAGCAAAAAGGCCACCGACCATCTGCTGTCGCAGGGGTGCAGGCGCATTGCCTTTCTTAGCGGGCCGTCGCGCTATAAATATGCGCGCTGGCGCCTGCGCGGCTATGAAGAGGCGCTGCGGGCGGCCGGCATTGCGCCGGACCAGAACCTGGTGGTGCAGTTCCCGGAGGTAAGCTGCGAACTTGCCATTGCCAGCACCATGCAGCTGCTGCGCACAGCCGAGCCGCCGGACGCCTTTGTCACCACCTCGGACGTATATGCCGCCGCCGTGATACGCGCCGCGCGGCAGGTGGGCCTGCGCGTGCCGCAGGATGTAATGGTGACAGGCTTTGACAATATAGAGTTCTCTACCGTCACCACGCCCAGCATCACCACCGTAGACCAGCCGCGCATCCGTATGGGGCTGATGGCCTGTGAACTTCTGGTGGAAAAAATTTCAAACCCGGCACTGCCCTCCAAAGGCGTTTTGCTGGAGACAGAACTGATTGTGCGGGAATCGACGTCTGACAGCCGTTCGGCACCCGTGATAACAGAAGAGCTCTTCCGCCATCCGTTTTAAAAAAGCAGCCCCTGCGCCAGCACCCTTCCGGTGCTGCCACAGGGGCGGTTTTCCGTTTTGCCGCTGCGGCCCCAAAGCCTGCTTGCGTCGCACGGCGTACATTCCCGTTAAATATTAAACACAAAACGGCTGCCCACGATGTACTGGCGGCCAATTACCAGGGGCTTGCCTTTGGCGTCCAGAAAATAGGCATTCATATAGAACATGGGGTCGCCGGTGATGATATCCAGATAAGAGGCCTGCTCGGCCGAGGCGCGCACAATTTCCAGCGTGCAGGAGGTGGTGGATTCCGGCCTTCTGCCATAGGTGGCGTCCAGATAATCGAACAGCGATGCATTGGAAAGCGCCTCATAGGCGTCCAGCAGGCCCTGAAACGGCTTGTAAGGGAAAAAGTTGTTTTCCAGCATTACGGGCTCGCCGTCCGCGGTGCGCACACGCTGAAGGTAAATCACATCGGAATGCGGCTCAAGGCTAAAAAAGCGCACTTCGTCTGAGCGCGCAGGGCAGCGCTGGATGCTGATGACCTGGGCGCCGGGTTCCATACCGCAGGCGCGGCACGCTTCCGAAAAGCCCATCACATCACCGTTCTGCGCTATTTTGCGCATTACCTTCGGCTGGCTGACATAGGTGCCCTTGCCCTGCTTTTTGACAAGGTAGCCCTCGGTGCACAGCTCTTCAATGGCCCGCCGCACGGTGATGCGGCTGACATGGTACAATTCAGAAAGCTCCGGCTCAGAAGGGATTTTTTCGTCCGGCAAATATTTTCCCTCCGTCAGTGAGGTTTTGATATCCTCCATCAACTGCTGGTACAGAGGGATCAGGGAATCTTCATTCAGCTGAAAACCCATAAAGCTCTTTCCCGCCTTTCGGCCCGCGCCCGGTGCGCGGGATAGACTTGTGGGCGGCATTTTGGAAGAGAAAAGGCCGCAGCAAAGCCTGCGGCACCCTTTGCCTGCCCCATTGTGTAGATACTGAATATTATATTAGCGTATTTTGCTGAATCTTTCAAGTTTTGCTTGGTTAAAACGCTAAAAGTATGCCCTTTGCTTGAAAAAACTTTTGTATTGTGTTATAGATATGATGTAAGACGTACCATAACGTTACATACATATTTCGGAGGGAACGACATGTCATTTTTAAAAGAGATGTTCGGCACAGAAAAGCCCATTCTGGGCCTGCTTCACCTAAAGCCGCTTCCGGGCGACCCGTTCTATGCGCCGCACGGCAGCCTGGACGATGTGATTGCCTGTGCCAGGGCAGACCTGGATGCCCTGCAAAGCGGCGGGGTGGACGGCGTGCTGGTGACCAATGAGCTCAGTATCCCGTATGAAAAAAAGGTGTCTGGCGTAACATTGGGCGCTATGGGCATGGTAGTGGGCGCTTTGAAGGAACATTTCACCGTTCCCTACGGTGTAGAGGCCATTTACGATGGCGATGCCACCATGGAAATTTGCGCCGCCACGGGCGCAGCCTTCACCCGCTGCCTGTTCACGGGCGCCTGGGCGGGCGATTTGGGCCTGGTAGACCGCGATGTGGCAAAAACCCTGCGCCTGAAAGCGGCCCTGCGGCTGGACGAGCTGAAGATGTTCTATTTTGTCACCAGCGAGGGCGAAGTGTATTTGAACGACCGCAGCTACCCCGACATTGCCAGAAGCATGCTGTTCAACTGCCGGCCGGACGCGCTGGTGGTGGGCGGCGCCGCCGCGGGCGTGGGCCCGGGGGGCGAGCTGCTGCAAGAGGTGCGCGCCGTGGCCAAGGGCGTGCCGGTGGTGTGCGGCACGGGCTGCAAAAAAGAGACAGTGGCCCAAATTTTGCAAAACTGCGACGGCGCCTTTGTGGGCACTACCTTTAAAAAAGACGGCGTGTTTGAAAACCGTGTGGACGCACAGCGCGTCAAAGCGTTTATGGACACGGTGAAGCAGATGAGGGGGAATGTGTGATGAGATATTTTATGGGCATTGACGTGGGCACAAACGAGACAAAGGCCGTGCTCATTGACGAAAAGTGCGAAATTGTGGCCTTTGCCAGCTGCGGGCACGACCTGCTGAACCCGCAGCCGGGCTTTTTTGAACATGACGCGGAAAAAACCTGGTGGGGCGATTTTTGCCATTTATCCCGCCAGCTGCTGGCCGAAAGCGGCGTTGATGCGAAAGACGTGGGCTGCGTGGGCCTTTCGGCGCTGGGGTGCGACTGTGTGCCCGTGGACGCCGAGGGCACGGCGCTGTGCAACGCCATTCTCTATGGCGTGGACAGCCGCAGCCACAAGGAGATTGAATGGCTGTATGCATACTATGGCAAGGAAGAGGCCGAGCGCCTGTACGGGCACGAGCTGTGCTCTTCCGACATTGCGCCCAAAATTTTGTGGGTGAAAAACAACCTGCCGGACGTATATGCAAAGACGGCAAAATTTTTGACGGGCTCTTCTTACCTGTGCGCCAAACTCACCGGGAAATTTACCATTGACCGCTATCTTGCAGAAGACTTTGCGCCGCTGTATAATTTAACAAACGACACTGTGGACGAAGAGCACTGCGGCCTGTATTGCCGGCCGGACCAGCTGGCCCAGGTGTGCAACGCCACCGACATCGCGGGCACCGTCACGGCCAAAGCGGCGGCGCAGACAGGCCTTGCCGAGGGCACGCCGGTGCTGGTGGGCACGGGCGATTCCGGCGCAGAGGCCATCTCCACGGGTGTGTTCCGCCCCGGCGATATCATGGTGCAGATGGGCTCCAGCTGCTATTTTGTGTATTTGACCGACCATCTGTTAAAAGAGCCGCGCCTGTGGCCCGGCACGTTCATCATCCCGGGCGTATACTCGGTGTGCGCGGGCACCAACACGGCCGGCACGCTGACAAAGTGGATGCGCGACGAGTTTTACAAAGACGCCGTTGCCGCCGAGGCTGCGGGCGGCGAAAACGCCTATGCGGCCATGGCGCAGGAGGCTGCGGCTATTCCGGCGGGCAGCGACGGCCTGGTGTGCCTGCCGTATTTTGCGGGCGAGCGCACGCCGCTGAACGACCCGTTTGCCAAGGGCGTATATTTTGGCCTTTCGGTGAACCATACGCGCGCCCATCTGGTAAAGGCCGGGCTGGAGGGCATTGCCTATACCATTGCGGCCCATCTGGACCTTTTGGAGAAAGAACATGGCGAGCCGCTGCGCCGCATCATGGCGGTGGGCGGCGGCACCAAAAACCCCGTGTGGCTGCAGGCCGTGGCGGATGTGACAGGCCGCGAGATCTGCACCGCCAAGGTGACATTTGGCGCAGCGTTCGGCGACGCCATTATGGCGGCGCTGGCCGGCGGCGCCTATGCCAGCTGGGACGAACTGGCCAAGGTGGTTACGGCAGACAAGGTCATCCGCCCGGATATGGCGGCGCATGCCGTGTATGAAAAGCAGCGCGTGGTGTTCAACGAGCTTTACACGCGCAATAAAGATTTGATGAAAAGCCTGTAACGGGCATCTGGCAGGAGGATACAGAAATGGCACAGTGCGGCATTTGCGAACAGCGAGAGGGCGTGCGCGAGGCGGGCGTGTATATGGACGGCGAAAAAAAGACTGTGCCCGTGTGCGCCCACTGCGTCTACGAGGCCATGCGGAAGAACTTTTACGGCATCGGCTTCGGCGCGGGGCTGCAGTTGTGCTGGTTTGTGGTGGCAAGCAAGGGGCTGGCCAGCCTGCCCGGCATGTTTGCCGCGGTGATTGCTTTGTACGGCCTTGTGCGCCTTGTGATGCTGCTTGCGGCGCGCCTTGTGCTGCGGGCCGCCCAGGCCAAAGGCGGCCCTGTGCCGGAGTGGACGTGGAAATATGCCATGGCCCGGGCCGTTACGGAGGACGCCCTGCGCGATGCGTATGCAGAGCAGTTTTGCAATGTGAAGGTGCAGACACCGCGCGAGTACGAGCGCCTGCACGCGGCAAAGTGACGGGCTTGCCCCGGCCAGAGGCTGTGTGGGCTGGCACGCCGCCTGTAAAATTAAGAAAAGCGCCGCCGGGCACGCATGGGAAATGCGCGCCCGGCGGCGTTTGCGGTTTGCGAAAACAGAATCGGTTATACGCACCATGTGCGCATGCAGAAAAGCGAGAAAAGGGCTTGCGGCGCGGCAGGCCTGCCTGGCGTGCCCTGGCCCTCAGCGCGGCTGCTGCTGGGTGATGCAGTGCACGTTTCCGCCGCCGTATACCACTTCCAGTGTGTCTACCCCCACCACTTCTTTGTCCGGGAAGATGGCAGAAAGCTGGGCCAGTGCCGCCGCGTCATTTTCATCGCCGAACTGCGGCACAATGACGCCGTTGTTCACAATGAGGAAATTCAGGTAAGAGGCCGGGCACACCTCGCCCTCCTGCCGCGGAAAAGAGCCCTCGGCGGCGTCGATGGCAAAGCCTTTCCCAATGCACACGGGCACTTTCGGCAGGCAAACCTTGTGCACCTTCAGGCGGCGGCCCTTTGCGTCCGTCATGGCGCACAGGGCCTCATAGCTCTCGTGCGCCACCCGGTAGAAGGGGTGCGCCTTGTCGTCTGTCCAGATACAGGCCACCTCGCCCGGGCGCACAAAGCAGGCCACGTCGTCCACATGGCCGTTTGTCTCATCCGGGTCGATGCCGTCCTTCAGCCAAAGCACCTTTTCCGCGCCCAGATATTCGCACAGCATGTGCTCGATCTCGGCTTTGTTCATGTGCGGGTTGCGGCCGGGGCTTAAAAGGCACATCTCTGTTGTCAGCACAGTGCCCTCGCCGTCCACATGGAACGAGCCGCCCTCCAGCACAAAACCCTTGGGGCGGTAGCGGTCTACACGCTCAATCTCACAAATTTTGCGCGCCACGGCGGCGTCTTTATCCCAGGGGAAATAGGCGCCGTCGTACAGGCCGCCCCATGCGTTGAATTCCCAATCTACCGCGCGTGTCTCACCGGCGGTGTTTTTCAAAAAAGTGGGCCCGCAATCCCGCACCCAGGCGTCATTGCTGGAGATTTCCACCACACGCACGCAGGGCGGCAGTTTGGCGCGGCAGTTCTCATACTGCGCGCAGGATACACCTACCGTCACCTCTGCAAAGCGGGCCACAGCCGCAGCCACCCGCGCATAGGCGGCCTGGGCAGGCTTTGCGCCGTCGCGCCAGTTATCCGGCCGTTCGGGCCACAGCATCCACACCTGGCGGATGGACGAAAATTCGGCCGGCATGAAAAAGCCGTCCTGTTTCGGCGTGCGGTTTGAAATAGAACAAGGCATAAAGTGCTCCTTTCCGGGAACAGAGCCCCGCGTATTTGCCCCATCATACCGAATCGATATCAGAAAGTCAAGCAGGCAGAAGGGCCGTTTGCCTGTGCGTGCGGCCCAGGGCAAACGCTTACAAAAACCTTGCGGCTTTTTTTGTTTTTTTTGCACGTTTCGCGCAAAAGTGCAAAAACGGAAAAATTGCGCTTGCAAGTTTGGGGCACAGCCTGTATGATATTACACGATAACAAAATGCGGGGGCGCCCCGCGCAGAAGAATAGAAGGAGGCCAAACCAGTGAAGAAGTTGATCAGCCCGCTCGACCTCTCTACCGGCGAGATTGATGAAATTATCGCTTTGGCAGACAGGATCATGGAAAACCCCACTGCTTTTGCCCACAAATGTGACGGCAAAATCCTGGCGACATTGTTTTTTGAACCCAGCACCAGAACCCGTTTAAGCTTTGAGGCAGCAATGCTTAGTTTAGGCGGCAAGGTGCTGGGTTTTTCTTCGGCCAATTCCTCCAGCGCGGCAAAAGGTGAAAGCGTGGCAGACACCGTGCGCACGGTAGAGTGCTATGCCGACATCATTGCCATGCGCCACCCGAAAGAGGGCGCCGCCACCGTGGCTGCGGCAAAGGTGGCCTGCCCGCTTATCAATGCGGGCGATGGCGGCCACCAGCACCCCACCCAGACCCTGACCGACCTGCTTACCATTCACCGCGAGAAGGGCCGCCTGGATAACCTGACCGTGGGCCTGTGCGGCGATTTGAAATTCGGCCGCACGGTGCACTCGCTCATCCGCGCCATGATGCGCTATCAGAACATCAAATTCATCCTGGTAAGCCCGAAAGAGCTGCAGGTGCCCGATTACATCCGCGATGACCTTGAGAACGGCGGCTTTGACTTCCAGGAGGTAGAACGCCTGGAAGACGCCATTGGCGCAATGGATATTTTGTATATGACGCGCGTGCAGCGCGAGCGCTTCTTCAACGAGGAAGACTACATCCGCCTGCGCGACAGCTATATTCTGGACGCCGAGAAAATGAAGCTGGCCAAAGAGGACATGATTGTCATGCACCCGCTGCCCCGTGTGAACGAAATTTCCACCGAGGTGGATTCCGACCCGCGCGCAGCCTATTTCCGTCAGGCCCTGTGCGGCAAGTTCGTGCGCATGGCCCTCATTCTGAAAATGCTGGAGGTGGAGTGAGATGCTGAATATCGACAGTTTGGAAAAAGGCCTTGTCATCGACCATATCGAGGCCGGCAGAAGCATGGAGATTTACCGCGTGCTGGAGTTGGACAAGCTGGACTGCAGCGTGGCCATCATCAAAAACGCCCGCTCGAACAAAACCGGCCGCAAAGACATTATTAAAATTGAAGACCGCATCGACATCGACCTGGACGTGCTGGGCTTTATTGACCCGCACATCACGGTGAATACCATTGATGGTGGAAAAATCATCGAGAAAAAACAGATGAAGCTGCCCGAGCGTGTGACCAACGTGGTGAAATGCAAAAACCCGCGCTGCATCACCAGCGTGGAACAGGAACTGGACCATGTGTTCTGCCTGACAAACCCCGATAAGGCGCAGTACCGCTGCCTGTATTGCGAGCAGGAGTATGCCCGCAAGTAAGGGAAAAACAAAAACAAAACAAGGCACGGCCAGCCCCAAAACGGGGCGGCCGTGCCTTGCTTTTTGTCGCCGGATGCAAGGGCGGTTTTCCGCCGGGAAGGGAAGGAAACGCTCTTGATTGAGGGCTTTTCGCAAAGTGCCAAAAAAGGCCCGCAAGTTTTATAACAAACACTGAAAAATTGCCGTTGGGGTTGACGAAAACGGGCACAAGCCTTATTCTATATATGACGTTATAATACGACCCAAAACGTCGCATTATGGCCCCTTCGGGGGAAAACCTTTTTAAGGAGGGTATCTCATGCTGAAAAAGAAGAAGAAATTTGAGCTGCCCCATGTCTATACCATCGCATTTTTGCTTATCATCCTGTTTGCGATTTTGACATGGATCGTTCCTTCCGGCCAGTTCGAGAGGACGATGATGGACACGGCGGCCGGCGAGCGCGAAGTTGCCGTGGCAGGCACCTATCAGGAAGTTCCGAAGGTGGACGAGGAAGGCAATGACATGCGCCAGGGCTTGGGCGCTATTCTGATGGCCCCTACCCGCGGCATTCAGGCGGCCAGTGACGTAGTTGCGTTCGTTCTGCTGATTGGCGGCTCTTTCGCCATTCTTACCAAAACGAATGCCATCAATGCGGGCATGAGCCGTGTTATCAAAAAGCTGAAGGGCAAAGACATCCTGCTCATCCCGGTGGTGATGCTTCTGTTCAGCATTGGCGGCACCTCGTTCGGCATGTCGGAAGAAGCGCTTCCCTTCTATGCCATTTTCATGCCCATCATCATGAGCCTTGGCTATGATTCCATGACGGCGTTCATGGTGTGCTTCCTTGGGCCTCAAATGGGCTATATCGGCTCTACGGTGAACCCGTTCAACGTGCTGATTGCACAGGGCGTTGCCGGCATTCAGGGCAACCCCCAGCTGTGGTTCCGCTTTATTCAGTATGCAACCTTCACCATCATTGGCATCGTGTGGGTTATGATGTATGCGCGCAAGGTGAAAAAGAACCCCACGGGCTCTATTACTTACCAGGACGACCTTGCAAAACGTGAAGAGTTTGCGGTAGACAGTGTAGATTCCGACATGCCCTTTACGCTGCGCCAGAAACTGGTGCTGATTGTGTTCGGCGTGGGCATGGGCGTCATTGTGTGGGGCCTTGTCACCAAGGGCTGGTATATGGACGAAATCAGCATGGTGTTCCTTGCCATCGGCCTGCTGTCCGGTATTGTGGGCGGCCTGGGTGAAAAGGAAATGGCCAACGAGTTTGTAAAGGGCATGGCAGATTTCGCCTATGCGGCTGTCATCATCGGTATTGCCCGCGGCATCCTGGTGGTGGCCGAAGGCGGTATGATCATCGACACCATCCTGAATGCCCTGGCCAACATGCTGGCTGGCGTGCCCACCGCTGTGTTCACTACGCTGATGTACTTTGTGCAGGCGCTGCTTAGCATTCTGGTGCCGTCCTCTTCTGGCCTGGCCGCACTGACCATGCCGGTAATGGCGCCCCTGACGGACCTGATGGGCGTGAACCCCGAGGCTTCTGTGACGGCGCTTTGCATTGCCAACCAGACCATGAACACCATCAGCCCCACCGCAGGCATGACGGTTGCCGGCCTTGCCGTGTGCAAGATCAGCTTCCCCCAGTGGTGGAAGACCTGCTGGAAGTTCATGATTGTGGTTGTGGTTGTGGGCCTTGTGTTTACCGCTATCTCCGGTATGCTGCCGGCCTGATAGAATTCCTTCTCCTCACCCATAAGGAAGAAAAACCCCGGGTGCTGCCCAGCAGCCCCGGGGTTTTTTGCGTGCGCAGGCGGCGCGGCCGTTTTCAGGTGGCCCTGCCCATTGCCTGCGATGCTTGAACCCGCGCCTTCCCACCGCGGGGCACGTTTTTATAATGCCTTGTGGCTTGGTTTTGTGCGGGCATTTCATGGTGCCCGAAAGGGGCTAAAACTCATTGTTTCAGCAGCCATTTCATTCCGTCCGCCACTCGTTCGGCCCCTTGAATAAAGTGGTTGCCCCGGTTCATCTGGAACATGGTGACAATGCCTTTCTTTCGGTAAAACGCTTGAACGGCCTTTGTGTTTTCCTGAACGGTTTGCAGGGCAGGGTTCCGGGTTTTGGCCTCCTTATCTCCCAAAGAGAAGTATAAACAGCCCGGGCGGCGCTTCGGCTCGTGGGTAAAGACGTATTCCAGAAACCCTGGAAACCAAAGAGAGCCGGAAATGCACCCCACCCGGGTGAATACATCGGTTTGATAAATGGCATACAAGGCAAACAGGCCTGCCAAAGAATACCCGGCAATTCCCCGCCATTCCGGGGCCCGGGGCAGCTCTTTTTCTGCTTTGGGCATAATCTCCTCCACCAACAGGTGCAGGGTTTCGCCGGCCCCGCCGGTGAAGGGTTCCCCGTTCTTGAAAGCTGCCGGGCTGTCCCAAGGGGCCATGTCACGGTTCCAGTTCAAGCCGCTGATAGCAACCAGGGTGAATGGCGGGCAGCCGGCTGCCCGCGCCGCGTCCAATACCTGCTGCCCCTCGCCGGCGTATGTATTCAGATAGAAGATGGGGGCACCCGGAGCGATGGAGGGGAAAATGGAGATCGTTTTACCGGCAATGGAGAAGGTGTGCATCTGGGGTTACCCGCTTTCTGCTTTTCGGCCGTTGGCCTTGCTATGCTTCACAAAATTTTAAAATCCATCTGACAAAGGCCTCTCGCACCAGCGGGAAGCCTTGCTGCAATCACCTTACACCCAGCAAGTGCATCACCACTACGCCGGCCGCAATCGGGAACAGAAGAAGAAAAATTTGAGAAAGCGCACTTCGTTTTTCGTTGCTGCAGAATGCTCTGCCTGGGCTGCCAAGATAATAGAGCTTGATTTGCACAGGAGGAAAAGCGCGCGCCAGATATTTATACTGATATTGCTTTTCCGCAACCTCGTAGGCATAGGTGGCATGGTACCATGAGGTGGTTTTCTCATCGGGTGTGACGCCGTCGTCCCAATACGAAACCCTTCTGGCCGTCACAACATGGCCCAGTGCAACTGCCCGCTCTTTGCGCCTGCTGCGCGGTGGATGGGAACGCGTCCATCGCACTTCCAGAATAAAGAGGATAATCATAACTGCAATGCCAATTACTGCATTCAGCTGAAGAACATCCGTGCAAAATTCTTTTATCAGCGCCACAAACTCCGACATGCTATTCTGCATAGGGCCTTCTCCTTCCTCACACTGCCAAGCTTATGGAAAAATCATATCATAGCACGCGCCGGCAGGCAAGGCCCGGTTGTTCTTTCTCTTCTCAAAGAAAACGCTCTGGAATCAACATTTTTAACAGGATTTACGAAACGAAAAGCAAAAAACAAAAAGCCCGGAAAAGCGCATAACAACCGGCTTTTCGAGGCTTTTTGTTTGGTGCGCCCGACTGGATTCGAACCAGCGGCCTTCCGGGTCGGAGCCGAACGCTCTATCCACCTGAGCTACGGACGCAAATATAGATGCCTTTTCAGGCGTGCGAGGGGGCGGGGGATATCTTTTCGCCTGCTTTGCAGGCGAACGCTCTACCCTCCTGCGGAGGGCAAGAACCTTCTTGCGAAGGTCCACCCGAGCTACGGACGCAAATACAGATGCCTTTTCAGGCGTGCGGGGCAGGAATGCCGGTTTTGTTATCTCTGGCAAAAGAGGAAAACAAAAAATGGATGCCCGCCTTCGGACATCCATTATCATAACACAAATTAAACGGTTTGCCAAGAAGTTTCCGCGAAAACTGGCGGCGCAATATCCGTCAGTGGTTTCGGTGCAGTGGCCCCCAAACGCCTTTTGAAATAGCAGTGCAGGCCAAAAAGCCAACAACGGCCTCCACAATGCCCTGTACGCCCACAAACAACGCCACAAAGGTAAATGGGTTTGCCGCACCCATAGACTGTGCCAGCCCTTGAATATACTCTGTAGAATAAAAGCAGGCCACCAGGGTGCCCATGAAGAAAGCGGTGTTCAAAACGGGCCCCGCAAGGCTGGCGGCCGCGAAGGATAACCAATGTCGGCGGCTGCCCTCTGCCTTATAGATGGCCTGGAAAATCAGCCCTGGCAGCCAGCCCGCCAGAATGCGCGTGGGCACGCATACTAAAAACGTGCGCAGGGGGCTGATGCCCAGCAAAACAACGCCAAAGGCCTCTGCACCAAAGCACTGGGCGAAACTGGTAAGGCCGAATACGCCGCCCAGCACTGCACCGGCCGTAGGGCCTATTAGAATGGCGCCCAATACCACCGGTATCATCAAAAATGTGATAGACAGGGGCCCCACATGCAGGTAACCCAGAGGGGTGTACGTCATCACCAGTTCCACTGCCACCAGCAGCGCAAGCTGCACCAGGCGATGTGCGTTTTTTTGTTTTTCCATTTTGACATTTCTCCTTTACTGCCGTTCCGCCTTAGCGCGGATACAGCGTAACCTAAATTTATGCAAAACCCCTATATAATGTAATATATAAGGGCAAGCAACAATCTTCAGCGCGCGTTCTTTTCGTAAAGAAGGCGCAGCCCGTCCAACACAAGGTGTTCTTCATAGCGCACCGCATGGCGGCAATGCGGCAATGCCACAGGCGCAAAGGCGCCGGTTGCCACGCAGGCCGCTTCCCCATTCAGGGCCAAAGAAAAGCGCTCCAGCATACCATCCAGCATGCTGGCGGTGCCGAACACGGCCCCCGCCTGCATGCAGGCCACAGAGTTGGTGCCCAGCACGCCGCAGGCAGGAGCGCGCAGCTCAATTTGGGTAAGCTGGGCAGTGCGTTCACACAGGGCATCGTACCCGGTGCGCACACCGGGCAGGATGGCCCCGCCGCACAGCACGCCGTTTTTGTCCAGCGCAACCATCGAAATGGCGGTGTCCATCAACACGGCCACACACGGAAGCGGGCCCAATGCCCGCGCTGCCACTGCACAGCAGACAAGCTCGCCGCCAAGCTGGGCAGGGTCGTCCATGTGCATCTGCAGGCCGGTTTTCAGGCCGGGCCCCACCGTATAGATGCGCCCGCGGTACAGCATGGCCAAAGCGCGGCGCACGGTCTCTGCCAGCGCGGGCACCACACAGGAAAAGATGATGCCTTTTATTCCGGCTGCCTCGCAACCATAAAGGGACAGCACGCGCGAGAATTGAACCGCATATTCATCTGCGGTCCACGCGCGGTCGGCATGCACACGCGCACAGAATACCAAACGGCTGCCGTCATACCCGCCCAAAAGAATCTGCGAGTTGCTTACATTCACAGCCAGCAGCATAAGTGCACCACCTTTTTCCTTCGTGTTGGCAGGCAGCATTTGGCCTGCGAAAAAGCGTTTGGCCTTTGCCTTCTTTATAGTAATATAAGGCGTGCAAAATCGCAAGGCTTTTTTATGCAAAACAGAGAGGTAGATGTTGTGCCAATTTTAAGGTAAAATACTATATCTTGAAACGGAAAAATTAACCGTCTTTTTTTGAGAAAAACAGTTGACAAACAGGTAAAAAGTGCCTATAATACTGAATCACACCCCCTCTGTGCCGCGCGGCGGCGCACGGGCAGCAAAAAATCCCGAAAAAAGTTCTTGACAAAGGGGAACGGATGGGATATAATATAAAAGCTGTCCGCGGGAGCGGGTGAGCGAAAAGGACCTTGAAAATTAAACAATATCGAGAAGCTTAACGGAACCCTTAGAGCGCACGGAAGAGTGCGACGAAAACATTTCCTTTAAGTAATTTAGGACGCAAGCGATTGCGTTTTGAATGCTAAGATTTGAATTCAGCATTAAGCTGGTTTAAATACCATTTTAATGAAGAGTTTGATCCTGGCTCAGGACGAACGCTGGCGGCGCGCCTAACACATGCAAGTCGAACGGAGTTATGTTGGCAGAAGTTTTCGGACGGACGCGGATATAACTTAGTGGCGAACGGGTGAGTAACACGTGAGCAACCTACCCTTCAGAGGGGGACAACAGTTGGAAACGACTGCTAATACCGCATAAGACCACGGTGTGGCATCACACAGGGGTCAAAGGAGAAATCCGCTGAAGGATGGGCTCGCGTCCAATTAGCTAGATGGTGAGGTAACGGCCCACCATGGCGACGATTGGTAGCCGGACTGAGAGGTTGATCGGCCACATTGGGACTGAGACACGGCCCAGACTCCTACGGGAGGCAGCAGTGGGGAATATTGCACAATGGAGGAAACTCTGATGCAGCGACGCCGCGTGAGGGAAGAAGGTCTTCGGATTGTAAACCTCTGTTGTCAGGGACGATGATGACGGTACCTGACGAGGAAGCCACGGCTAACTACGTGCCAGCAGCCGCGGTAAAACGTAGGTGGCAAGCGTTGTCCGGAATTACTGGGTGTAAAGGGAGCGCAGGCGGGAGAGCAAGTTGGGAGTGAAATCTGTGGGCTCAACCCACAAATTGCTTTCAAAACTGTTTTTCTTGAGTGGTGTAGAGGTAGGCGGAATTCCCGGTGTAGCGGTGGAATGCGTAGATATCGGGAGGAACACCAGTGGCGAAGGCGGCCTACTGGGCACTAACTGACGCTGAGGCTCGAAAGCATGGGTAGCAAACAGGATTAGATACCCTGGTAGTCCATGCCGTAAACGATGATT
>UREN01000021.1 GCA_900546885.1 uncultured Oscillospiraceae bacterium
TTTTTTTTTCAAGCAGAAGACGGCATACGAGATCACTGTGTGACTGGAGTTCAGACGTGTGCTCTTCCGATCTTGTTATGATCTACATTTCAGCGCCAGCTCTTTGATCTCGTCTTCATTGTAGATCATAACAGAGCCGTCTTCTCCGCCATAGTACTGGAAGAACTGCCGGATATCATCGCCGGAATATGCGTAAACGTAGCTGTCTTCCGTATAATTGGGTTTTCCATCCGGATCAAGCGGGGTGCCCACAATAAAGTTGACCAGGCTGGCTGCCGTCAGAAATGCATTGATGATGTGCTGGCCCCCGGCTGAAATATCCAGTTTGCCCGCGTCGAACAGATCTGCCTGACTGATCGTCATGTCCAGCGTTCCCAGCTTGATCTCACCCGTTTTGCCCGCCACTGTAATGGCTTCTGCCATCGCTTCTGTAGTGTTGGTGACGTAGGAGGAGATCATGATCAGGCCATCCAGATCCGGGTTGCTGCCAATGACTGCTTCAAACGCCTGTGTGATCTCTGTGGTGGAACCCAGGTTTCTCACCTCAGCCACCACATCTACACCCAGTTCTTCCGCTGCGGCGCGCATGCCGGCCTCACGCATATCAGAACATGCATCGCCCACTTCCTGCCCATAGAAGGCCACTGTGCTCACGCCCTGCTCGTGAAGATAAGTCATGACGTTATAGCCCTCTTCATACTCCTTCTCAATAGTCCAGCCGCACCAGTAGGGGTTTTCTTCCAGCAGCGCCAGTGTATCGGGGTCCTGAATCTTTCGGAACATGGATGCAAAATACATTCCGGCTTCCTGGCACTTCTGCGACACTGTGGGCATGATAGAGTCCGTGACAGGCATAATCATCAGCCCGTCACACCCCAGCGCAATGGCTTGTTCCACATTTTCCAGGCTGCCCTCCGCCGTGCTTGTGCTTCCCGAGAGATATACGATCTCGCCATTGGCAACACTGGCCAGCAGTTCCACCTGCGCGATCAACGCGCCCCATGTCGGGTCTGTCGATTTCGCACGCATGTCGGGTATCCCCAACTTCCAGGGCTCCGGCAATTCCTGCGCGTTATTCTGAGGTTCCGCACTTCCGGCAGCAGAGCCAGGTACGGAACTGCTGCTCCCGCCTGTACAGCCGGCCAGCAGCCCTGTCAGCAAAGTTACCACAAGGACCAACGCTATCAACTTTTTCATTTCAAAGCCTCCATTCTTTTTTATATCCCAATAAAGCGCGTGCTTTATTTAATGACAGGGGTGCTCTCACGATCGAACGTGAGCACCAC
This sequence comes from uncultured Oscillospiraceae bacterium, assembly GCA_900546885.1. Taxonomy (GTDB): domain Bacteria; phylum Bacillota; class Clostridia; order Oscillospirales; family Ruminococcaceae; genus Ruthenibacterium; species Ruthenibacterium merdipullorum. The sequence goes on from UREN01000021.1 coordinate 1,287, forward strand.
CACAAACAGGAACAAAAGCCCCTTTACAAGCTGTAGTGCCGTTGTATCAACGCGGCAAAGCGTCATTCCGAACACCAGAATGCTCAGGGTAAGGCTGCCGATCAAGGCAGACCTGGCATGTGAATTGGTTCCGCCCTGCAGCGGGAACCCCCCGATCAGCAATGCGATCAGCGCATCGAACTGAAGCGTCCCGCCCATGGCACTGGTGGCAGAGCCACTGCGGATCACGATGAAAAAGGCCAGAAGGCCAGACATCGCTCCGGTGATGGTATACCCGATCCATTGGTATTTGGTGGAACTGACACCCGCATAATCGGCCGCAATACTGCTTGCACCCACCGCGCGAAGGCGGCGTCCAAACGGCATAAATTCTAAAATGATAAACCCGGCCAAGAATGCTACGCACAACACTGCCACACGCATTGAAGTCGTGCTCCAGCTCAGCATCTCCAGAGGGATCCCGATTCCACTGGAATACAAGATAATAACAGAAAGCCCTGTCAGTACATTCCCCATCGCCAGTGTTGCTATGAACCCGTTCACATGCAGCTTAGCCGCGATAAAGCCGTTTACAAACCCCAGCAAAAGCCCCAGCGACAGCGTAACGGGCAGCAGCAGATATGGGTTGACGTTTGCCGCAAAAGCCCCTAATATCCCGCAAAAAGTGACAACCCCGCCGATAGACAGGTCCAAAGTGCCCTGAGACAGCACAAATGTCAACCCTATTGCGGCGAACATGATATTAAAACAGTTGTTGAAGACCGGTATCAGATTTCTGCCATCAAACAACTCGCCTTTGCTCCATACCCCAAAGATCAAAACGACCAAAAGCAGCCCGACATATGGAATGACAGCACGAACACGGTCTGCTCGTTTTCCCTTTTTCAGTTCATTCATGTTTTGTCACCACCATAGCATCAAATCATATAGTTGATCAGGCTGGCTTCCGTCATTTCGGGCCCCCGTTCAAATATTCCCTGGCTCTCTCCGTTCTTGATGATCAGGATGCGGTCGCTCAGCCCAATCAATTCGGGCAGTTCTTCTGAGATCAGAACGACTGCACGGCCTTCCGCTTTGAATTTTCGAATCAGCTTTACAATAGCCGCTTTTGCGCCCACGTCGATACCTCGCGTAGGGCAATCCATAATATAAACTTCCGGGTCAAATGCCATCCACTTTGCCAGAGCCACCTTCTGCTTGTTGCCACCGGACAGATACATCACAAATTGCTCCATGTCGCGCATGCGGATATCCAGTGTTTCCTTCCATCCCGCGCAAAAATCCCGCTCCTGTTTTTTTGTTACGAAGCACAGCTTTTTCAGATGATCCAGGGAGAGCAAACTGATATTCTCCCGAATCGTCATCGTTTTCATCAGCGACTCCGTGTCCCGATCTTTGGAAATATACGCGCATTTGTTGCGGATGGCCGCCTGAGGGGAATGGTTCACTTTATGTGCGCCCTCGCCGATCTCCACGCTTCCAACGTCCGGCGGGATCACTCCATACAAAATTTTCCCAAGTTCATGCATCCCGCAGTCAGAGAGCCCCCCTACCCCAAAGATCTCTCCTTCATGTACGTCAAAAGAGATATGTTTCAGCTTTTTATAGCACAGGTCTTTTGCGTACAACCTGACTTTTTTGCCTTGGGTAGGATGTGTGTCGCTGCGATAGTAATCCCCTTCTACCTTTCTGCCGATCATCAATTCCTTGATCAGGTTTTCGCTGAACTCTTCCTTTTTTAAGGTTTTCACCAGTTTTCCGTCGCGAAGCACCGTGATCTCATCGCTGTGCTCTATCATTTCGGCCACATCATGCGTGATAAATAGCACAGCCTTGCCTTCATCCCGCATTTTGTGCATCAGAGTATATAAAACATCTCGCCCCTCCTTGCTGAGGACAGCTGATGTCTCATCCACGATCAGCACACAGGGGTCGCTATATGCTGCACGCGCGATCTCCAGAATCTTTCGCTGCTCAAAGCTGAGCTCTTTTACAGGCATTTTTTCTCTGATGGCCGTGGCGCCTATCATATCCAGCGCTGCACGAGCCTCAACATTCATCTTCTGAACATTTAATAGGCCCTTGTGGACAAACATGTCTTCACGGCCGGCAAAGATATTTTCTGCCACGCTGGCTGCCGGGAAGGTGCCCTGTTCCTGAATGATCAATGCCACACCGCTTCGCACTGCCTCTGGCATACTGGCAGGATGATAGGCAACACCTTTTAACGTAAATGCGCCTTCATCGGCCGCCTGTGCGCCTGCAATGATGGAGGAAAAAGTGGATTTTCCGGAACCGTTTTCCCCTATCAATCCGTGGATCTGCCCGTATCGCAAGGTAAAATCCAAATTGGACAACGCCTTTGTCACGCCAAACGATTTGCAGACTCCTTGGGCCTGCAGCAGAATATCACTGCATTTCATAGGGATGCCTCCTGATCAAAAGAGAATTTGATTCACAATGCTCTGCAGTTCTTCCTGTCTTCCGGATGTTGGCAGCCCGGGCTTTTTCAGGTCAGAGGCACGCTGTGCCAGTTCGGCAAGTGTCGCCGTTCCCTCCCGGATCTTTTTCCCGATCCCCTGTTGGTATCCTGCATAGCGGTTCTGTACAAATGCATCCAGCCTGCCGTCCTCGATCAGCGCCGCTGCCTTCAGAAGCCCTAGGGCAAATGTATCCATTCCCAGGATATATCCATGGAACATGTCTTCCGGTGTATTGCTGGGGCGTCGGTTTTTTGCATCAAAGTTAAATCCGCCAGTGAGGCCTCCCGCTTTGAGCACTTCATACATACACATCGTAGCCTCATAAACATCGTATGGAAATTCGTCGGTGTCCCAGCCCAAAAGATAATCGCCCTGGTTCGCATCAATGGAACCCAGCATCCCGTTGATGGCGCTGATGCGCAGCTCATGCTGGAATGTGTGGCCCGCCAAAATGGCGTGATTGGCTTCTATATTCAATTTGAAATCTTTGTCCAGACCATACTGGCGCAAAAAGCCGATGGCTGTAGCCGCATCAAAATCATACTGATGCTTCATAGGTTCTTTGGGCTTGGGCTCAATATAGAAATCCCCCTCAAACCCGATGCTTCTTCCGTAAGCCACCGCCATGTGCATAAGGCGGGCAATGTTTTCCTGTTCCAACTTGATATCTGTGTTCCACAGTGTTTCGTACCCCTCACGTCCACCCCAAAACACATACCCTTTTCCGCCCAGCTTTACCGTCAACTCCAACGCTTTCTTGATCTGAGCCGCAGCAAAACAATAAACATCCACACTATTTGTAGAACCCGCCCCGTTCATAAACCTGGGATTGCTGAACATGTTGGCTGTTCCCCACAGGCAGCGGATGCCCGTCTGCTGCATCTTCTTCAGAATATGATCGCTGATCTCGTCCAACCGGCGGTTTGTCTCATTGATATCTTCTGCCTCCGGGACCAGATCTACATCGTGGAAGCAAAAATAGGCAATGCCCAATTTCTGCATGAATTCAAACCCCGCGTCCACTTTTGCCTTTGCATGCTCCATAGAGCCAACAGAGGCCCCGAAGGATTTATCTGCCGTATTGACGCCAAACATATCCGTGCCAGCCGCGCCCAAATTGTGCCACCAGGCCATGGCAAAAGGCAAATGTTCCCGCATGCTTTTGCCCAAAACTTTTTTATCCGGGTCATAGTACCGAAAGGCCAGTGTATTTTTGCTGTGTGGCCCCTCATATTGGATGCGAGATATATTGGGAAAATATTCCATCCTTGATCTCCTCCTGTCCAGCACAATTTGCGTGCTCGTGTATCATAATTAAAATATGGCTCATCAAATTCTAAAAGTCAAGTGGAAATTAATATAATGCCCAATAAATATGCGATATGCACACAGTATTTTAGTCAAATTAGGTTATTATCTCAAAACTTTTTTGCCTCACTAAAAAACAGATGTTCTATTATTGTGTGCTTGTGCACGTTTTTGTTTCAAAATGCACTTTTGTTGACAAAATGTATAATCGTGATGTATTCTTAATTCACCATGATGAAAAATGCCATTTTGCAGAGGAGGGATAGATATGGCCACCATGAAACAGATTGCGCAATTGGCCGGTGTTTCCCGCGGCACCGTAGACCGCGTGTTGAACAACCGGGGTATCGTCAGCGAGGCAACTGCGCAAAAAGTACGGGAGATCGCTCAATCTCTTCAATATGTTCCCAGCCGCGCTGCGAAATCCTTGGCCGCCTTAAAGCACAATATACACTTGGGCTACATTCTTCCTTCTATTCAGACAAACCCGTTTTTCGGCCAAGTTGCTGACGGTATCCGCAAAAAAGCTGCGGAACTGGCAGAGTACGGCGTGATCGTAGATGTTCTATACCATGATTTTTCTGTACCCGAACAGCAGGAACAGCTCTTGAACGAGATGGTGGAAAAAGGCGTAGATGGCATCGTCATATGCGGGTTCAACACGGAAAACATCACCAAAAAAATCCGGGAATTACAGGAACTGCACATCCCGATCATCACAGTGAATTCCGATATCCCAAATTCCGGGCGGATGGCCTATGTGGGAAGTGACCATATCCGTGCGGGGCGAACAGCCGCAAACCTCATGTCGATGATCACCGGAGGCAATGCACAGGTGGGCATCCTTCTGGGTTCCCACAACATGCATTGTCATTCTGAACGCGTAAAAGGGTTTCTCTCCTATATCAAAGACTTTGCGCCGGGCATTCATGTCGTGGATATTCTGGAGAATAACGATGACGATTTCAAAAGCTTTTCTGCTGTACAGGAACTTTTGTGCCGCACGCCGCCCATAGACGCGCTTTTTCTGGCATCTGCCGGCGTGTATGGAGCATGCCGGGCGGTAGAACTGACTGAGACTGCTCACAAGCCAAAGATCATCAGCTACGACTGTGTTCCCTCCACCGCAACGATGCTTCAAAAAGGAGTCATTTCAGCTACCATCTGTCAAATGCCGGAGTATCAGGGCTCGAAGCCCCTTGACATTCTGTTCAATTACATTTGCATGGGGATGCCCCCCAGCCGGGAATATTATTACACCAGCCCGGAAATACGCATCAAAGAAAACCTGTAAGCGGCTGCCCCCTTTCCCACGGCGAAATATCATCGGCCACCGACCAAAAACGGGGCCCTGGCCACCCGTACAAAGAAAGCGCCCCTGGGATCTGCATCATGCAGATCCCAGGGGCGCTTTTTGCGAACTAAAACCTTTTCAGATCACAGCTCTGCGAAATACTTGATGGTGCGCACCATCTGGCTGGTGTAGCTGTTCTCGTTGTCGTACCAGGACACGACCTGCACCTGATAGGTGTCGTCGTCGATCTTGGTCACCATCGTCTGAGTGGCGTCGAACAGGCTGCCGTAGGTGATGCCGATGACGTCAGAGGAAACGATGGGGTCGGTGTTGTAGCCGAAGCTGGCGGAAGAAGCGGCCTTCATGGCGGCGTTGATGGAATCCACCGTCACGTCCTTGCCCTTCACAACGGCCACCAGGATGGTGGTGGAACCGGTGGGCACAGGCACGCGCTGGGCAGAGCCGATCAGCTTGCCGTTCAACTCGGGGATCACAAGGCCGATGGCCTTGGCAGCGCCGGTAGAGTTCGGCACAATGTTGGCAGCGCCGGCGCGGGCGCGGCGCAGGTCACCCTTGCGGTGCGGGCCGTCCAGAATCATCTGGTCGCCGGTGTAGGCGTGCACCGTGGTCATGATACCGCTCTGGATGGGATAGGCGTCGTTCAGGGCCTTTGCCATCGGGGCCAGGCAGTTGGTGGTGCAGGAGGCAGCAGAAATGATCTGGTCTTCCTTGGTCAGGGTGTTCTCGTTCACGCTGAACACGATGGTCTTCAAATCGTTGCCAGCGGGCGCAGAGATCACAACCTTCTTGGCGCCGGCCTGGATGTGGGCCATGGCTTTATCCTTCTTGGTGAAGAAGCCGGTGCATTCCAGCACAACGTCCACGCCCAGCTCGCCCCAGGGCAGCTCGGCCGGGTTCGGGTTTTTGTAGATGGTGATCTTCTTGCCGTCGACAACAATGTTGTCCTCGCCGGCCTCCACCGTGTGGCCGTCATAGCGGCCCTGCGCGGTGTCATATTTCAGCAGGTGCGCGAGCATCTCGGGGCTGGTAAGGTCGTTGATTGCGACGATCTCATAGCCCTCGGCGCCGAACATCTGGCGGAAGGCCAGGCGGCCGATGCGGCCGAAGCCGTTGATTGCAACTTTTACTGCCATAATCTAAACATCCTCCTTATCGTGAGGGCCCGCGCGCGGCCGGGTGCCGCTGCAAAGCCTTCCTGTCTTTTCATATTCTAATATAAAAAGACGCGGTGTGCAAGGGGGTGGTTGACAAATTTTTAACACAAGCGTCCCTTTCGGCATTTTTGCAACTATCTTTGCCGGAAGCCAAAGAAGTATGTGCAGTTTGCGGCATATTGCCGCGCGGCTTATGCCTCTTCCCACAGGGTTTGCCACCATTCCAGGGCGGCAAATTTCACTTTGTATGGGGTGTGCACAGCCGCTTGCTCGTCCTGTGGGTAGGCAGGGCCGTCATCCGCATCCGCCGCGGCGGGCACGCACAGCGGCGGGAACAGCACGCAGAACCAGTTGTGCCCCGCAGCCTGTCCCAGTTCGATGCGCACGGCGTCGTACCTGCCGGCGGGCAGGGTGAAACCGTCGTATTCCTTTGTGTGAAACATCATATTCACCACATGGGCGTGCACCGGCTGCGGGCACCCGGCCTCGGCCAGCACACGGGCGGCTGTCTGTTCCATATCCGAAAGGTGGGCCTGGGCAACAGCCTTGGCCTCCTGCTGGGTGGCCTGCTGTGCGAACAGGTTGCCGTATTCCTCCAGAATGGCATCTCGCACGGCCAGCTTCAGTGCCTGGTCCTGCGGTGAATCGGAATTGGCCAGAATATGCAGGCGCAGCGTATCCTTCCGCACACCGGCGCACGCCTGCGCAAACGCGGCAAATTGGGAAAGCAGAATGCATGCCAGCGTGCCCAGGCACAGTGCAAGGCGCGCAGCGCGCAGGCGGCGGCGCGCCCGCGCGCTGCTGGAAAAATTATAAGTAACTGTAAACATAAAAAACACTCCTTTGCGTTTCGCAAAAGAGTGTTGGCACCTTGGGGACGTCCTATTCCAAAAAGCGCATACCTTCTGTGCAGCCCGCACAAAAGCGTCAGCGCCCACGGCACACATGGGCCCCGCAGCGCACCGGATGCACAGCCCACACCTTTGGCCAGGTGCGCAGCAGGGCTGTTTTTGCGGCCTCTGCCTGTGCGCGCGTCTCAAACACGCCGTACACCGCCGCGCCAGAGCCCGTCATCAGCGCCGCCTTGGCCCCGGCAGCGCGCAAAGCGGCACAGATTGGCTCATTGGCCGTGCTCTCGCTGGAAAACTGCAGCTCGTTCACCATCTGCGCGCACAGGGCGTCCAGATCCCCGGCATAGAGGGCAGCGGCGGCCGCCTCGCCGTCCACCTTTACATCCGTACCCATTTCATCGAAACGGGCATAGGCGCGCGGCGTCGAGACGCCCTGGGGCGGCATGCAAACTGTGAACCAGCACTTCGGGCAGGCCGGCATGGGGGTGAGGATATCTCCCACACCCGTCACGCGCGCCGTGCCGCCCAGAATGGAAAACGGCACATCTGCGCCCACCTTCATGCCAATGGCACACAGCTGCTGTACAGACAGGTGCGCGCCGTACAATTCGTTCAGCCCCACCAGAACGGCGGCGGCATCCGCACTGCCGCCCGCCATACCGGCGCGCACCGGCACACGCTTGTGTACGGTGATGTCTGCACCGGCCAACAGGCCTGTCTCATGGAAAAAGGCCAGCGCGGCTTTCACCGCAGTGTTGCGGCCGTCGGCGGGCACGCGCGAGCCGGGCAACGAAAGCCGCAGGCCGGCACTTTTGCGCACCTCTACTTTTTCATACAGGCTCACGGCCTGCATCAGCATATCCAGGGTGTGGTACCCGTTTCCGGCAAAGCCCGTCACGCCCAGCGTGAGGTTCAGCTTGGCCGGTGCCAGCACAGTCACTGCCTCCATGGCAGAGCCTCCCTTCCAGGTTGTCGGGCGCAGCCCGCCTAACGGCGGAACAGCGCAAAGCGCCGCACTTCGATGGCCTTCACCGGGCACATCTCGTGGCAGCAAAAACAGCGGATGCAGCCGGCCCGGGAGATATGCGCCTTCCCGCCCTGCACCCGAATGGTGCGGCCGGGGCATATTTCGGCGCACTTTCCGCAGCCGATGCACAGCGCCCTTTTCACCTTGGGGCGCGGCGCCACCCACTTTTCCGCCCCGGGCACAAGCCAGCGGATGGGCCGCGGCGCCTTTTGGGCAAAGGTGAGGTCCATCATGCTGGTGGGCAGGCAAAAGCCCGCGCACGGCGCGGCGGCCTGCACGTCGCCGCACAGCATGCCCTCCTCCACCTGTGCGGCGCACAGCCCGCGCCGCACGGCAGCGGCCAGGTATGGCACGCGCTGCGGCGCAAGGCCCATCAGGCGGCAAACAGCCAGGTCGACATCATAGGCGCTTTGCCCGCCCAAAATAAGCCCCAAAGCATACGGCGTGCCGGAGGCCGGGCCGTCGCCCTCCATGGCCACAATGCCATCGGCCACCACCATATCCGGCCGCACAGCCTCACAGAGGTCTGCCAGCATGCCGCCGAAATCTTCCGGGGCGGGAAAGCGCATATGGAATTCAGCCTTCGAAAGGCCGGGCACCGTGCCAAACAGGTTTTTCACCGCGCACGTCATGCCCACCATCACATGTGTTTTTACCTTGGGAATGTCAATGATAAAATCTGCGTCCAACACGGGCTGCATCAGCTCAAACGAGTGCACACGCTCGCCCTGTGTTTTGCGCACACCCGCTTTGCAGCCCAGGTAAAGCGCCGCGCCGGTTTCTTCGCACACGGCGGCCATGCCGCTTTGCGCATAAATGGCGCGCATGCCGCCGGGCGTCCATGCGCCGCCGGGCGAATCTGCCACCGTGATGTTCTGCGGCAGAACCCCACGTTGCACACAGGCGCGGATGCATGCTGCCACCACTGCCGGGTGCGTGGTAACGGCCCGTTCCGGCGGGTGTTTTGCCAGCAGGTTCGGCTTCAGCAGCACACGGCTGTGCGGCCCAAGCCGCCCAGCGTTTGGGCAAAAGGCAAACACGGCCTCCACGGCCGCATCCACCTGCGCCTGTTCATAGCCTGCACACGCTTTGCACAACACGCGTTTGGCCGGGGCCTGTATGGCGAAAGCCATCAAACCCCCAGCCCCTCTAAAAAGCGGTTGATGCGCTGCAGCGCCTCGGTGAGGTGTGCCATGGAATAGGAATAACTGATGCGCACAAAGCCTTCCCCGCTTGCGCCGAACGCATTGCCGGGAATGACTGCCACCTTCTGCTCCATCAGCAGGCGTTTGCAGAACTCATCGCTGGAGAGTTTCGAGCGCGCGATGCTGGGGAACACATAGAACGCGCCCTCCGGCTCGAAGCAGGAAAGGCCCATGCTGTTCAGGCGGTTCACAATGAAACGGCGCCGCAGGTCATATTCCTCGCGCATGCGCTCGATATCCTCGTCGCAGTGGCGCAGCGCCTGAACGGCCGCATACTGGCTGGTGGTGGGCGCGCACATGATGGCAGATTGATGGATCTTTGTCATCACATCTATAATAGGCTTTGGCCCGCAGGCATAACCAAGGCGCCAGCCCGTCATGGCATATGCCTTGGAAAAGCCGTTCACCACCACGGTGCGCTCTTTCATGCCGGGCAGCGAGGCAAAGCTGACATGGCGCGCGCCGCCGTAGGTGAGCTCGGCATAAATCTCGTCAGAAAGCACCATGACGTCTGTGCCGCGCAGCACCTCGGCAATGGGCTCCAGGTCTTCCCGGCGCATCACGGCCCCGCTGGGGTTGCACGGAAAGGGCAGCACCAGCAGTTTGGTCTTCGGCGTGATGGCCGCCTTCAGCTGTGCCGCCGTCAGCTTAAAGGCGTTTTCCGCCTTCAGCGCCAACGGCACGGGCACACCGCCCGTGAGGGTGGTGATGGGGTCATAACACACAAAGCACGGCTCGGGAATAATCACCTCGTCGCCCGGCTGCACCAGCGCACGCACGCACAGGTCAATGGCCTCCGAGCCGCCCACCGTCACCAGTGTTTCCGGCGCGGTGTAGGCAAGGCCGAAGCGTCGGTTCAAATAGGTGCATATCTCTTCGCGCAGCTCTTTCAGGCCCGAATTCGAGGTGTAGAACGTGCGCCCGCGCTCCAGGCTGCGGATGCCTGCGTCCCGGATGGGCCAGGGTGTTTTAAAATCGGGTTCACCCACGCCAAGCGAGATGCAGTCTTTCATTTCCGCCGCAATATCAAAAAATTTCCGGATGCCCGACGGGCGCATCTGCGCCGCGCGCGGGCTGATCAGCGCCTCGTAGTTCACAGCCCGAACTCCCGTTCATCCAGCGGCTCCAACCCGAAGAGCACGCCTTCTTTTTTATAGGTGCGCAGCACGAAATGCGTGGCGGTAGAGACAACGCCCTCCAGCGGGGAAAGGCGCTTCACCACAAACAGGGCTATCTCCTGGTAGCTTTTGCCGTTCAGCACAAGGGCCAGGTCGTACCCGCCGCTCATCAGCATCACGCTGTCCACTTCTTCAAAATTTGCAATGGTTTCGGCAATTTCGTCAAAGCCGCTCTCGCGCCGGGGCGACACGCGCAGCTCGATGATGGCCTGCACGCGGGGCACACCCGCTTTTTCCCAATCCACCAGGGCGTGATAGCCGTTGATGACGTGGTTTTGGGCGTATTCGTCCAGCTTGCGGGCCACGGCCTCGGGCGTGTCGCCCGTGATGCCGGCAATATCCTCCACGCTCATGCGCGCGTTTTCTTCCAGAAGTTTTAATATCTTCTCCATACCGTTTTCCCCTTTCCCTTCCCCCGCCCGGGCAGGGTGCCCGGCAGGGTCTTTTCCTACCATTATAGGGCATGCGCGCGGGAAAGTAAATGCCGCGCCGCATGGCGCCGGGCAAAATTTCACGCGTGCAGGCCTATCATTGTGGCGGCTTTTCTGCTATACTTTTGAAGGATTACTTGTGCATGGCATTTGCCGTGCGCCAAGAAAAGGGGTAAGGGAAATGGAAGCTGTCATCACTGTGATAGGGCGCGACGCCGTGGGCATCCTTGCAAAGGTGTGCACAGGCTGCGCAGAGGCGAACGTGAATGTGGAAGAAGTAAGCCAGCGCATTCTGCGCGGCACCTTTGCCATGATCATGCTGGTGGACCTTTCCGCCGCCAACATGGATTTCACGGCCTTTTCGGAAAAAATGAGCGCCATTGGCACACAGCTTGGGGTGGATATCCGCTGCACCCGTCAGGAGCTGTACGACGCCATGCACAAGGTGTAAGGAGGCCGCCATGCTGGATACAAACGACATCCTGGACACCATTCGCATGATCTCGGACGAAAACCTGGACGTGCGCACCGTCACCATGGGCATCTCCCTGCTGGACTGTGCGGATGCGGACGGCCGCCGCGCATGCGAAAAAATTTACAACAAAATCACCTCGCGCGCAAAAAACCTTGTGCGCACGGCCGAGCGCATCTCGGCCACTTACGGCATGCCCATTGTGAACAAGCGCGTGTCGGTGACGCCCATTGCCATGCTGCTGGCCAGCGCGCCGGATGCAGACCCCGTGTGGTATGCCCGCGCGCTGGACGCCGCCGCCAAAACCGTGGGCGTAAACTTCATTGGCGGGTATTCGGCCCTGGTGCACAAGGGCTTTTCCGCAGGGGATGAACGGCTTATCCGCAGCATTCCCGATGCGCTGGCGCAGACGGAATTTGTGTGTTCCAGCGTAAATGTGGGCTCTACCAAAAGCGGCATCAACATGGACGCCGTGAAGATGATGGGCCCCATCATCAAGGCCGCCGCCGAAAAGACAAAAGATAACATGTGCATGGGCGCGGCCAAGCTGGTGGTGTTCTGCAACGCGCCGGAGGATAACCCCTTCATGGCGGGCGCATTCCACGGCCCGGGCGAGCCGGATTGCGTGGTGCATGTGGGCGTCTCGGGCCCGGGCGCCGTGCGCGCGGCGCTGGCAAAGCTGCCGCGGGATGCCAGCCTGGATAAAGTGGCCGAGCTTATCAAGCGCACGGCCTTCAAAATTACGCGCATGGGCCAGCTGGTGGGCAACCTTGCCAGCGAGGCGCTGGGCGTGCCCTTTGGCATTGTGGACCTTTCGCTGGCCCCCACGCCTGCCGTGGGCGATTCCGTGGCCAATATTCTGGAAGAAATTGGCCTGGAAAGCTGCGGCTGCTGCGGCACCACGGCCACGCTGGCCATGCTGAACGACGCCGTGAAAAAAGGCGGCGTCATGGCCTCGAACCATGTGGGCGGGCTTTCGGGCGCGTTCATCCCTGTCAGCGAGGATGACGGCATGATCAAAGCCGCCGAGCGCGGCAGCCTTTCCATTGAAAAACTGGAAGCCATGACGGCCGTGTGCAGCGTGGGCATCGACATGGTGGTGATTCCCGGCGAAACGAGCGATGCCGTCATCTCGGCCCTTATTGCAGACGAGGCCGCCATTGGCATGGTGAACTCGAAGACCACCGCCGTGCGCGTCATTCCCGCCGTGGGCAAAAAGCCCGGCGATGTGCTGGATTTCGGCGGCCTTCTGGGCTATGCGCCCATTATGAAGGTAAGCAACTTTGCGCCGGATGTGTTCGTAAACCGCGGCGGGCGCATCCCCGCCCCCATGCAGGCGCTGAAAAACTAAGCCATTTTTCGTTTGGCCCGCCCGCCGCTTTCCCGTGCCGGGCGGGCTTGACATTTTTCTGCGCATGTGGTGTAATAAAAGGCGATATGGCGGCACGAGGCCGCCGCGCTTTTTCTTCATTTGGTTTGAAACAGATACCACGAAGGTATCGGCACAGGGCATGGTGCCCGCTTGTGCCGCCGCTTCGCGGTATCTTTTTTTGTGAAGGAGACCCTTTTATGAAACAAAACAACACCAAAAAACTTGTGTATTCCGCACTGTTCCTTGCGCTGGCGCTGGTGCTGCCCTTTCTGACAGGGCAAATTCAAACATTCGGCCAGATGCTGGCCCCCATGCACCTGCCGGTGCTGCTGTGCGGCTTTGTGTGCGGGCCCGTATGGGGCCTTGCCGTGGGCGCCGTGGCGCCGCTGCTGCGCAGCCTTTTGTTCGGCATGCCGCCAATGTTCCCCACTGCCGTGGCCATGGCTTTCGAGCTGGCGGCCTACGGCCTGTTCACCGGGCTGTTTTACCGCCTGTTTTCAGCCAGGCTCACCGGCAGCACAGGCAAAAAATGGGGCGCGCTGTATGCCTCGCTGGTACTCAGCATGCTGCTGGGCCGCGTGGTGTGGGGCTGTGTGATGTTCCTTTTGATGGCTGCGTCCGGCGGCGCCTTCGGCATGGCGGCATTTGTGGCGGGCGCTTTCAGCTCGGCCTGGCTGGGCATTCTGGTGCAGCTGGTGGCCGTGCCGCCTATTGTATATGCGCTGGAGCGCGCAGGCCATGCCGCGCACAGCTGAGGCCCAAGCCTTTCTAGCCGCGCACGGCGGCACGGAGCTGGTGCCGCTGGCAGGGGCCATTGGCGATGTTCTGCAGCAAAAAGGCCACTGTGTGGTGGGCCTGGACGGTATGGCCGCCGCCGGAAAAACCACGGCCGCCGCACTGTTGTGCAGGGCGTTTGGCGGGGCCTGCGTGCATATGGATGATTTTTTCCTGCCGCCGGCCCTGCGCACGCCGCAGCGCCTTGCCCAGCCCGGCGGGAATGTGCATTACGAGCGCTTTGCCGAAGAGGTGGCGCCCGCGCTGCGCCTTGGGCAGGCATTTTGCTACGGCGTGTTCGATTGCTCGCGCATGGCGCTGGCGGGCACGCGCGCCGTGCCCGCCGCGCCGCTTACTGTTGTTGAGGGCGCTTACAGCCTGCACCCCTTTTTCAGCACGGGCCTTTACGACGTGCGCGCCTATTATGCCATTTCGCCCGAGGCGCAGAAGGCGCGCATTCTGGCGCGCAACGGCCCTGCGGCGCTGTGCGCCTTTGAGGGAAAATGGATTCCGATGGAGAACGCCTATGCCGCGGCATTCGGCATTCGCGAAAGCTGCGGCGTGCTTTTGCAGGCACAGCCCGGCGGGGCTCAGGGGCAGCATGTATAAAACACATTGGTTTGGGGCATCCTGTTCGCAGGGAAAGGATGTGTGACCGGATGAATCTGTTTTATAAAATTTGTATTCTTCTAATCATTGTGGGCGGCATCAACTGGGGCCTTGTGGGCCTGTTCGATTTCAATGCCGTCGCATGGCTGTTCGGCGGCGGGCAAAGCATGCTGGCCCGCGCCGTGTTTACGCTGGTGGGGGTGGCGGCGCTTTGCGCTATTCCCAGCCTGTTCACAAGGGCCAATACCGCCGAGTAGCGCGCGCCCCAAAGCTGCCTTTTCTTTTTATGCCGCAGCAGGCCACAGCCTGCTGCGGCATTTCTTTTCCAGAACTTACAGCTTCCTCGGCCGCCGCGCAGGGTTTACATCAAACGGGTTTTACGCTATAATAAGGTAGTTTATGGGGAAATGAGGGGGTTTGCTTGCACGCTGGCACATATGTGACGCACGGCGCTGCCGCCACAAAAAAACTGGCTGCACAGCTGGCCGCCGCGCTGGCGCCCGGCACACTGGTGCTGTTCACCGGCGGCATGGGCGCCGGGAAAACAACGTTCTGTGCCGGGCTGGCCGAGGGGCTGGGCTGCACCGATGCCGCGGCAAGCCCCACGTTTTCCATTGTAAATGTATACCGTGGGCCTCGCCTGTTGGCCCATTTCGATTTATACCGCATCACCTCCCCGGAAGACCTGGAAGCCGCAGGCCTGTTCGATTACCTTGCACAGGGGGCCATTGTGGCCGTGGAATGGAGCGAGCTGGCCGACGGCTGGTTTGCCGGGGAAAAGGCCGTGCAGGTGGATATCCGCCAGGGCGCGGCGGAAGACGAGCGCATCATCACCATCGAGGGGGCCGGGCTATGACGGTGCTAGGGCTGGATTGTGCCGGAAAAACCGCAGGTGTGGCCCTGTGCAGGGACGGTGAGCTTTTTTATGAAAGCCGCCTGTGCGCCGGGTTTACCCACAGCGAAACTTTGCTGCCCCTTTGTGAAGAGGCGCTGCGTGCCTGCCGCCTTTCCCTGCAGGATATTTCGCTTTTGGCCGTGACGGCCGGCCCCGGCAGTTTTACGGGGCTGCGCATCGGCCTTGCCACCGTAAAGGGCCTTGCCTTTGCGCACGGCACCCCCTGCGCCGGCGTCTCTACGCTGGAGGCGCTGGCTTTCTGCGCCCCGCCGGTGGGCAGCTGTGTCTGCGCGCTGGACGCGCGCCGGGGCGAAGTGTACCACGCCGGTTTTTCCATGGGGCCGCAGGGGCCCGCACGCCTGTGGCCGGACGGCCACGGCCCCGCCTCTGCCCTTGCCGGGCAGGCCCTTTGTTTGCCCGGGCCCGTGTGGCTGCTGGGGGACGGCGCCCCGCTTGTGCTGGACGCGCTGGGCGGCCGGCGTGCACAGGACATATTCCTTTTGCCCGAACACGCGCGCTGCCCCGGGGCGCTGGGGGTTTGCCGCGCTGCGCTGCAGGTGCAGCCGCAAAGCGCCGAAACACTTGCCCCGCGCTATTTGCGCCTTTCCCAGGCAGAGCGCGAGCGCGCGGAGAAATTAGCCCGCAAGGGCCTGTAAGCACTTACGCAGAAAGGAAGTTTTTTGCATGGCAAAACCTGTTGCATTGGGCGCAGACCACGGCGGCTTTGAGCTGAAAGAGGCCGTAAAGCGCCACTTGGAAGAGCGCGGCATAGAATACCGCGATTTTGGCACCCACACCGGCGAGGCGGTAGATTACCCCGACATCGCCCTGCCCCCCTGTGATGCCGTGGTAAAGGGCGAGTGCAGCCTGGCGCTCTTGTTCTGCGGCACGGGCGTGGGCATCAGCATTGCTGCGAACAAAGTAAACGGCATCCGCGCCTGCTGCTGTTCCGATGTGTTCAGCGCCAAATATACGCGCATGCACAACGACGCCAACGCCCTTTGCATGGGCGGGCGCGTGGTGGGCCCCGGCCTTGCTGTGGAGCTGGTGGACGCGTTCCTGGCTGCCGGCTTTGAGGGCGGACGCCATGCGCGCCGCGTGGAAAAGCTGGCCGCTATTGAGGCGCGTGAGCGCGGCGGCCATACGGCCGGTTAAGCGCAGAGTTTCGCGCCCTGCGGGGCCAAAGCCTGCTTTTTTACGAGGGCACCGGCGCTTTTCCATCTGTTTGACAAATTTTTCAAAGGAGAGATACGATAATGAGCAAAGCAATGATTCTCGACCATCCTCTTGTACAGCACAAGGTAAGCCTTCTGAGAGATAAAAACACCGGCACAAAAGAGTTCAAGGCGCTTGTAAGCGAGCTTGCGATGCTGCTGTGCTATGAGGCCACACGAGATTTGCCCACAAAAGAGGTGTCCATCGAGACGCCTGTTGCAATGGCGCAAACGCGCGTGCTCTCTGGCCGCAAGCTGGCCCTGGTGCCCATTCTGCGCGCGGGCCTTGGCATGGTGGACGGCATGCTGGCGCTGATTCCCGCCGCGAAGGTGGGGCACATTGGCCTGTACCGCAACGAGGAGACGCTGGAGCCGGTGGAATACTACTGCAAGCTGCCCAAGGACATTGCCGAGCGCGAAGTAATTGTGCTGGACCCGATGCTGGCCACAGGCGGCAGTGCCATCGACGCCATTACGCAAATTAAAAAGCGCGGGGCAAAAAGCATCAAATTCATTGGCATCATCGGCGCGCCGGAAGGCCTGGAGCGCCTGAAGGCCACCCACCCGGATGTGGATATTTACTTAGCTGCGCTGGATGAAAAGCTGAACGAGAACGGTTATATTGTGCCGGGCCTGGGCGATGCGGGCGACCGCATTTTTGGCACGAAATAACGTGCCCGCAACACCTTGATCAATTTTAGGAGCGATAGCATGGCAAAACAGGAACTCAGAAGAAAGATATTGGCCACCATTGCCACGGTGGGCGGGCTTTGCTGCGCGCTGGCCGTATGCGTGTGGCTGCTTTTGACGAGCAGCATGTTTTCCACCAGCATTCAAATTCTGATGCTGGTGTGCACGGGCGGCCTTGCAGCCGCCACCGTTGGGCTGTGCATTGCCAAAATATCCGAGATTCGCGCGCTGCGCAAGCTGGTGCAGGCGGAAGAGATGGGCCTTGCCCACCCGCAGCAGGAAGACGATGGCCACCTGCAGCCCTTGCAAACGCTGGACCATACCCGCGTGTCGGCTTCGGACGCCGGTGCGGCCATGCCTGTACAGGGCAGCGCGCCCGGCCCGGCCCGGCCGCAGCCCGCGCCCAAAGCGCCGCAGCCCCGGCCCGCTGCGCCTGCCGCACCCGCTGCGGCACCGCAGCCGCCTCAGCAGGCCCAACCGGCCGCCGCACCCGCGCATCACTGGAAACCCATTGATTTTTCCGCCGCAGATGCGCGCCTGCACGCAGAAGAGCAGGCGCGCCAGAAGGCGCTGGCCGAGGCGCAGCAGGCGCAGGCCGCTCTGGAAGAGGCGCAGCGCCTTGCGCAGCGCAAAGCGGAAGAAGAGCGGGCGCGCCGCGCGGCGCAGGCTCAAAGCGCTTCGGCCCAGGTGCTGGCTGAAAAACAGCGGCTGGCACAGGCACAGCATCAGGCCGAGCTTGCCCGCCAGCAGGCCGAGGCCGAAAAGACCGCCGAAGCCCGGCGCCTGGCACAGGCGCAATATCAGGCCGAACTTGCCCGCCAGCAGGCCGAGGCACAGCGCCAGGCTGCGCTTGCCCGCCAGCAGGCCGAGGCACAGCGCCAGGCTGCGCTTGCCCGCCAGCGCGCCGAGGCCGAAAAGGCCGCCGTGCCCCAGCCTCAGCAGTGGCAGAATGCCGCACAGCGGGCCTCTGTGGCAGACCCGCACCGTGCAGAGCAAATTCGCCTGGCGCAGGCCGCGCGCACGGGGCAAATTCCGCGCATCACCGATGCCATGGTAGAAGAACAGCGGCTGGCCGCAGCGGCGCGCCGTGCCGAAGCGCAGCGGCTGGCAAAGCAGGGCGTCCCAGCGGCTGCGGCCGCCGCGCCCGCAGCCGGTGCCGTTTCTGCGGCGCCACGCCAGGCAGCAGCCCCGGCGGGCAACCCGGTGCCGCAGCAGCAAAATGCCCCACAGCAAAGCGCCAAGGAACAGTGGGTGCATTCCTGGCAGGCCATCTCGCTGGATGACGATGTGCCAGCCGCAGCACCGGCGCCTGCGGCACAGCCGGCCCGGCCCCGCATTCCGCATGCCCGGCCCGTGCAGCCCATGGCGCAGGCCAGCGCCTCAGAGGCGCCCGGGCAGGCACAGCAGCAGGCGCAGCAACCGCGGCAGCCTGTGGCGCCGCCCATTTCATGGCCCAGCCAGCCCATTCCCTCGAAATATTATGTAACCGGGCAGATGCCCGTGGTGACGGACGAGATGATAGAAGCCGCCAAGCGCGCCGCGCAGGATGCGCAGGCCACACAGCATTAAACAGACGCAAAAGGCCGCCGCTTTCCCATGGAAAGCGGCGGCCTTTTTGTGTTCTGCGGCCCGTCAGCGCATTTGCGCCAGCCACTCCTGCTGAAGGATGTCCATGGCCAGTTCGTCGTGCCATTCGCCGTGCAAAAAATATGCCTCACGGCGGCGGCCTGCCTCGCGGAAACCGGCGCTTTTGTATGCCGCAATGGCGCGCGCATTGAAGCTGAACACATGAAGCTGTACGTTGTGCAGGTTCAGCGTTTCAAAGCAATAGCCCAGCAGCAGGCGCAGCACCTCCTTGCCATAGCCCTTGCCGCGGTCTGCCTCGTTGCCCAGAAACAGCCCCACTTCGCCGCAGCGGCGCTTCCAATCTATCTCTTTGATGCCGCAGTTGCCAATAAGCCTGTCCCCTTCTTCCAGCACAATGGCAAACTGGTAATCGCCCGCGTTTTCGGCAAGCCAGCGCTGCTCGCCCTCCAGGCTCATCACATTGGCCGTGGTGCCCACGCCATCCGTCACGGCGGGGTCATTCAACCACTCGTAATACTGCTGCGCGTCCTGTGCGCACATGGGCGAAAGGTACACCCGCGCGCCCCGCAGCTTTTTTACATATTTCATCGTGTTTCCCCCTCAACGGTGCAGGGAAAGCCCGCCTTGCCTCAGCTGCACACGCCGCGCCTTACCTGTATGATGAAATCCTGAACATTGGTCACAATGGTCTTCACCGTCAGGCTGCCTCTGTCCAGCAGCTTGTTCACGGCAAATTCCGAAATATCTACGGAATAGAAATACAGCGGGCGCACCTGCCCGTCCACCACGCGGTAGCTGGGCGTCATGTTTCCGGTGGCCACCGTGTGCAGCGTAGAGGCCATGCACACAATGGTGGTTGCCTTGCGCACCAGGCCGCGCATGGCATCCTGCCCCTCGTACACATTGCCGTACACATCCGGCAGCGGGCCGTCATCGCGAATGGAGCCCACCAGCACAAAGGGCACATTCTTCTTCACGCAGGTGTACATAATGCCATCTTTCACATGGCCCGCCTCTACAAACGCGCGCACAGAGCCACAGCGCCGCACTTCATTGATGGTATCCAGATGGTTGTAATGCCCGTTCGGCACCGAGTGCTGGGTGTACACATCCTGCCCAAGGGCCGTGCCGCGGTAGCCCACCTCCAAATCGTGGGTGGCAAGGGCGTTTCCCGCCAAAAGGCCGTTCACATAGCCCTCGTCCACCAGCGCCGAAAAGGCCGCGCGCGCGTCTGCGTCAAAGGTGCACGCCGGGCCCAGCACCCACAGAATATTGCCGTGCTGCTTTTCATATTTCAACAGGCGGTAGATGGAGTTGTAATCCTTCGAATAGGCCGTTTCACGGCTGCGGCCCTGGCGGAAGGCAAACTCATCACCGGCGCGCCCCCGGCGGCGGAAAGCCCTGGTGTGCACATAAATGCCCTCGGTGCCGTTTTCTTCCCTTCCCACCACCACGGCGTCCCCGCGGCGAATGTTGCGAAGTTCCACCACATTAAGCCTGCCGCCGCGCAGCACGGCGGCACAGTCCATCCGGCTGTCCTGCGCAAGCTGCCATTCCCCATGAATGCGGAAATATTCCGGAAACATGGTGGTGGCATGGTACCCGGCCGGCGCCACGCCGTCCTGCTGGGCTTCCACCAGCTTTGCGTCGGGCGCATCTGCCAGCCCAAGGGCCTCAAAATCCGGCGCTTTATAGGTGGGCAATACGAACTTTTCCATTGGAACCATTCCTTTCCTTTTGATTTTTCCTGTTTTCGGCTTCTTTCCCTTTTTCCTTTCCCCGCCGGCAGGCCGGTTTTCAATGCCGGCCATACCGGTAAGTGAAAACAAAAAACCCCCGCACTTTTTGGGCACGGGGGATTTTCTGTGTCACATCTGCCGTATCGGCCTTGGCTTTATGCCAGGCGTGCCTTCAAATCGGCCAGCTGTTTGCGCAGCTCGGCAGGCACGCGGGCGCCAATTTCGTCATACAACGCCTCTACGCCGTTTGCATCCTCCATCCACAGTTTTTTGTCTACATCCAGCAGGCCCTTCACGGTGTCCAGCGTGATGCCGTCCAGGCCATCAATGTTGATGTCCTCCGCCTTGGGCACATAGCCAATCGGCGTTTCCACAGCATCCACTTCGCCCCTGCAGCGGGCCAGCATCCACATCAGCACGCGCATGTTGTCGCCAAAGCCCGGCCAAATGAAGTGGCCTTCGTCATCGGTGCGGAACCAGTTGACGTGGAAAATTTTCGGGGCCTTGTCGCCCAGCTTTTTGCCCATTTCAATCCAATGGGCAAAGTAATCGCCCATATTGTAGCCGCAGAACGGGCGCATGGCCATCGGGTCGCGGCGCACAACACCCACAGCGCCGGCAGCGGCAGCCGTGGTTTCAGAAGCCATGGCGCTGCCCACATAGACACCGTGGTTCCAGTCAAAGCTCTGGAACACCAGCGGGGCCGTCTTGGCGCGGCGGCCGCCGAACACCATAGCGGTAACGGGCACGCCATTGGGATTGTTAAACTCTTTCGACAGGCACGGGCAGTTCACTGCCGGGGCCGTGAAGCGGCTGTTGGGATGGGCCAGTTTGTTGCCGGCGGCCACATACTCTTTGCCGTTCACCTTCATGCCCGTCCACTCTTCCGCGTTCTCAGGCGGGTTTTTATCCAGGCCTTCCCACCACACGGTGTTGTTGTCAAGGTTGTGCGCCACGTTGGTGAAGATGGTGTTCTTCATGGTGGTGTGCAGCGCGTTCGGGTTCGATTTCTCGTTTGTGCCCGGGGCCACGCCGAAGAAGCCATTCTCCGGGTTGATGGCATACAGGCGGCCGTCGTCGCCAATGTGCATCCAGGCGATATCGTCGCCCACCGTCCACACTTTATAGCCCTGCTTGGCATACACCTCGGGCGGAATCAGCATGGCCAGGTTCGTCTTGCCGCAGGCAGAGGGGAACGCGGCAGTGATATACTCCACATTGCCCTGCGGGTCTTCAATGCCCAAAATAAGCATGTGCTCGGCCATCCAGCCTTCCTTCATGCCCTGGTAAGAGGCAATGCGCAGCGCAAAGCACTTTTTGCCCAGCAGCACGTTGCCGCCGTAACCGGAGTTGATGGACCAAATGGCGTTTTCCTCCGGGAACTGCACAATGTAGCGGTTCTCGGCGTCAATGTCGGCCTTGGCGTGCTGGCCGCGCACGAAATCGTTCGATTCATCGCCCAGCTGCTGCAGCGCTTTCACACCCACGCGCGTCATGATGTCCATGTTCAGCACAACGTAGATGGAATCCGTCACTTCAACGCCCACCTTGGAGAACGGCGAGCCAATGGGGCCCATGCAGTACGGAATGACATACATGGTGCGGCCCTTCATCACGCCGGTGTACATGGGGATGAGCTTGGCTTTCATCTCGCTGGTCTCCATCCAATTGTTGATGGGGGCGGCGTCTTCCTTGTTTTTGGTGCAGATGAACGTGCGGTCCTCCACGCGGGCCACGTCGTTCTTTGCGGTGTGGTGCAGCATGCAGCCAGGCAGCAGCTCTTCGTTCAGGGGCTGCATCTCGCCCGTGCTGAACGCCTCTTCGCGCAAAGCCTTCAGCTGTTCTTCCGAGCCGTCAATCCACACAACTTTATCCGGGGTCATGAGGTCTTCCATTTCTTTGACCCAGGTGAGGACGTTTTTGTTGTTCGTCAATGCCATATTCCGGTCACCTTTCTCACTTGTATTTCCCTTCCCGCTCTCCCTGCCGGGGCGCGAGTTCGCGATTTAAATTCATTATACCTTTTTGTTAAAAAAAGCACAAGTGAAATGTGAGCTGCGCGCGCTGAAAATGTAAAAGAAACGAACGCCGGGCCGCCTTCCCCCCGGCCGTGTGCAGAAAAGCATCTTAAAAAGCCGCCGCGGCAGGCCTGGCAGGCCGCGTGCAGGGCTTTTGTGAAAAACATGTGCCGCTGGGCCTGCCCGCAACCTGTGCAAAGCAGGCACAGCTTTGCCGGTGCGGGCAGCATGCGGGCGGGCCGAAAAAACGGCCCGCCCGCTTTGCTGCCTTATTCAGTTTTGGGGCGGCGCGCTTTGCCCGTCCCTGCGGCGGTGATATTCGCCCAACAGGCCCGCATAGCGCTTGCCCTGGATGGCAAAGGCCACCTCAAAGCAAAGGGTGAACACCGCCAGCAAAAGGAAGAACAGCGCCGTGAACCCCACCCAGGCCGCGGTGTTCTCTGGCGGAAACCACCTTTGAAAATAGGCGCAGGCCGCCAGCACTGGAAACAGCCCGGCTGCAAACAGAACAATGCGCGCCCCGTAGGAAACCCGGTGCCCCGTCTCGCGCACAAAGCACAGCCACTGCAAAAAGCCTATCCACAGGCTGGCCGCCAGCATGCTTAAAATGTGCCCTGCGCGCAGCGAAGCATCCGGCCAGAACACAAGCGCCAGCACGCCCCATACGGCTGCCCACGCAGTAAAACACAGGCAGGCCCCTGTTTTGATTGTTGCAATAACAGATAGAAATTTTTTCATTCTATAATACCTCCTGTATTCATCTTAACAAATGGCCTCAAAGGCCCAGCTTCTTCCGAAAGGCGGGCACAAACTGCCGCGAGATCACGGCTTTTTCCCCGTTCGACAGCGTGGCCAGCAAGCGGCCGCCAAAATCGGGCCGCAGGGCGCGGATGTGGTCAAAATTCAAAAGCAGAGATTTGCCCGCCCGCAAAAACCCTGCGCCCGCCAGGCGCTGCTCCAGCTCGTACAGGCGAAGCTCTGTCTCATACACACCTTCCGCCGTGTAGAAAAATGTGCGCCTGTCGGCCGTGTCGGCATACAGCACATCCGCCGCGTTCAAAATGTGCGTTTCCCCGCCCCGCTGGCCGGTGAGCTTTTCATCGTACACACGCAGCAGGGCCAGCAGGTCCGTCACCTCCCGGCTCAGCCTGGCACAGCGGATGGTAACGGAGGTTTCTTCATACGCGCTGTTCTGGTCGATATCAATTTTCATGCCGCCTGCCCCCTTTGGCTCTATCATACGCCAGCTGCGCTGTGCCCGGCAAGTGCTTTTGCGCAAGCTGCGCAGGCGCGCGCGTCACCTGCAAAAAAACAGGCCTCAGGCGCGCTGACGGCGCACTGCGCTCTCATGCCTGTTTCAAAGGCAATGCGCTTTGCGTCAACACGCCCAAGGCCGGGGCCTTGCGGCTTTTTTCCCTATTACAGCGCCGCCAGCACGGCGGCCGCCGCCTCGCCGGGTGAAAGGTGCGTGGTGTCCACCGTGCAGGGCGCCCAGGCATACTTTTCGCGGTAGCACAATGCGCGGGCCAAAGCGTCTGCGCCGCGCAGGCGGGCATCCACATCCTTTTGCACACGGGCGGCCAGTGCCTCGTGGCTTGCCATAAGCGTAATAAGCCTGGGCGAAAACAACCCTGCCGGCAGCCGGCCCAGCACCTGCTGCACAATATCCGGCGTTTGCATCACCCAGCAGAACACCACCGTGCGGCAGGCCGTGCAGCGGCCATAGCTTTCCAGCATGTGCGCAATGTTGGAAAGCACCAGCTCTTTTGTCTCTGGCGTAACCGTGAACGGCTCCAGCATCCAACACCAGTCGCCGTCCAGAAAGGCGGCGGGCGCACAAAGGCGCACCAGCTGGCGGCACACGGCCGTTTTGCCCACGCCCATGGGGCCGTTCACCAAAATAAGGCGCTTGGCATGCGCCTGTGCGTTTTCCACCGTTTTCACCCCTTTGGCGGCGCAATGAATTTCTGCGTGTAGGCCGTGCCCATGGGCCGCGGCGAAGCCAGGCACAAAGCTGCAAAATCTTCCGCTGCGGCGTGCAGCGCCGCAACCTGCGCCGCGGGCGGCGACGCCTTTTCCAGCACAGCCAGCGAGGCCGAAAGCGGCAGGCTGGCCGCCTGTTTTGCCTGTTGCAGCACAGCAAGGCCCGCTTCGCCCGCACCCAGCACATGCAGGTAGGGCAGAGCGGGCAGGCCCGCGGGCACGCCCAGCGCCGCGTCCAGTGCAAAACGGCGCAGGCGGGCCGTGGCATAGCGCTTTGTTTTCAACAGTTCCAGCAGCTGCCCGGCCGTGCCAGCCTGCCGCACCGCGGCGGCCAGCCGGTTTTCCAGCCCTTCGCCCGCGCCGCGCACATGGGCAAACCCCTGTGCACAGCCCGCGCGCAGGCGGCACAGCAGGGCTGTGGAAAAGCGCGCTTCTTCCAGCACAGCCCCCTGTTGCTGGGCACAAAGGTACAGCGCCAGCGCCGCCTGCGGCACATAGGGCTCCAGCGCTTCCATGCCGCTGCGCTGCGCAAGGGCCCGCAACGCTGTGGCGCTGGCAAACCCGGCGGCCTGCCGTGCGGCGCGCAGGCTGGAAAACGTCTGCTGTGCCGCCCCGGCGCCCAGAGGCGCGCCGTGTGCCGCGCCCCGGCGCGCCAGCGCCAGCGGCTGCAAAGCGCTTTTCTGCGTCAAAATAGCCTTACAGTACTCCACGCCCAAAATATCGTTCGGGCTTGCCAAAAGGTCCCCCGCGCCCTCACACACGGCCTGTGCGGCCTGCTGGCGCGCGGCGGCAAAGGGCAGGCCTGCGGCAAGCCCTTCGCGCAGGCGCCCGGCAAATACGGGCCCCACCAGGGCCTTTGCCGCGCGCAGGTGTGCGGCGGCGTCCGGCGTTTCGGCGCCATAGCACAGCGCCTGCACGCAGCCCAGGGCGCCCAGCGCACGCACCCCGGCAGCGGCAAAGGCCTCGGCACTGGCCGCCGCGTACGGCGCGGGCAGGCACATCACCAGGTCTGCCCCGCACGCAAGCGCCGCCTGTGCGCGCACCTGCACGGGCATCAGCGCCAGGCTGCCCCGCTGCACCACGCCGGGGCTCATCACGCACACCACGGCGTCGAAGCCCAGCGCGCGCACCTGCCTGATTTGGTGTGCATGCCCGTTGTGAAACGGGTTGTATTCAGCAATGATGCCTGCAACGCGCATGCCTCGCCCTCCTCTCTGCCTGCCGGGCCGCAAAAACGGCCTGGCCGCCCGTTTTCGGGCCGGTTGGCCCTTGAAAACCGGTTTTTCTCATTATATAATAAATTCGGCAAAGAAAAAAGGTGCCGTGCGCACCGGAATGTTGGAGGAAAGACATGAAAGTACTGGTTATCAACTGCGGTTCCAGTTCACTGAAGTATCAGCTGATCGACATGGACGGCGAGGCCGTGCTGTGCAAGGGCCTGTGCGAGCGCATTGGCATTGAGGGCTCGAAAATTGTGCACAAGGCGCACGGCAAAGAGTGGGAAGAAGAAGTGCCCTTCCCCACCCACACGGAGGCCTTCATGAAAGTGGTGGAAATGATGACCACCGGCGAGGGCGCCGTGGTGAAAGATAAGAGCGAGATTAGCGCCATTGGCCACCGCGTGGTGCAGGGCGCAGAGTTCTTCACGAAATCTGAAATTGTCACAGACGCCATCATTGACAAAATTGAAGAGATTGCCCCCCTGGCCCCGGTGCACAACATGGCACATGTGCAGGGCCTGCGCAGCGCAAAGGCTGTGTTTGGCGCCAGCGTGCCGAACGTGGTGGTGTTTGACACCACGTTCCACCAGACAATGCCGCCGAAGGCATATATGTACGGTGTGCCGTACGAGATGTATGAAAAGTATTCCATCCGCCGCTATGGCGCACACGGCACCAGCCACCGCTATGTAAGCATGGCGGCCGCGCAGTACCTTGGCAAAGATGCGAAGGATATTAAAATGGTCACCTGCCATTTGGGCAACGGCAGCAGCATCACCGCCGTGGACGGCGGCAAATGTGTGGACACCAGCATGGGCCTCACCCCGTTGGCAGGCGTGCTGATGGGCACACGCTGCGGCGACATTGACCCCAGCGTGGTGACGTATATGGAGCAGAAGCTGGGCATTCACGGGCAGGAGATGGCCGATTACCTGAACAAGAAAAGCGGCCTGCTGGGCATTTCCGGCGTTTCCAGCGATAAACGCGATGTAGAAAAGGCTGCCGCAGAGGGCAATGCCCGCGCCAAGCTGGCCAGCGATATGCTGAACTATCAAATCAAAAAATATGTGGGCGCCTATGCGGCGGCCATGGGCGGCATCGACTGCCTGGTGTTCACCGGCGGCATTGGCGAAAACGACGGCTATGTGCGCAGCGAAGTGTGCAAGAATATGGAGTTCCTGGGCATTTCCATTGATGCGGAAAAGAACAAGCTGCGCGGGCTGGACATCAACGACATCACCGGCGAAGGCAGCCGCGTGAAGGTGCTTGTGGTGTGCACCAACGAAGAGCTGATGATTGCGCGCGACACCAAAGCGCTGGTAGAGGCCATGTAAGGCCAGCTTTTTTCCATGCAGGCCGGGCACGGTGCCGTTTTGGCCTGTGTGCCCGCCTGGGCGCTATTTCCCTAACCCATAAAGCAAGCGCCCCGCGTTCGGTTCGAACGCGGGGCGCTTTTGTTTGTCTGCTGCCTGTGTGCCGCTTACACCGAAGTTTTGGGGTTGCCCTTTTCCCCGCTGCCGCCGGGCGCAGGCGGTGTGGTGCCCTCTTCATACAGCTGGTAGCGCAGGTGGACGGTGGTGCTGTTCCCTTCCGCGTCCGTCACCACTACCTCTATGGTGTAGTGCGTCACACGGCTCTTATCCAGCCCCGTTACCTCCTTACCCGTGCTGTCCTTGATCACCACGCTCACATTGCTGCCCGCCGGGATATTGTACCGCCCGTTCACCAGTTCTTCCACTTCTGCCTGTGTCAGCGTGACGTTCTCTACCTTCTCGTAAACCACGTCTTTATAATTCTGGTGCACAAGCCCGTCTTCCCCCTGGTGCGGCTTATCCTCCGGCTGCAGCGTGCCCGTGCCCGGCTTATCTTCGCCGTTCCCGTCCTTCTCCGGCTCGCCCGGCTGCCCCGGCTTGATGCTCACCTCCGGCGGGTCTTTCACGATATAATCCAGGTCTACCGTTGTGCTGTTCCCGTTCGCGTCCTCTACCTTTACATGGATGACATAATCGCCCGGCTTCGAAAGGTCGATGCCCTGGTCTGTAATGTCATTGCCGTCTTTGTCATAGATTACCACTTCCCCCGGCGTCAGCAGGTTCCCCTGGTTATCTTTGAACACATACCGGTCATTGATAAGCGCTTTTGCATCATCCTTGTCAAACGCAGCCCCCGGCTCTGTCGGCCGCACCAGTTTATCGTGGATATAGCTGTCCAGCTTGCCGCTGCCGTCCGGGTTTGGCTCTACCTTATCCGGTTCCAGCGGCTTGCCGCTCTCTCCGCCGCCCGGCTGTTCCGGCCTTATCACCACCTCCGGCGGGTCTGTGGTGGGCAGCCCTCCGCCCGGAAGGTCTGCGCCGTCCAGCTCAATGGCGGTGCCCTCGCTGTCTGTATAGTTCGTGCTGCCGTAGTGCTTGGCCTCTATGACAAACTTTCCATCCGGGCGGGACGGGATGGCCGGGTAACCGCCCTGCGTGAAGTTCAGCGTCACGCTGGCCGTGCGGTAGGCATAGCCGTCCGCATCCGTCTGGCTGAGAAGTTTTGCAAGTTCCACCGGCGCGCCCACTGCAACGCCGTTGATGTAAAACTGCACATATCCGTCCGGCGCATCGCAGGTTAGGGCCTCACCCGCCTGCGGCTTCACGTTTGCCGTAAGCGTCAGCGTCTCTGTTTGATCCACACCGGTTGTCTGGTAAATAAAGTCTGTCACGCGGCTGGCCGCAGGCTCTATTTGTGCCTTTAGCAGCGCACGGTGCCCCCAAAATGTCCTCTCAAATTCAGAGCCCGGCGTTGCAAACTGGCTGGAATTGATGGTGAGCTCGTAGCTGCCCGCATTCTTGAACGGCGCCGTATTGCTCATTTCCCCTGTGGGCTGCCCGTCTTTATCCAGATACCGCCGCGCTTCCGGCGTCATTGCCGATGCATCTGTCAGCTTCTCCCCTTCCGGCTGCTGGGCATCGATGCCCTGCACCGCAATTTCTTGCTTCAGGGCCTCCCAGCTGATGGCTATGCCATCGTACCGCTTGTTCAGCTGCCTGCGCAGCTCTTCGCTGAACTGGTTCTCATCCACTTCAAACAAAACATATTGCTTTGCCGTGCTGCCCTGCCCTGCATTCGGCACCACGAACGGATATTCTGCATTATATTCGCTGCCGTCTTCTTTTTTCACACGCACCTTGCCAATTGATACTTCCTGCCCTTTGGCAGATTCCGGCAGCCAAAAGTACAGCTTTTTATCTGCGTCGATGATATTGGCAAGCCCATATGCGGGTTCCAGCGGCTTGCCCCCGATGCTTACCTCGAAGTCAATTACCTTCCCGTTAGCTATGTCTTCATAGCCGCTCAGGTCAATTTCCACCATCGTCAGCTTTTCCCCGCTGGCGCTCTCGACGCTCGCGCCCTGGAAGCTCAGGCCGTCCACGCCGCCGCTTTGCTTGCCCACAGGGAATGAGCCGCCTGTCACCACAACCTTACCGCCGCGCACACCCACATCATAAGAAGAAGATGTGCGTTTGGCTATCGGCTTCAGCGTACCGCCAGTAATGCGTATTTCATGTGCTGTAGTGGCATCGCCGTGGCCCAGGTTGTTCGCATTGTAGCAACCGCTGCCTATGGCATTGCCATGGGTGTATCCATATGCCTCTGTATAGCCACCATTTACTGTAATGTCACCGGGGATAGGCGCATGCGGTGTTGTACTGGTGCCGCATGCCGGGCATTTACCCCAACGCGCCTTGACTGCACCATCCAAGGGCGTACTACGGTAAATCGAACATCCATTGCGGTATCCTCCGCCGATACCCGCACCATGGTAGCTACCATAGGCTGTGATGCGCCCACCGTTGATGGTAACGCCGCCGCCCTCCAGCACACAGCCCGTACCGCCACCGATGCCGCCGCCAATGCCTGCGCCACATAAAACGCCGCTGTTATTTGGAGATGTAGCATGCGCCTCCAAAATGCCGCCCTCTATGGTAATTCCACCACCGTCTTCAGCCATGCCACCGCCAATGCTAGCGCTAGAATAGCCGCTGTTTGTAACCAATTTGCCCGGGGCCTCACTATCCATTTTCCACAGCGGGTCGCCCTGCTTCAATTCCGTGCCGTTTTTCAGCGTGCAGTCATACGGCACGCGCCCCTGTTCGGGCGTGATGGCTTCGCCTGCCGCCGTCTGGTTCCACACGCTGTCGTCTATCACCAGCACAGAGCCCTCGCCGCAGCGCAGCGCCGGCCGTTCAGTGTTGGCGGGCGTGACGGTAAGCGTGTTTACGCTGCCGTCCGCCAGCGTCAGGTGCACGCTGGTGCGCTTTTCCGGCAGAATCTCATACCCGCGCGTGGCCGGCGTGCCGTCTGCCGTGCCGTTGAGGTTGGTGACAATGTCAAACGGGATGGGCGCCGCAATGGCAACGCCGTTAAGCGTGATGTTCGCATGCACCCCTGCCGCCACCTGCAGGCCGTAGTTGTCCTTCGATGTGCCCGTTACCGTAACTGCACTCTCTGTTTTCAAAACAATAAGGTTGGCAAATGACCCTGCCGATGAGGTAGTCCCACTTTTCACGGCAGTCGTGGCCACGCCAGTTTTTATCTCATAGTCCACGCCTTCCACCAGCGGCTGGCCGTCGTCCGCCGTGATGGTAAGGCCCGTGACATCCGCAAGGCTGGCCGCCTGCGGCACTGCCGCCGCCTGCACAGCGGCCTCCTGTTCCGCCCCGGCCTGCCCTGCGGCATCCTCTGCCGGTTGGCCCGCCTGCGTCCCCTCTTCTTTCAGGGAAGATTCATCAGCCGGAATTTCCGGCTGATGCGACAGTGCACTGTCGGCCGTCTCTTCACTTCCCGGGCTGCTCTGCCCTTCTTCCTGCGCCTGCCAGGTGCCGCTTTGTGGCCCGGAAGCCGCCGCACCCGGCGCCGCCTCGGCAAACGCGCCTGCGCACACCGATATGCTCAGCGCCAACGCCGCCACCAGCGCGCACAGCCGCTGTGCCGCTTTCCTCTTCATGTGCATTTCTCCTTCCAATTCCTATCTGCCCTGCCCCTTGCCGCGTTATATCCCGGCCGGGGGAAGAAGCATTTCTGGCGCTTATTATAGCATATGTTGTGGTTGCCTTTCAACCAAATACAGTCAATTGTTTATACAGAAAAGGCCGGGGCAGAGAATTACCCCTGCCCCGGCCTTTTCCGGCATATCGTTTTTCCTGCTTTTCACGCCCACGGGCGCCCTTAGCTGATGGCGTTGAACACATGCTCGAGCTCGCGCTCGTTCTCACTCACCAGCATCACGGGTTTTGTGTAATCCAGGCTCATCAGGCCCAAAATGCTTTTGGCGTCAGCAATGCTTCCCTTTGCATCGTGCACGCCGATATCGTCGCAGCACCCGGACGCCGCGTTCATGATGTTTTTTACCTCAGTAAAGCTGGAAATCTTCACTTGCTTGACCATAATGCATGTTCCTTTCTTCTCGCAAATGCGAAATGTTTCGGTAAGGACATTTTCTTCTATTTCGGGCCACCCCTCTTTTGGTTTCCCTCGTCCTTACATTGTGCATTATAGCACAAAAATACGCCAATTAATTATGCAATGTTCACAAATTCCATTTTTTCTCACTGTTCAACAAAACTGCATTTACCTCATTTGCGGGTTTTGTGCACTATCCCGGATAAAATTCCCTCTCTCTGATATCGTCCGCCCAAAATGTTCCGCATTATGGAATAATAATTGAATTTGACTGATTTTGATTTTTAATATTTGTTTTTATCCATATCTTTTGCAAAAAAATAATTTTCTGC
>UREN01000022.1 GCA_900546885.1 uncultured Oscillospiraceae bacterium
TTTTTTTTTTTAATGATACGGCGACCACCGAGATCTACACTCTTTCCCTACACGACGCTCTTCCGATCTGCAGGCAGAAAGGCGGCCGAAGCTATGAAAGTTGTAAAAAGAATACTGGCATGGTTATGCCTTGCCATTCTGGTGGCCGGGGTGGCCGTGACGGGCGCCATTGGCGTGCAGGGCTATTGGATGTACCGCGACGCGCTGAGCCAGACGCCGCTGGAAGAAAAGGTAGAGGCTGTGCGTGCGCAGGAAGATTATGTGCCGTTAAGCGGCCTGCCGCCCATTTATGCGCAGGCGGTGGTGGCCGCAGAGGACAGGCGCTTTTACGAGCACGGCGGCTTTGACATCATCAGCACCGCGCGCGCCGCACTGGCCAACCTGCGCACCGGCACGCTGGCCGAGGGCGGCTCTACCCTGACGCAGCAGCTGGCCAAAAATTTGTACTTCACACAGGAGAAAAAGTTCACCCGCAAGGTGGCCGAGCTGTTCACGGCCTGGGCCCTGGAAGCAAATTATACCAAAGACGAGATTTTAGAGCTGTACATCAATGTCATTTATTATGGCGACGGCTGCACGGGCATCACCGCCGCAGCACAGCATTATTTCGGCAAAGCCCCTTCCGAGCTGACAGACTATGAGTGCACCCTGCTGGCAGGCGTGCCCAACGCGCCCAGCATCTATGCCCCCACGGCAAACCCCGAGCTGTGCGCCCAGCGCCAGCGCCATGTGCTGGACAGCATGGTGGAAGCCGGGTACCTGACGCAGGCCCAGGCGGACGCCGTGCTGGAAGAGGGCGGGGCCATGGCGGCCTGAATGCTGCACCACACAGACAAAAAAGGCCCCTGCCGCCGCGTTTTCCCTGCGGCAGGGGCCTTTTGTTCAGGACGTGAGGAACGAAAGCTCGCCCACGCTGAAAGCGGGCTGCAGCGCCTTGTTTATGGCAAGGGAAAGCAGGTTGGCGGCGCGGCGGATGATGGCGTCAATGTCCTTGGGCGTCACCACCAGTGCGCGGGCGCCGTTATCCACCTCCATCACGGTGGGCACGCCCAGCGCCACCACCTGCGCGCCCAGGCTTTGCCGGGTGAGGGCGGGGGCGTTGTTCGGCGTCAGCCCTGCCGTGGAAATCTGCACACTGGCGCCCAGCCTGCGGGAAGATGCCGTGCACAGGCTGTCCACACAAAGCACAGCCGCAGGCTTCAGCTTGGCGGTAAGGCTTTGCAGAAGCTCTGCGGTGGCAAGGCCGGTGGTGGCCTCTACGCCGGGTGCAAAGGCCGCCACCGGGCGCATGCGAAGGTCCTGCGCGCCGGCGCCCTCGCACAGATGCCGCGTGACAAACACTTTATCTGCCGTTTCCGGGCCCAGCGCGTCCGCCGTCACGGCGCGGTTGCCAATGCCGGCCACCAGCACAAGCCCCTCTTTGGGCAGCACAGAGCGCAGCTGGCTTGCCACAGCCCACACATAGGCCTCATTTTTATCGTCTATGGCGGAAAAGCGCGGCATGTCCAGCGTGATATAACGCCCCTTTGCGCGCCGCAGGCCCTCGCGTTCAATGTCCACACGCACCAGCCCTATGCCGCTGGCCGTGGCGGTGTGCACCCGCACGCCGCGGGGCACCTCGCCCTTTTGCGGCGGGTACAGTTCTGCCGCAATATCTGTATAAATTGCCATTTCAAACCGGCTCCTTTCTCTGAAACCATTTTGTGCACGGCCGCCCTCTGCGCAGGAAATGGGCGTTTTTCTTTGCTGCACAGCAAAAAAATCCCGCCCTTTTTCGAAAAAGCCCTTGCAAGCGCGCCAAAAAGATGCTATTATAAAGTGCACTGTTATGGGTATTAAGGAGGTGGTACGATGCCTAACATCAAGTCTCAGAAAGACCGTGTCGTGCAGGCCAAGAAAGAGGCGATGCACAACAAAGCGATCAAGTCCAACCTGAAAACAGTCGTCAAGAAGGCAGACGCCGCCATTTCCGCCGGCGCCGCCGACAAGGACGAAAAGCTGAAAGCTGCCGTTGTCGCCATCGACAAGGCCGCCGCGAAGGGCGTTCTGCACAAGAACACCGCTTCCCGCAAGGTTGCACGCCTCGCCAAGGCCGCCAGCAAAGCTGCGAAATAAAAATGGCCCGACAAAGCCGCTGCCCGCAATGGGCGGCGGCTTTTCTGTTTTTCTTTCCCGGGGCAGCCCCGGGCGGCCCTTTGTCAGCTCTGGTCGTGGCTTTTGCCCGCAAGGCTCATCAAAAAGCCGGCCGTCAGGCTGGCCGTCACGCCGCCCGCCGCCGCGCAGAAGCCGCCTGTCAGCGCGCCCAGCAGGCCGCTTTCTGCCACAGTATCTTCCACGCCCTGTGCAAGCAGGTGCCCAAAGCCCAGCAGGGGCACGGTGGCCCCGGCGCCCGCAAATTCCGCCAGAGGGTCGTACAAATCAAGCGCGCTCAGCACCACGCCGGCCACCACAAAGCACACCAGCACACGCGCCGGCGTCAGTTTAGTAAAATCAATCAGCAGCTGGCCCAGCACACAAAAGCCGCCGCCTATTACAAACGCCCACACATACTGCATCACGCTTCCTCCTTTGCACGGCGCAGCTCGAAAAGGTGTGCCACGCCGGGGATGCTTTCGCCCTGTAAAAAGGTGGTCTGGCTCATCAGCGCGCCGGTGGAGAGGAACAGCACGCGCCGCAGCTTGCCCACTTCCAGCCGGGGCAGCACATGGCAGCACAGCACGCTGGCCGAGCACCCTGCGCCTGAGCCGCCCGCCTGCACGTCCTGCGTTGTGCGGTTGAACACCAGCAGGCCGCAATCCTGATGGTTGTGCAGCACCAGGCCTTCCTTTTCCAAAAGCTGTGCCAGCAGCTGGCTGCCCACGGCGCCAAGGTCGCCCGTGTATACGGCGTCAAAGGCGGCGGGCGCCTCGCCCGTATCGGAAAAATACCGGCAAATCGTCTCGGCCGCAGCGGGCGCCATGGCGGCACCCATGTTGTTGATGTCTTTCACTTCCAGGTCACGCACGCGCCCGAACGTCACGGCGGGCACCTGCACGCTGCCCCGCCCGCTCAGAACCACCGCCCCCGCGCCCGTCACCGTCCACTGGGCGGTGGGCGTGCGCTTGCCGCCGTAATCCAGCGGGGTGCGAAATTGCCGCTCGGCCGCACAAAAATGGCTGGACGAAAGCGCGGCCGCCATGTGCATCATGCCGCCCGCCACCATGCAGGCCGCCAGGCCCAGGCCCTCGGCCATGGTGCTGCATGCA
Source organism: uncultured Oscillospiraceae bacterium (assembly GCA_900546885.1). Taxonomy (GTDB): domain Bacteria; phylum Bacillota; class Clostridia; order Oscillospirales; family Ruminococcaceae; genus Ruthenibacterium; species Ruthenibacterium merdipullorum. The sequence goes on from UREN01000022.1 coordinate 3,246, forward strand.
CCGTACAAGCCAAGGTACGGCGCGTCCACATCGCGCATCAAATAGGCCGAGGCCGTGCACTGGCACTGCAGGTCTCCCGCAAACACGGCGCACAGGTCTGCCGCGCTTACCCCTGCACGGCGCAGCGCCGTTTCCAGCGCCGTGCGCGCAAAGGTGCTCTCGGCCTTTTCCCACGTTTTCTCCCCGCACTGGGTCTCGGTGATGAGGGTGTCAAATTCCTTTGCCAGCGGGCCCCGCGCCTCGCGCCGGCCGCCCACACTGCCATAACCCGCCACGCGCGGCGGCGTTTCAAACAGAATGGTATCGCCCTTTCTCATTGCTTCAGCCTCCCAGCAGCGGGCGGATGGCCCAATAGATGGCGCCCCATACCACGCTGGCCAGCATGCCGTATACAATGACGGGCCCCGCTATGATGAACATTTTGGCGCCCACGCCTGTGACAAGGCCCTCGTTGCGGAATTCGATGGCGGGCGACACCACGGCATTGGCAAAGCCTGTGATGGGCACCAGCGTGCCCGCGCCCGCTTTGGACGCCAGCTTTTGATACCACCCCAACGCAGTGGTGACGGCGCTGAGCGCCACCAGCGTGACGCTGGTGAGGGTGCCTGCGTCCGCCAGGGTATACCCCGCTTTTAAATAAATTTGGCGCAGCACCTCACCCAACAGGCAAATGGCCCCGCCCACAAAAAATGCCCACAGGCAGTCTTTCACAAAGCGCGAGGGCGGCGAGGCCTTTTGCGTCATCTGCCCGTATGTTTTGCTGTCCATCTTCATGTGTATTTCCCCTTTGCAGGCGCACGGGGTGCCGGGCGGCCCATGTGCGCCGGTTTTCCCACAGTGTTGGCAAAAAATGCGCAAAATATGTGCGCCCGCCCAGCCAAAACGGCAAAAAGCCCCGCCGGGCAGGCATGCGCCATACCCGGCGGGGCACAAAAGGCCGTCTTATTCTTTTACAAAGGCAAAGGTGTCCACATCAAACAGGCCGCGGTCTGTCAGGCGAAGCGAGGGGATGACGGGCAGCGCCATAAACGAGAGGCTGATGAACGGGTCGACATGATACGGAATGCCCATCTTTGCCGCCTGCTTCAAAATGGCGTTCGTCTCGTCGCGCGTTTGCTCCCACGGGGCTTCGCTCATCAGGCCGCCCACCGGCAGGGCCAGTGCGCCCAGAATGCGCCCGCCCGCCGCCAGGGCATAGCCGCCGCCCGTCTTTTGCAGGTGGTTCACAGCCAGGGCAATGTCCCCGTCGTTGTCGCCTGCTGCAATGATGTTGTGGCTGTCGTGCGCCACACTGGTGGCAATGGCCCCGCCGGTGATGCCGTACCCCTTCAGCGGGCACACGGCAATGTTGCCGCCGCGGCCGTGGCGCTCTATCACACACAGCTTTGAATATGTTTTGTTCGGCCGGAACAGGCCGTTTTCGCTGGGCACGGGCTCCACCGCATGCCTTGTCACAATCTGATAAGGCACCATCTCAATCACATGGGCCTTCCCCTGCACCGGCAGCGCCAGCTGCTGCGGCGTAACGGGGGCAAAATGCATGGTATGGGTCAGCGCGGCGGGCGCGGGCACACGGCGCGCGGCCGCTATCTTCTGTTCCACCGGCACGCCGTCCTTGTACACGGCGTGCACATGTACCTGCTTCCAGTCATCCAGAAGCACGATATCCGCCCGGTAGCCCGGCGCAATGGCCCCCACGCCCTTCAGGCCATACACCCGCGCGGCATTATAGCTTGCCATGCAAATGGCGTCCACCACCGGCATGCCAAGCTGCACGGCCTGGTGCACGTTCCAGCGGATATGCCCCTCGCGGGCAATGTCGTCCAGGTGCTTGTCATCGGTGCAGAACAAAAAACGATCCGTGGGCAGTCCCTCTTTCAGCAGGCCCTCCACAATGGCCGTGAGGTTTTTGGCGGCGCTGCCCTCGCGCACCAGAATGGCCAGCCCTGCGGCCAGCTTTTCCTTTGCCTCGGCAAAGCTGGTGCACTCGTGCTCTGTCTCAATGCCGGCGGCCGCATAGGCTGCCAGAGCCTTGCCGGAAAGCCCCGGCGCGTGCCCGTCGATATGCTTGTGGGCAAACAGGGCCAGCTTGCCGTAAATTTCGCCTGTGCCGGCCACCACATCCGGATAACACATCACTTCCCCCAGCCCCGCCACGCGCGGCCCCATCTGTGCAAAGGGCGCCATCTCCTGCGCGGTGAAGGGCGCGCCGTTCGTCTCAAATGGCGTGGCAGGCACACTGGAGGGCATCATCCAGTAAATATCCACCGGCAGGGCCTCGCTGGCCTTCAGCAGCCATTCCACCGCCGGGGCGCCGCACACATTTACAATTTCGTGCGGGTCTGCCACCACGGTGGTGGTGCCAGACATCGCCACCGCGCGCGCAAATTCATACGGCACCGCCATGGTAGATTCCACATGAATGTGCGCGTCTACAAAGCCGGGGCACAGGTACAAACCCGTGCAGTCCACCTCTTCTTCCCCGCTGTACTGCCCCACGCCCGCAATCACGCCGGCCTCTACGGCCACGTCTGCCTGTTCCACCTGCTTTGTGAACACGTTCACCACCTGCGCATTTTTGAACACAAGCTTTGCCTTTTTGCGCCCGGCCGCCGCTTCAATCACACACCGCTCCATGGTGCACCCGCCTTTCTCTGCCCAATATTCCGGCTTCACGCCCTGCCCACAGCAGGGCATGCATGGCGCCGCTTTCTGCGCGCCGCCCTGATATTGCAACCAGTATAACACCGCACCTGCACCTTTGGCGAGAAAAATTTTTGTATTTTTTGTGTTGCCTCTTGACAAGATAAAAAAGTGTTGTAGAATAAACTTAGCACTCAAGATATAAGAGTGCTAAAAAGTTCGTTTGGTTCGAAGGGAGGCACGGCAATGGATGAGCGCAAACGCAAAGTGCTGCGCGCCGTTGTAGCCCTGTATGGGCTGGATGGCGAGCCGGTGGGTTCCGGCCTGCTGGCCGAACATTTCGGCCGCGCCGTGTCTTCCGCCACCCTGCGCAACGAGATGGCGGCGCTGACAAAGCTTGGCCTGCTGGAACAGCCCCACACCTCGGCCGGGCGCGTGCCCTCTGCAAAGGGCTACCGTTATTATATCGACAATTTGATGGATGCGCCCGCCCAGCTTTCCGCGCAGGATAAAAAGCAGACGCAGGCCATGTTCCGCGAAATGGACTTTGACCCCGAGCGCCTTGCCCAAAGCGCCGCGCGCGCATTGAGCGATTGGACGGGTTACGCGGTGGTGGCCACCACGCCGAAAAGCGATGATATTTACATTGCCCACTTTGAGGTAATGCAGGTGGGCCGCTCTACGGCGGCGGTGCTGGCCGTCACCAGCGCGGGCGGCGTGCGCACGCGCACCGCAAAGCTGGATTTTGCACTGGAGGCCGGTGAATGCGCCGCCATGGCCACGGCGCTGAACGAAAACCTGGCTTTCCGCAGCGCGGCGGACGTGGGCCAGGCCCAGATGCGCGCAGCGGCGGCAGCCCTTGGGGAAAACGGCGCCACGTTCTACCCGGTGCTCAGCGCCGCCTACAAGCTTCTGAAAGAGGCCGGGCGTGCCAGCGTCTATCTGGAGGGGCAGGAAAACCTGCTGAATTACCCCGAGGCAGAGCGCAGTTTCCGCACGCTGCTGGAGTTTTTTGCAGATGACGCGGCGGTAAAGCGCTGCATCAGCCCCAAAACAGAGCGCACCACCGTGCTGCTGGGCGATGACCTGCCCGAATACACCATGCCAGGGCTGTGCATCATGTCCAAGCGGTACCTGGCAGGCGGCGGCGCCACGGGCGCCATTGGCATTGTGGGCCCCTCGCGTATGCCGTACCGGGAGATGATTCCCCGGCTTGAATACTTTGCACTGCTTCTGGGCGAATGCATGTCCGGCGCAGCCGGGCAGCAGGGCCCCGCAGAATAGAAAGGAAGGACACCGGCAAAATGGCGGAAGAACAGAAAATGCCTGAGACCCAGGCCGGCACACAGCCCAACGGCCAGCAGCCTGCACAGGAAGCGCCGCAACCCGCGGCGGATGCACCGCACAGCTGCCCGGAAGAAGGGCCCGGGCAAGAAACCACAAAAGAGCACAAAGAGCATAAACCGGGCAAGGAAGCCCTGCACGCGCAGCTGGCTGCTGCGCAGCAAAAAGCGGAAGACCTTTCCGCACAGCTGGCACAGGCGAAAGACACGCTGATGCGCACGGCGGCGGAATATGACAACTTCCGCAAGCGTTCGGCGCGCGAAAAGGACGCCGCGTTTGGCGACGGCGTGGCCTTTGCCGTAGAAAAGCTGCTTGGCGTGCTGGATACGCTGAGCCTTGCGGCCAACACCCCCACGCAGGATGAAAATTATAAAAAAGGCGTTATGATGACGCTGGAGCAGTGTGCAAAGGCGTTTGAGGCCATTGGCGTGGAAGAGATCGAGGCCGAGGGCAAGCCCTTTGACCCGCAGCTTTGCGCCGCTGTGATGCAGCAGGCCGCGCCGGAGGGCACGGAAAGCGGCACCGTAACGCAGGTGCTGCAAAAGGGTTACACCTACAAGGGCAAGGTGGTGCGCCACGCCAGTGTGGCTGTGGCGGAATAGGCCGCCCCACCAGGCTGTAACCAGTCAATCGAAAATTTTTCTATCCTCTTTAGCAGGAAGTTTATCATTTCCACACAAACCGATTTGAGAAAAAGGGAGTAATGAATTATGAGTAAGATCATTGGTATCGACCTTGGCACTACAAACAGCTGCGTTGCCGTGATGGAGGGCGGCGAGCCCGTGGTGATCGCCAACGCCGAAGGCGCGCGCACCACGCCGAGCGTGGTGGGCTTTACCAAGACGGGCGAGCGCCTGGTGGGCCAGGTGGCAAAACGCCAGGCCATCACAAACCCGGACCGCACCATCTCCTCCATCAAGCGCCAGATGGGCACCGACCACAAGGTAGAGATTGACGGCAAGAAATACACCCCGCAGGAAATCAGCGCCATGATCCTTTCCAAGCTGAAAGCGGACGCCGAAAGCTACCTGGGCGAAAAGGTGACACAGGCTGTCATCACGGTGCCGGCCTATTTCAACGATTCCCAGCGCCAGGCCACGAAGGACGCCGGCGCCATTGCGGGCCTGGATGTAAAGCGCATCATCAACGAGCCCACGGCCGCAGCCCTTGCCTATGGCGTGGATAAGGAAGACGACCAGAAAATCATGGTGTACGACCTGGGCGGCGGCACGTTCGACGTCTCCATCATCGAGATGGGCGACGGCGTGACGGAAGTGCTGGCCACTGCGGGCGACACGCACCTGGGCGGCGACGATTTTGACCAGCGCATCATCGACTGGATGGCCGATGAATTCAAAAAAGAGAACGGCGTAGACCTGCGCAGCGATAAAATGGCGGCCCAGCGCCTGAAAGAGGCGGCCGAAAAGGCGAAGATCGAGCTTTCCGGCGTGGCCAGCACGGCCATCAACCTGCCGTTCATCACGGCGGACGCCACCGGCCCGAAGCACCTGGATATGACGCTGACGCGCGCCAAATTCAACGAGCTGACGGCAGACCTGGTAGAGCGCACCATGGGCCCTGTGCGCCAGGCGCTGAATGACGCGGGCCTGCAGCCGGGCGATTTGCACAAAGTGCTGCTGGTGGGCGGCTCTACCCGTATTCCGGCCGTGCAGGAGGCTGTGAAGAATTATATGAAGACCGAGCCCTCGAAGGGCATCAACCCGGACGAGTGCGTGGCCATTGGCGCAGCCATTCAGGGCGGCGTGCTGGGCGGCGATGTAAAGGGCATGCTGCTTTTGGACGTGACGCCGCTGAGCCTTGGCATTGAGACCATGGGCGGTGTATGCACCAAGATCATTGAGCGCAACACCACCATCCCCACCAAGAAGAGCCAGATTTTCTCCACCGCGGCCGACAACCAGCCCAGTGTGGAAGTGAACGTGCTGCAGGGCGAGCGCGAGTTTGCGCGGGATAATAAATCTCTGGGCATGTTCCATTTGGATGGCATTGCCCCGGCGCCCCGCGGCGTGCCGCAGATTGAAGTGACGTTCGACATCGATGCCAACGGGATTGTGAACGTGTCTGCAAAAGACCTGGGCACCGGCAAAGAGCAGCACATCACCATCACCTCTTCCACAAATATGAGCAAAGAAGACGTGGAAAAGGCTGTGAAAGAGGCCGAGCAGTATGCGGCCGAAGATAAGAAAAAGCGCGAAGAGGTGGATGTGAAGAACGCCGCCGACCAGATGGTGTTCACCACAGAAAAAGCCCTGGGCGAGCTGGGCGACAAGGTGTCCGCCAGTGAAAAGGCTGACATCGAGGCCAAGCTGAGCGCTTTGAAAGAAGCCATCAAGGGCGGCAGTGTAGACGACATCAAGGCCAAACAGGACGAATTGCAGAAGGCCTTCTATGCAGTAAGCGAGAAGGTGTACAAAGAGGCCGCGGCAAACGCGCAGGCGGCCCAGAACGGCCCGGCGCAGGACGCTGGCAGTGCCTCTGGCAACAGCGGCAACGGCACGGGCGGCGACAATGTGGTTGACGCCGACTACAAAGAAGTGTAAGCTTGTGGCAGCAAGGGCGGGGGCGGCCCGGGGTGCGCATGGGTGCGTCCCGGGCCCGGCCCTCGCCCGTTGCCCGTTCTGAAAACGGGCGCACCCTAGAGACATAAGGTGGGAATATGGCAGAAAAACGTGATTATTATGAAGTGCTGGGCGTGCCCAGAACTGCCTCGGAGGACGAGATCAAAAAAGCCTACCGCAAGCTTGCCAAAAAATACCACCCGGACCTGAACCCGGGTGATAAACAGGCAGAAGAGCGCTTCAAGGAAGTGAATGAGGCATACGAGATCCTCTCAGATAAAGATAAAAAAGCCCGTTATGACCAGTTTGGCCACGCCGGCGTAGACCCCAACTATGGCGCAGGCGCCGGGGCGGGCGGCTTTGGCGGCGGGTTCGGCGGCGGCATTGACCTGGATGACATCCTGGGCTCTGTCTTTGGCGGCGGGTTCGGCGGCTTTGGTGGGTTTGGCGGCAGCACTCGCCGCGCAAACCCCAATGCGCCGCGGCGCGGCGCAGATATCCGCGTCAGCCTGGTGCTCAGCTTTATGGAGGCCGTGCACGGCTGTAAAAAGACGGTGAGCGTCTCCCGGCAGGACACCTGCCCCGAATGCCACGGCACCGGCGCCGCGCCGGGCACCAGCCCCGAGACCTGCCCGGATTGCGGCGGCCGCGGCACGGTTACCGTGCAGCAGCGCACGCCTTTTGGCGTGATGCAGTCGTCCCGGCCGTGTTCGCGCTGCGGCGGCAAGGGCCAAATTATCAAAAAGCCGTGCCAAAAATGCCACGGCACAGGCCATGTGACAAACAACAAGCGCGTGGAAGTGAACATTCCGGCCGGCATTGACGACGACCAGAGCCTGCGCCTGGCGGGCCTGGGCGATGCGGGCGCAAACGGCGGGCCTGCGGGCGACCTGATTGTTCTGGTGAGCGTGCGGCCCGACACCCTGTTCGAGCGCGACGGCTACGATGTGCATGTGACAGTGCCCATCACCTACAGCCAGGCGGTGACAGGCGCGGACGTGGTGGTGCCCACCATTGACGGCAAGGTGCAGTACACAGTACCGGAGGGAACCCAGAGCGGCACCGTGTTCCGCCTGCGCGGCAAGGGCATTCAGTATGTGAACGGCCGCGGCCATGGCGACCAGTATGTCAAAGTGGTGGTGGAAATTCCGAAAAAGCTTACCAAAACGCAGCGCGAGGCACTGCGCGCTTTTGAGGACACGCTGAAAGACGACAATTATGAACAGCGCAAGGGCTTTTTCAAGCACCTGCGCGAGAAATTCGAGGGGAAATAACCCTCTTTCCGGCTTCGGCCTTGGATGGATTAAAAGCGCAAATGCTGCGGCATTTGCGCTTTTTTTCTTTTCCACGGCTGCACAGCCTGTGGCAACACAAAGAGGGGCCTTGCCGCAGCAAGGCCCCTTTTGAAAATAAAGGTCAATACAGCTTCTCGCGCTTTACATATGAGGTGTGCAAGATATGATGCGCCTTTTCGCCGCCGGGCTGGCCCAGATATTCGGCGTAAATCTTCTTAAGCAGCGGGTTCTCGTGGCTTTTGCGCACGGCTTTCGCTTCATCTTCCGAATACAGCGCTTTGGCGCGCAGGCTCTTCAGGTCTACAAAGTTGCGCACGCTGGCCGGCTGAGTGGGCTGGCCGCCGCCGTTCACGCAGCCGCCGGGGCAGGCCATGAATTCGATGAAATCATAATGTTTTTCACCGCTCTGCACGGCCTTCAGCACTTTGTCGGCATTAGAAAGGCCGGACGCCACACACACGTTCAGCTTCATGCCGCCCACCTCATAGGTGGCCTCCTTGATGCCCTGTGTGCCGCGCACCTCGGTGTAATCCACTTCCGGGGCCACTTCGCCTGTCACCAGCTCCACTGCGGTGCGCAGCGCAGCCTCCATAACGCCGCCTGTGGCGCCGAAGATAACGGCAGCGCCCGTGCTTTCGCCCAGGGCGGGGTCAAAGTCTTCGTCCGGCAGCTCGTTGAACACAATGCCTGCGCGCTGGATCATACGCGCCAGCTCGCGCGTGGTGATGGAGATATCCATGTCCGGAATGCCCTCGCCCGCGGCGCACATGTCGTCGCGCCCCACTTCAAATTTCTTTGCCGTGCAGGGCATGACGGAAACCGAGACGATGTTCCTCGGGTCCAGCCCCATCTTTTCGGCATAATAGGTTTTGGTCAGCGCGCCGAACATGCCCTGCGGCGATTTGCAGCTGGAGAGGTTCGGAATCATATCCGGGTAATACGTCTCGCAGAATTTTACCCAGCCCGGGCTGCAGGAGGTAATCATGGGCAGCACGCCGCCGTTTTTCACACGGTGCACAAACTCGGTGGCCTCTTCCATAATGGTAAAGTCGGCCGCGGTGTCGGTGTCGAACACGGCGTTGAAGCCAAGGCGGCGCAAGGCGGCCACCATCTTGCCCTCCACATTGGTGCCAATGGGCAGGCCAAAGCACTCGCCCAGTGTGGCGCGCACGCTGGGCGCCGTCTGCACCACCACATACTTTTCGGGGTCGTGCAGGGCGGCCCACACCTTGCCGGTGTCGTCCTTCTCGGTCAGCGCGCCTGTGGGGCACACCGTGATGCACTGCCCGCAGGAAATGCAGGGGCTTTCGCCCAGCTTGGCCTCAAAGGCGCATGCAATGTGCGTCTGGAAGCCGCGCTCGGTGGGGCCAATGACGCCCACGGCCTGGTTTTCGCGGCAGGCAGCCACGCAGCGGCGGCACAGGATGCACTTGTTGTTGTCGCGAATCATGTGCGGGGCCGAATCGTCCAGCGCATACCGCTCGCGCGTGCCAACAAAGCGCTGGCCGTTCACGCCGTAGTCGCGGCACAGCCGCTGCAGCTCGCAATCGGTAGAGCGCACGCAGGACAGGCAGTTCTGGTCGTGCGTGGAAAGCAGCAGCTCCAGGTTCGTCTTGCGCGACGCCATTACCTTTTCGCTGTTGGTTACCACTTCCATTCCCTCGCTCACAGGGTACACACACGCTGTGACAAGGCTTTTGGCGCCCTTTACCTCCACCACGCAGATGCGGCAGGCGCCGATGGCGTTGATTTCTTTCAAATAGCACAGGGTGGGAATTTCGATGCCCACGCTGTGCGCGGCCTCCAAAATCGTGGAGCCTGCGGCCACCTCATAGGATGTGCCGTTGATTTTGATATGTACGGTTTCCATTGTTGCCGCTACCTCCTCAACCTTTCGAAATGGCGCCGAATTTGCATTTTTCCATACAGGCGCCGCACTTCACGCACTTGGCCGTGTCAATGACATGCGGCTGGCGCACAGTGCCGGTGATGGCCCCCGCCGGGCAGGTGCGGGCGCACAGGGTGCAGCCCTTGCACTTGACGGGGTCTATCTTATAGTTCAGCAGCGCCTTGCACACGCCCGCCGGGCAGCGCTTGTTTTTGATGTGCTCTACATATTCGTCGCGGAAATAGCGCAGGGTGGAAAGCACCGGGTTCGGCGCCGTCTGCCCCAGGCCGCACAGGCTGTTGGCCTTGATAAACTCTGCCAGCTCGGTGATTTTATCCAGGTCTTCCATGGTGCCCTTGCCGTCGGTGATCTTCGTCAAAAGCTCCAGCAGGCGCTTTGTGCCCACGCGGCAGGGGGTGCACTTGCCGCAGCTTTCGTCCACCGTGAACTCCAAAAAGAACTTGGCAATATCCACCATGCAGGTGTCCTCATCCATCACAATGAGGCCGCCAGAGCCCATCATGCTGCCAATGGCAATGAGGTTATCATAGTCGATGGGCGTGTCGATGAGGCTGGCGGGAATGCAGCCGCCCGAGGGGCCGCCCGTCTGCGCGGCCTTGAACTTTTTGCCGCCGGGGATGCCGCCGCCAATCTCTTCCACAATGGTGCGCAAAGTGGTGCCCATGGGGATTTCGACCAGGCCTGTGTTGTTGATTTTGCCGCCCAGCGCAAACACCTTGGTGCCCTTGGATTTTTCCGTCCCCATGGAGGCGAACCAATCTGCACCCTTCAGAATAATTTGCGGCACGTTGGCGTACGTCTCTACGTTGTTCAAAATGGTGGGCTTGGCAAACAGGCCCTTCACTGCCGGGAACGGCGGGCGCGGGCGCGGCTCGCCGCGCTTGCCCTCGATGCTGGTCATCAGGGCCGTTTCCTCACCGCACACAAAGGCGCCGGCGCCCAGCTTGATATCCACATCAAAGCAGAAATCTGTGCCGAAGATATTTTTGCCAAGAAGGCCGTATTCACGCGCCTGGTTGATGGCGATGGACAGGCGCTGCACCGCAATGGGGTATTCCGCACGAATGTACACATACCCCTGCGAGGCGCCAATGGCATAGGCCGCAATGGCCATGGCCTCAATCACCACATGCGGGTCGCCTTCCAGAATCGAGCGGTCCATAAAGGCGCCGGGGTCGCCCTCGTCTGCGTTGCAGCACACATATTTCTGGTCCGCCTGGTTGCCGGCGGCAAATTTCCACTTCAGCCCTGTGGGGAAGCCAGCGCCGCCGCGGCCGCGCAGGCCGGAATCCAGCACGGTCTGAATGACCTGTTCGGGCGTCATCTCTGTCAGCACCTTGCCCAGCGCCGCATAGCCGTCGAAGGCGATGTACTCGTCGATATTTTCCGGGTTGATGACGCCGCAGTTGCGCAGCGCAATGCGCAGCTGCTTTTTGTAAAAGGCCGTTTCATCCAGGCTTTTGATGGTGTTGTCTTCGGCAACCGTCTCATCGTAAAGAAGGCGCGTGACGGGGCGGCCCTTCAACAGGTGCTCGTCCACAATCTCTTTCACGTTCTCTTCCTTTACCATGCTGTAAAAGCTGCCCTCGGGGTAAATTACCACAATGGGGCCCAGCGCGCACAGGCCAAAGCAGCCCGTGCGGATGACCTTCACCTCATCCTGCAGGCCGGTGGCCTGTATCTCGGCTTCAAACGCCTGCGCAATTTTATCGCTGTTGGAAGATGTGCAGCCCGTGCCGCCGCACACCATAACATGGCTTCTGTACATGTGCCTCTCCCCCTTCCTCAGCGCGCGGCCGCACCGATGGTAAATTCGGTGACGGGCTTGCCGCCGATGATGTGCTCCGCCACCACGCGGCTCACCTTCTCGGGGGTCATTTTCACATAGGTAACCTTCTCCTGGCCGGGCATGGTAACCTCTACAATAGGCTCATACTGGCACAGGCCAATGCAGCCCGTCTGCGTCACCAGCACGCCCGCAAGGTCCCGGCGGGCAATTTCTTCCGTAAAGGCGTTCAGCACAGGGCGCGCGCCGGCGGCAATGCCGCAGGTGGCCATGCCCACCACAACACGCGTGGTGTCATGGGCGGCCTCTCTCGTATTGACCGTCTGTTTCATCCTGTCGCGGATCGCGGCAAGCTCCTGTAAACTCTTCATATCATATTACTCCTTCTAAGATCGGCTGTGTGTTCTCCTCGATAAACTCCCTGATCCACTGCGCCACGCTGGGCTCTGACAGCGGCACGCCGCCCAGCACGGCACGCATCTCGCGCGTGTCGGCACAAAACTCGCCGCCCGCCGCGCGCACGGTATACACGAAATCGATGTCCGGGCTGCACTGGATAAGGCCCGCAATGGTGGACGCCATATCCCCTATGGGGGCGCGGTCGATATGATGCAGGCCAAACTGTGCGCACACGCGCGTTCCACAACCGGGCTGCGATTGAATGGAAAGGCCGCCGCCTGTCATTTCGGCAGCCATTTTCAAAAAGGGCAGCCCCAGCCCTACCTTCCTCGTGGTGCGTGTGGTGTAAAACGGGTCTACTGCGCGCTGCGCCGCCTCGGGCGTCATTCCCCGGCCGTCATCTTCAATGACAAGCGATAAAATACCGCGCGCCTGGTCTGCCTCCAGCGTAATCTGCACCAGCTTTGCGCCCGCGGCCACAGAATTCTGTGCCACGTCCAGCACGTTCATCGAAAGTTCCTGCATAGCTCAATACTTCGCCAGGATGCCGTCCAGCTCATCACCTGTCAGGCGCCCATACACATCATCGTTGATGGTCATGACGGGGGCAAGGCCGCATGCGCCGATGCAGCGGCATGCATCCAGGCTGAACTTGCCGTCTGCCGTGCACTCCCCGCCGGTGATGCCAAGTTTTTTCTGCAGCTCGTCATAGATTTTGCCCGAGCCCTTTACATAGCATGCTGTGCCAAGGCACACGCTGATTTTGTACTCGCCCTTCGGGCACAGGCTGAACTGCGAGTAGAATGTGGAGATGCCGTAGATCTCTGCCAGGGGTTTGCCCAGCGCATCGGCCACGATGCGCTGCACCTCGATGGGCAGATAACCGTAGATCTCCTGAGCCTTCTGCAGCGCCGGCATGGCCACGCCCGGCGTTGCCTTGTGCTCTTCGAGCCAGGCGCGCAGCTGCGCCTCCTGCTCTTTCGTGCCCTTGAAGGGCACTGTGGAAAAGCGCCTCATAGTGATATTGACCCTCCCATTATAGAAATCAAAGTGGGCAAAGCGGCAAACTTCGCCCGGATACCCATATATTATAGCATATACCTTGTTAAAAAAGCGACAAAGAAAAACCTGTTTTTTTAACATTTGCGTACAAATATTCACAAAAAAACTGTGCAACTCGCTCAAGTGCTTTTTTGCAGGGGATGCTTTATAATAATAACTAGTGTATAGCAGGCGGCCGGCGCGTGCAAGGCGGCGGCAGAAAATTCCGGCGCGCCCCGGGCAGAGGGCCCGCGCCGGCACTGCGGAGGAGTTGACACAACATGACAATATCCCGTATCATCGACATTCTCGAAGCCCGGCTTTTGACAAAAGGGGCAGACTGCACCCGTGAGGTGCACACCGCCTGCGGCAGCGACATGATGAGCGATGTGCTGGCCTATGTGAAAGACCAGGCTGTGCTGCTGACAGGGCTGAACAACCCCCAGGTGGTGCGCACGGCCGACATGATGGATATGATCTGTATTGTATTTGTGCGCGGCAAAGCTCCCGACGAAATGCTGCTGGCCCTGGCGGAAGAGCGCGGCATTGCCGTGATGGCCACCGATAAAACGATGTTCACCGCGTGCGGCCTGCTTTACAGCGAAGGGCTGCGGGGAGGTGTGGGCTGATATGGCAGAAAGCATCTGCCTGCACTACACCGTACCGGGGGACGATTTTACGCGCGCAGGCGAGGCCAGCGCAGACCTGAAGCAGCGGCTGAAAAAGCTTGGCATTCCGCCGGGCGCCGTGCGCAAGGTGTCAATTGCGCTGTATGAGGGCGAGATCAACCTGGCCATCCACGCGCATGGCGGGGACATTGACGTAGAGGTGGACGATGACGCGGTGCGCATGACACTTTCCGACACGGGCCCCGGCATTGCAGACATTGCCCTGGCCATGAGCGAGGGCTATTCCACTGCGCCGGACGAAGTGCGCAGCCTTGGCTTCGGCGCGGGCATGGGGCTGCCCAATATGAAGAAATATTCCGATGAATTCGACATTCAATCTGCCGTCGGCGTGGGCACGACGGTGAAAATGGCCGTGCGCATCGATTGACACCGCCGCGCCCGGCGCCAGGAAAGGAGGCGGCCCCGTTGGAGCAATTTACCCATTCTGTCATGCTGGACAAAGAACTTTGCATGGGCTGCATCAACTGCATCAAGCGCTGCCCCACCGAGGCGATTCGCGTGCGCGACGGCAAAGCGCATATTTTGAAAGAGCGCTGCATCGACTGCGGCGAATGCATCCGCATTTGCCCGCACCACGCCAAAAAGGCCATTACAGACCCCATTTCTATTTTGGAAAACTTTCAGTATACCATTGCCCTTCCTCCGCCGAGTTTATATGGGCAGTATAACAATTTGGAGGAACAGGACCTTCTGCTGGAGGCCCTGCTGGGCATGGGGTTCGACAGCGTGTTCGAGGTGGCAAAAGCGGCCGAGCTGGTGAGCGACGCCACGCGCAGGCTGCTGCAAACGGGCAGCATGAAGCGGCCCGTCATCAGTTCTGCCTGCCCGGCCGTCACGCGGCTTATCCGCGTGCGCTTTCCCGAACTGATCGACCATGTGCTGCCCCTGGTGGCCCCCATCGAGCTGGCCGCGCGCATGGCAAAAAAGGACGCTGTGCGCAAAACGGGCCTGCCCAAAGAAGCCATTGGCTGCATCTTTCTGACGCCGTGCCCCGCCAAGGTGACGGCCACGCGCTCACCCGTGGGCTCTGCGCACAGCGAGGTAGACGGCGCCGTTGCCATCAAAGATATCTACCCGCGCCTTCTCGCCTCGATGAAGCGCATCCAGCAGGTGGATTACCTGGCCAGCGCCGGGCGCATTGGCCTGGGCTGGGCCGAAAGCGGCGGCGAGGCCGCAGGGCTTGTGTCCACCGACAGCTACCTTGCGGCGGATGGCATTGAAAACGTCATTCGCGTGCTGGAGGACCTGGAGGACGAAAAATATCAAAACCTGGATTTTGTAGAGCTGAACGCCTGTGCGGGCGGCTGTGTGGGCGGCGTGCTGCAGGTGGAAAACCCCTATATTGCCAAAGCGAAAATCAAGCGCATGCGCCGCTATGCGCCCGTGAGCAAGAATCATCTTTCGGGCAGTATCCCGCGCGAGATGCTGTGGGATACAGACCTCACCTATCAGCCCGTGCTGGAACTGGGCAGCACACGCAGCGAGCGCTTTGCGCGGTACAGCCGCATGGAAGAGATTTTGCACCAGCTGCCGGGCCTGGACTGCGGCAGCTGCGGCGCGCCCACCTGCGCGGCATTGGCCGAAGACGTAGTGCGCGGGCAGGCCAGCGTAGACGACTGCACCGTGCTGATGCGCCGCCGCATGGAGGCGGTGCTTCGCGCACTGGGAAAGGATGAGTGAGATGAACAGCACAGAATTGGCCGCCGCATGCGGGTTTGCCCTCGCAGCAGGCGAGGGCGCCCGGCAGGTGCAGGGCATTTTTGCAGGGGACCTTCTCTCCTGGGCCATGGGCCGCGCCAAGGAGGGCGACGCCTGGTTCACTGTAATGGGAAATGTGAACACGGTGGCTGTGGCCGCCCTGACAGACTGTGCCTGCGTGGTGCTGTGCCATGGCGCCGGGTGGGACGCCGGCGCGCTGCAAAGGGCCGGCGAGCAGGGCGTGGCGCTGTACACCTGCCCCCTGCCCGAATTTGAGGCGGCCTATCTGGCGGCGGCAAAGCTGGGCCTGCCGCTGCCGCAGGCATGAGCGCGCTGCGGGGCGACCTTCACGTCCACACCTGCCTTTCCCCCTGCGCAGACGATGCCCTTACCCCCGCCATGGCCGTGGGCATGGCCAAGCTGGCCGGGGCAGATGTGATAGCCGTGACCGACCACAATTCCGCCCGCAACCTGCCCGCAGCACAGGCCGCGTGCCAGGCATACGGCCTGCGCCTTTTGCCGGGCGTTGAAGTGAACACCGCAGAAGAGATTCACCTGTTGTGCTATTTTTCCCGTGTAAAAACGGCTTTGCAGTTTGGCGCCATATTGTACGAGGCCCTGCCGGCATTCCCTTATGACCCAGCGATATGGGGCCGCCAGCTTGTGGTGGACGAAGAGGACCATGTTCTGGACGAGGTGGAAAAACTGCTAACCGGTGCCGTGCGCCTGACGCTTGCCGAGGTTGCGGCGCTGTGCCGCCGCATGGGCGGCGTGCCCGTGCCTGCCCATGCGGATGCAGACAGCTATTCCGTCTTCTCGGTGCTGGGCGGCTGGCCCATGGATGTGGATTTTGAGCTGTTGGAAGTGAAATTCCCCGAGCGGGCTGAAAAATTGATGGCAGCCGGGCTTTTGCCCGCAGACAGGCCCGTGCTCACTTCTTCGGACGCGCATTGTATCGAGGCCGTTGCCAGCCGCATGAGCACCCTGGAAGAGGGCTCACCTCTGTACCGTCTGCTGGGGTAGGGCCCGTTCACACCTTCTCTGCAATAGAAAAAGCCCCCGTATGCATGGCATGCGGGGGTTTTCTGTTTTGTTTTAAGCGGGAAATGATTCATTCCGTCTGCACCCAGTAGCGCTGAATGACAAATCCGTCCGCGCCTGGGCGCTCGTCCTCCAGAACGCCGCCGCAGGCAAGGATGGTGTGCGCAGAGGCGATATTATCTTTCGCACAGGTCACCAGTGCGCGGGGGATGCCCAGCGCGCGGCACACCTCCAGCGCCTGCCGCAAAATCTGCTTTGCGTAGCCCTTGCGCCGCTCAGAGGGGCGCACGCTGTAGCCAATGTGCCCGCCGCGCTCTGCCAGCGCGCGGTTCAGCCGGTGGCGCACATTGGCAAACCCCACCACGCGCCCGTCTGCCGGGCGCAGGGCGCACAGCGTGGTGGCCGGCACATGCCCGGGGCGCACCGTCTCTTCCCGTGCGCCCGCCTGCACGGCGGCCAAGTATTCTGAAAAGGTCTGGGCGCTGGCCAGCCCGCCGGTGCCGTCCATGGCGCTTTTGGCCGCAATGCATTCGGCCCGGTACGAGACAATCTCTTCTTTCAGGGCCATGCTGGGCGGCACAAGGCGCAAATGGTCCCTCGCAGCGGGGTGCGGGTCTGGCGCCAGGGCGGCCAGCTTTTGCGCCGGGCGGTAGCGCCCACCGGGCAGGTGTTCGGCATAGCCAAGGTCTACCAGGCAGGCCAGCAGGCGGTGCACTGTGCTTTTGGAAAGCCCCAGCGCAGCGCTGAGCTCCTGCAGGGCAACAGGCCGTTTTGCCCGCGCCAGTGCCTCTAAAATATGAAATGCGCGCGCCACGCTTTGCACGCCGGGCTCTGGCATGCCTTGCACCTCCCTCTCCGCATGTTTCGGGCAGCGGCCGTTCAGGGAAAGCTCTGCCCGTCAGCGTCCGTGTCCGCCTCTGCCTGCCGCTGTTCCCGCTGGTGCTGCGTGATGGAAAACACCTTTTCCATCACAGGCCAAAGCAGAAAATCCGCCCACAACACAATCAGCATGGGCGCGCCGGCACACAGCAGCAAAAGGCTGAACCAGGGCTGAAGCACCAGCACCATCACCGCCCAGGCGCCCGCCAGCAGCAGGCCGGCCGGCAGCGAGCGCCACACATGGCCAAACACCAGCAGCACGCTGTTTTGCAAGGCGGCCCGGGTGGGCAGCGTAAGAAACAGCACCTGCATGGTAAAAAAGTGCCAAACCAGAAACACCAGCAAAAGCCCCAGGATAACCCCCGCATACAGCAGGGCCGAGGCCTGCACGGCCCCATATAGCACAAGCCGGGCACACAGGGTCTCTATCAGCAGCAGAAAGCTCAGCACCATACCCGGGGCACGCGTCTGGCGCCGGTTTTCCCGGCAGGCGGTTTTGAAATCGTGCCAAACATAGCCGGGTTCGTCGCGCACCGTTTTCAGCACCACAAAATGCAGGCCTGCCATGGCAGGCCCCGCTGACACCGAGGCCAGCACATACCCGGCCAGCGCTGCCACAAACACGGCCGGGTGCCCACCCAGCAGCATCAGCACGGCCGCACAGACGGCCATGGGCAGGCAGCAAAGGCAGAACAGGGCCCCCGCCTTCCAAAGGGTGCCCGCGTCCCGCAGCAAAATTTCAAAGTAACGGGCCGGGCCTTTTTTGGGCGGTGCGTCTTTTTCCACACCGGGGCCCGGGGCCACCCAGGACGGTTTAAACAAAGGAACCCCTCTCTTTCTTCTTTTGAAACGGATGGGCCGCGTCCACCTGCGCGCGGCCCGGGTACAGCCTGCGGTAGGGGTTCTGCACGCGCTGTGCAGGCGAAGGGGTGCGCAGCTTCGGCCTCAAAAGCGCGGCCAGGCGCGCGCGGGGCTTCACACTTCCCCCTTTGCCGCGGCAATGGCCTGCGCCACCTGTGCCGCCAGCTCGTGCTGTGCCGTGCGCCCCAGCCCCGCCGTCTCTACGGGCGGCAGAATTGTGATGTTGACATGCGCAGGCTTCATCAAATTGTGATTGGCCTCCATAATCTTGTAGCTGCCATCAATGGCCACCGGCACCACGGGCGCCCCGGCCTTGCATGCAATGCGGAAAGCCCCGGCCTTGAACTCGCCCATGGCGTCCCCCTTCGAGCGCGTGCCCTCCGGAAACACCACCACGCTTTCCCCGGCCTGCACAAGCGCCTGCGCCTGCCGCATAGCCTCCATAGAGTGGCGGGGGCTTTTGCGGTCGATGAACACACAATCCAGCAGCTTCATCCAGGTGCGCACCAGCGGGATCTTCTTTGTCTCAATCTTGGCCACCAGCGCGTGCGGCTCGTCCAGATACATCAGCATCAGGGGGATGTCATAATCGCCCTGGTGGTTCGGCGTAAACACCACGGCGCGCCCTTTCGGGATATTTTCCTGCCCTTTTACCGTGACAGTAACGCCCGCAATGCGCAGCAGCGTGCCCGCCCACATGCGCACATAGCGGTGGATATAGGCCTTTGCGCCGGGGGCCCCGGCCGCTTTTTTGCGCTGTGCGCAAATCATCTGCGGCACAAGGGCCACCAGCGCCCCAAAGAAATATAAAAACCAAACGATTGTTCGAAGCAAAGCCATGCGGGGCCCTCCGGTTCCATTCATTCTGCCCGGCAGCACCAAAACAGGGCGAACTGCCCAAGCATAGAATTTATCATACCGCAAAACACGGCGTTTGTATAGCAAGCGCGCCAAAACATTTGAAAAAACAGCGTAAAATTACAGATTTTACACAAAAGCTATGGTATAATAATTCTGTTTATAAGCCTTTTGCGGGTTTGTGCACAAGCCCTGACTATTTTCGTCTGAGGGAGGCGAAACGATGGGAACTGTAACACTTCGCTTTGCAGAAAAAAGGGACGCCGGGATGATGATGGCCATTTATGCGCCCTTTGTGCTGGAGACGACAGCCACATGGGAGACCGCCGTGCCGCCCCGCCCGGAATTTGAGGCGCGGATGGAGCAGTGCAGCGCGGACGGCCTGCCGTGGATTGTGGTGGAAGAGGACGGCGCGCTGCTGGGGTATGCCTATGGCGCACGTTTCGGCCGCCGCGCCGGGTATGCCTGGGATGTAGAGGTTTCGGTATACCTCTCGGAAGATGCGCACGGCCGCCACATCGGCACAGCTCTGTACGGCGCGCTGCTGGCGCTGCTCAAACGGCAGGGATATCTCAATTGTTACGCGCTCATCACGGAAGGGAATTTTGCCAGCGAAGAATTTCATAAAGCGCTGGGTTTTGAGCCGGCGGCCCGGCTGGAACGCTGCGGGTATAAAATGGGGCAATGGCTGAGCCTGTGCTGTTATCACCTTGCCCTGGCCGCGCGGCCGCAGGCCCCGGCAAGGCCCGTGCCGCTTTCCGCCGTGCCGGCAGAGCAGGCGGCCTCTGTTCTGCGGCGGGCCGCCATGCTGGTGAAAGGGGCGGGCGGGCATTGAGCGCGCCCCCCGTGGGGCGCTTTGCGCCCAGCCCCTCCGGGCGCATGCATCTGGGCAATGCCCTGACGGCGCTTTTGGCGTGGCTTTCGGTAAAAAGCCGCGGCGGGCGCTTTGTGCTGCGCATTGAAGACCTGGACCCCGCCCGCTGCCGCCCGGAATATGCCCGTCAGCTGATGGACGATTTGTGCTGGCTGGGCCTTACCTGGGACGAAGGCCCGGGCGCATGCGAGGCAAACGCCCCTTATTTTCAAAGCCAGTGCACCCCATATTATGAGGCGGCGCTGGCCCGGCTGCGCTGTGCCGGGCCCGTATACCCCTGTTATTGCTCGCGGGCAGACCTTCACGCTGCCAGCGCACCGCATCTTGCCGACGGCACAGCCCTGTACGCGGGCACATGCCGCGGCCTTTCCCCCGCACAGCGGGCCGAAAAAGAGGCCGCCGGCCGCCGGGGCGCGCTGCGCGTTGCCGTGCCGCAGCGGGAAGTGAGTTTTTCAGACGGGCTGTGCGGCACCGTGCGGCAGGAGCTTTCCACCCAGTGCGGAGATTTTATTGTGCGCCGCTCGGACGGGGTGTTCGCCTACCAGCTGGCCGTGGTGGTGGATGACGCGCGCATGGGCGTCACCGAAGTGGTGCGCGGGCGCGACCTGCTGGCCTCTACCCCGCGCCAGATCTTTCTGCAGCAGGCACTGGGCCTGGCCACCCCGCACTATTTTCACACGCCCCTGCTGGTAAACGGGCAGGGCGCGCGCCTTTCCAAACGGGACGGCGCACTGGACCTTGGCGTGCTGCGCCAAAAATTTACGCCCCGGCAGCTGCTGGGGCGCCTGGCTGCGCTGGCCGGGCTGTTGCCCGCGCCGGAAAGTGTAAGCCTGCAGACGCTCGCGGCCCATTTTTCCTGGCAAGCGGTGCACAGCGCCGACATTACGGTGCCGGAAGGCTGGTTTTCCTGAGGCAGGGCGCCGGCAGCACCGCAGCAATCGCCCCGGAAAGGAGAGAGAGCCATATGGCGCGCATCGAGGGCCAAAAACTGAAAATTCTGGTTCTGGCCGATATTCTGGCACGCGAAACAGACAGCGCCCACGGGCTTACCGTGCCGCAGCTGATTGAGGCGCTGGCGGCGCGCGGCATCCCGGCCGAGCGCAAAAGCATCTACACAGACCTTCGTGCGCTGGAGGATTTCGGCCTGGACGTGATTTGCCTGCGCGAGGGGCACATCTGCCGCTGGGCGCTGGCCTCACGCACCTTTGAAGTGGCAGAACTGAAGCTATTGGTGGACGCGGTGCAGTCCTCCAAATTCCTTTCCGAAAAAAAGAGCCGCGCGCTCATCAAAAAGCTGGAGAGCCTTTGTTCCCGCCACGAGGCAAAGGCGCTGCAGCGCCAGGTGTTTGTAACCAACCGGCCCAAAAGCATGAACGAGAGCATCTACTACACCATCGACCTTCTGCACACCGCTATCTCCACCGACGAGCAGGTGCGCTTTCAAATTGCCGAGTGGACGCCGGAAAAAACCGTGCGCTACCGCCGCGGCGGCAAGCTGTATACCGTTTCGCCGTACGCCCTGATTTGGGAAGATGAAAACTATTACCTGCTTGCCTATGACCCCGAGGCCGGGGCCATGCGCCATTACCGCGCGGACCGGCTGGCCCACCTTGCCCTGGCCGGCGGGCCGCGGGTTGGGAAAGAGGTGTTTGCCCGGCTGGATATGGCCGCCTACACCAAGCGCACTTTCGGCATGTTCGGCGGCGAGGAGACCGGTGTGACGCTGGAATTTGCCGCCCATCTGGCCGGGGTGGTGATAGACCGTTTTGGCAAAGACGTGACGTTTTTCCCCGCAGGGGACGGACGGTTTCGCGCCTATGTGCATGTGGTGCCCA
This sequence comes from uncultured Oscillospiraceae bacterium, assembly GCA_900546885.1. Taxonomy (GTDB): domain Bacteria; phylum Bacillota; class Clostridia; order Oscillospirales; family Ruminococcaceae; genus Ruthenibacterium; species Ruthenibacterium merdipullorum. The sequence continues at coordinate 24,977 of UREN01000022.1, forward strand.
GTGTGCAGTTCATGGGCTGGCTGGCCGGCCTTGGCGCCGAAGCCAGGCTTATCTCCCCGCCCGAGGTGCAAAAGGCTTTCTGTGCACATTGCCGCCAAGTGTTGCAGCAATACGGCGCGGCCAAATAAAGTCCTGTTTATAGGACATGTTTTCGCCTATACTGAAAGCACAAAAACAAAACAGCCTGCACGGCAAGCGGCAGGCACGGGCGAAAGGATGTGCTTTTGTATGGTGAAAATGGCAGCGATAGCCCCGAAGGGCGTGTTTGAAGACGAAGAAGTGATGACCGTTTCGTGCCGGGAAGAGCCGTACGAGCGCCATTATGACGATTTTTCCCGCAACTGGGAAGAGGCGGCCTGACGCCGCACACGGCGCCGGCGCGCACGGGCAGCCCTGCAAAACACAAAACAGCCCCATGGCAGCCTTTGGGCTTTGCCATGGGGCTTTTGCGCGGCAGGGGTTCCCGCGCTAGATCATCTCTGCCTGCACACACCCCAGCTTTTGCAAAAAGCGCGCCAGCGCGGCGTGGCCCTGCGGCGTCTGTTTGAACACGCCCGCGTGTTCCAGGCAGGCCTCAAATTTTGCGCCAATCTCGCGCCGCACGGCCGCCTGGGCCTTCTCCGCCGTCATGGCCGTACCATAGGTTTTTACCAGGTAATCCAGCCAGGGCGCATGCTCCGGCGCGGCGGCTTTCACAGCGTCCGCCCCTTGCCTGCCCGCCAGAACACTCGCAATCATGGCGCTCTGCTTTTCCAGCCGCCCGGGCAAAATGGCAAGGCCCATCACCTCGATAAGGCCAATGTTCTCTTTTTTGATGTGATGGATCTCCTGATGCGGGTGAAAGATGCCGTCCGGGTATTCGGGCGTGGTGCGGTTGTTGCGCAGCACAAGGTCGAACACAAACTGTTTTTCATCTGCGTCATAGCGCAAAATAGGCGTGATGGTGTTGTGCGGCACCGCGTGCCCGGCCCCCTGCGAATAGGCCAGCACACCCACGCTTTCATCGGAATAACCGCGCCAAAGGCCCAGCGCCTCCTGCGCAAAGGCCAGCATCTGCGCCTTGTCGGCCCCCTTTACCCGCAGCGTGGTGACGGGCCAGGCAATGCTTTGCACCGTAATGTCGGGGTATTTTTCACACCGGTACACGGCCAGCGTTTTGGCCCGCTGCATGGGAAAGCTGTAGCGGCCGCCCTGAAAATGCATATGGCTGAGGATGCTGCCGCCCACAATGGGAAGGTCTGCGTTCGAGCCGCAGGTGTAATGCGGGAACTGGCTGACGAAATCGAACAGCTGGGCAAAGGCGTGCGGGGTGATGCACATGGGCTCGTGCTTTTCACTGAACACGATGCAGTGCTCGTTGTAATAGACATAGGGGCTGTATTGAAGGTACCACCGCTCGCCGCACAGGCTGACGGGCACCACGCGGTGGTTCTGGCGCGCAGGGAAATTCACGCGCCCTGCATAGCCGATATTCTCGATGCACAGCATGCACTTGGGGTAGCTGGACGAAGGCTGCAGCCGCTCCAGCGCGATGGTTTTGGGGTCTTTTTCCGGCTTTGTGAGGTTGATGGTCACTTCCAGCGTGCCATACTTCCCCTCGTAATTCCATTGGATGTTTCGGGCAATCTGCGCAGTGCGGATATAGTTGGACGCAATGCACAGCCCATAGAAATAATCGGTGGCGGCGCGGGCACCCTCTTTTTCCCACAGGGCCCGGAAAGTTTCGCACACCTCGCTCTCGCGCGGCATTACGGCGCCCATGATGCGCGCTTCAAAATTCACACGCAGGGCGGGCACGCTGGCGTCAAACAGGCCCCGGGCCGCCGCGGCATCCAGCAGGCCGTCCAAGATGGCGGTGGGCGCCGGCTCTGTCTGGGCGGGCACCGGCCCTTCCCATGGCTCGGCCAGGCCAAACAGGTCCAAAAGCGTGTTGCGGCTGACATATACATCCAGCGAGGAAACCAGGCCGTGCCGGCGGGCAAAATCCAGCAGGCATTCCACCAGCAATGCAGTGTTGTTCATGTTGCATGTTCTCCTCTCGCACCAGCCGCACAGGCGGCCTTATTTCCCTTTTATTATAAGGTTTGGCAAGCCCTGGCCGCAAGATTCCAATAATGCAAAATTGTTGCACATAAATTACATTTTGCGCTGTGCCTTGGCACTTGTGCCCAGTTTTGCCCCGGGCCATTGTTCATCTTGTATGTTGGCCTTGAAAAAGCATGCCACCGCTTGACAGGCACCTTTTCAGACGCTAAAATGAATAAGACAGGCACAGACGGAGAAAAGTACAGCAGAACGCTTTGCCAAAGCGAGCGGGGGACGGTGCAAGCCCCGCGCACAGCCCTGCCCGAAGAACACTCCCGAGCCGCAAGCTGAACCCCGCCTTTGCGGGCAGTAGGTGCGCCGTGGGCAGCGCGTTAAGCTGCAAGCGCATACGGGCCTTTGCCCCGTGCGGAAAAGGGGCCGCGCAAGCGGCAAGTTAGGTGGCACCGCGGATCCGGCAGCGATTCGTCCTAAACTGTTAGGGCGATGCAGGCTGCCGGATTTTTATTTTCAGGAGGAAAAGATATGAAACGAACAGAGATCGCGGCCCTGTTCCGCCAAACGCCGCCGGACGGCACGCCGGTGACCGTGTGCGGCTGGGCCAAAACCGTGCGAGATTCGAAAAACATCGGGTTTCTCTCCCTTTCGGACGGCTCGTGCTTCAAGCCTGTACAAGTGGTGTTCGAAGCCGCCAAGCTGGCAAACTATAAAGAGATTGCCAAAGCCGGCGTGGGCACCTCGCTGAAGGTGGAGGGGACGCTGGTGCACACGCCCGGCGCAAAACAGCCCTTTGAGGTAAACGCCAGCGCCATCGCCATTCTGGGCGCGTGCGGGCCAGAATATCCCTTGCAGAAAAAGCGGCACACGGTGGAGTTTCTGCGCACCATGCCGCACCTGCGCGCACGCACCAACACGTTTTCCGCCGCTTTCCGCGTGCGCAGCGCCGCCGCCTTTGCCATCCACAAATTTCTGCAGGAACAGGGCTTTGTGTATGTGCACACGCCGCTCATCACGGGGTCTGACTGCGAGGGCGCCGGCGAGATGTTCCGCGTGACCACGCTGGACCTGAACAACCTGCCGCTTGGCGAGGACGGCAAAGTGGATTGCTCGAAAGATTTCTTCGGCCGCGCCACAAACCTCACCGTGTCCGGCCAGCTGGAGGGCGAAGCCATGGCCACGGCCTTTGGCAAAATTTACACGTTCGGCCCCACCTTCCGCGCTGAAAACTCCAACACGCCGCGCCATGCGGCCGAGTTCTGGATGATAGAGCCGGAGATTGCCTTTGCCGACCTTTCGGACGAAATGGACCTCTCGGAGGCCATGGTGAAAAGCGTCATCCGCTATGTGATGGACACCTGCCCGGACGAAATAGACTTTTTCACTCAGTTTTTTGACAAAGAGCTGCGCGCCCGGCTGGAGCATGTGGCCGCCAGCGAATTTGCCCGCATTTCTTACACCGAGGCCGTGAAACTGCTGGCGGAAAAGAACAGCACGTTCCAATACAAAGTGGAATGGGGCACCGATTTGCAGACCGAGCACGAGCGCTACCTCACCGAGCAGGTGTTTCAAAAGCCTGTGTTCGTCACAGATTACCCCAAAGAGATCAAATCGTTCTATATGCGCCTGAACGACGACGGAAAAACCGTGGCCGCGGCAGACCTTCTGGTGCCCGGCATTGGCGAGCTGTGCGGCGGCAGCCAGCGCGAAGAGCGCCTGGACGTGCTGGAGCGCATGATGGAAGAAAAAGGCCTTTCGCGGCAGGACTATGAGTGGTATTTGGACCTGCGGCGCTTCGGCACGGTGGAGCACGCCGGCTTCGGCATTGGCTTCGAGCGCCTGGTGATGTATCTCACCGCCATCCCCAACATTCGTGACGTGCTGCCCTTCCCCCGCACGGCGGGCGGTTTTTAAGCAAAGCGCCCCGGCAGCACGCAGAACAGCAGCGCCAGAAAAACATACGGAAAGCTGCGTTCCTGCAAGAAGGCATTGTCTTCAGCACACAGTTTTGCCTTCAGATGCATTAAAACGCCCGGCAATCCATCAGGATTGTATTCTAGCTGTACAAGACATGGATAT
>UREN01000023.1 GCA_900546885.1 uncultured Oscillospiraceae bacterium
CAGGTGCAGGCCATTGACAGGATGGTGGATGAAGATATTCCCTGCGAGGACATTCTGGCGCAGATCAACGCCGCCAAATCTGCCCTGCACCGGGTGGGGCAGGTGGTGCTGGAAGGGCATATCAACCACTGCGTGCGCGATGGCATCGAGCACGGCGATGCCGATAAAACCATTCAGAACTTTACCAAGGCCGTAGAGCGCTTCGCCAACATGACCTGAAGTGCCCGGCGCAAAAGCAAAAGCGTATGCAGGCCACGGCGCAATGCCGTGGCCTGCATTTTTTTCTGCGTGCTACCGGCTTTGCCATGTGCCGGAAAACAGCTTTGTTTATGCCTGTGCAATGGGCTGCGTGCCAAAATAGCGGCAGATGGCCTCGTAATACACGCGCGCGGCGCGCTGGCAGCCCTGCGGCGTGGCCCATGCCTCGTAATCGCTGCTGTTGGAGAGAAAGCACTGCTCGGCCAGCACGGCAGGGCAGGGGGCCTTTTCCAGAATGCCAAAACTGTTTTCTTCGCGCACGCGGGTGTCGCTGCTGTCCACTATTTTTTTGCTTTTGCCCTGGTAATATACAAAGCGCACGCCCGTCTCACCGCGCAGGCGGTGGCCGGCGCTGCCCATGCCCTGTGCAATGCAGTGGGCAAAACGGCTGGCCTCTTCATAGTAAGCGCGCCCGGGCGGCGTGGGGTAACACTCAAACCCGTGTGATTGGCTGGAGGAATCCAAATTGCCGTGCACGCTCAGCAAAAGGCAGGCGCCTGCCTGCCCGGCACGCGCTGCCCGGCCGGCAATGGCGGCATCCTGCCCGTTTTCGCGGCAGCGCACGGGGGAATAGTTGGGGTCTGCTTCCAGCAGGGCATACAGCGCATCTACGGTTTGTTCGCACATCAGCACCTCGTCGGTGGGGCCGGCCGCCCCGGTGTCCATGCCGCCATGGCCTGCATCCAGGGCAATGACATGCGGCGAGCCCTGCGCACAGGCGCGCGCGCCCAGCTCATCCAGCGTGCCGAACGTATAGCCCATCTCTTCCCATTTGGCCAGCAATTCGTCCAGGATGGCGGCATTGGTGGCGCTGGTGGAGTGCAGCAGCACAATGGCGCCCGCATGGGTGCGGGGCAGAAGCTTTGCAAACGCCTGCTGGGCGCTGGGCTGGCTTTCCTGGTTCCAATCTACATAGGCAAGGCTCCAGAAAATGGTTCGATAGCCCAGCTCTTCCGCCCAGGTAAGGTTCTCGTCGCTGAACTTTCCCTCCGGCGGGCGGTAGAATTTCGCCATAGGCTGGCCGGTGATTTGGTAATAAAGCGCTTCGGTGCTTTGCAGCTCCTGCGTGAACTGCTCTTTACTCTGTGTGGTCATGTCGGGGTGGTGGTTGGTGTGGTTGCCCACGGTGTGCCCTTCGGCCGCCATGCGGCGCACAAGGGCCGGGTTTTCTTCTATGTAGGGCGCCACCACAAAAAATGCGCCGGGGGCATTGTGCTTTTTCAGTGCGTCCAGAATAGCAGGCATGTTCCCGTTTTCATAGCCGCAGTCAAATGTCAGGTAAAGCCGTTTTTCGCCTCCGCTTCCGCAGTAATAGGCACTGTGCTGTGCAAGCTGTTCGGCCGAAAGGTTTGGCACGGGCGGTTCGCCCTCGCCGCCCTGGAACGAAAGCCCCCATTCATATTTCTGCACGCTTACTGCCGCGGGCCAGGCCCATTGAAACAGGGCTGCCCCGCCCCACGCCGCTGCCAACACCAGCAGCATGGCACAGCACAGCATGCTGCGCCCCGCGCGTTTTCCCACACACCCAAACATGCATGCATTCCTCCTTTTAGAAAAAGGTATGACGCGCGCGGGCCCAAAAATGCGCAGGGCAGCTTTCTTATGGGGCGAAGCGCACCGCTTTTTGCGCCCGCAAAACGGTTTTGGCTTGAACAACGGGCGGCTTTACGCTATAATCGAAACATATGGAACCAAGGCCCGCGCGCCGCGCGGGCACTTTGTGTGGAGGGGAAAGAACGCAATGGAAAAGCCCAGCAATTTTATCACCGAGATCATCGATGAAGACCTTGCCCGCGGCGTGGTGAAAGAGATTCACACGCGCTTTCCGCCGGAACCGAATGGCTACCTGCACATTGGCAGCGTGAAAGCTATCTGGATCAACTGGGGCATCGCGCAGGCGTATGGCGGCAAATTCAACCTGCGCTATGACGACACGAACCCCGCCCGCGAGGATGTAGAGTATGTGAACAGCATCCGGGAAGACCTGGAGTGGCTGGGCGCGCACCCGAACGGCGGCATCTTTTATGGCAGTGACTACTTTGACAAATGTTATGAATATGCCGAAAAACTGATTTTGGAAGGCAAGGCATATGTGGACGATTTGACGCGCGAGGAGATGCAGGCCTACCGCGGCGACGATGCCGGTGTGCCCTCCAGGCCTTCGCCCTACCGGGACCGCACCCCGCAGGAAAACCTGGATTTGTTCCGGCGCATGCGCGCGGGCGAGTTTGCAGACGGCGAAAAGACGCTGCGCGCCAAAATAGACCTTGCCAGCCCCAACATGAATATGCGGGACCCGGCCATTTACCGCATCAAGCACGTTTCGCATCACCGCCAGGGTGATAAATGGTGCATCTACCCGCTGTACGATTATGCGCACCCCATTCAGGATTACCTGGAGGGCATCACGCATTCCCTGTGCAGCCTCGAGTTTGAAAACCATCGCCCGCTGTACGAGTGGGTGATTGAGAACATTGCGGGCGGAGAGTTCCCCAAACAGCGCGAATTTGCGCGGCTGAACATCACCAACACGGTGATGAGCAAGCGCTACCTGCGCGAATTGGTAGAGCTGGGCATTGTGGATGGCTGGGACGACCCGCGCATGCCCACTGTGTGCGGCCTGCGCCGCCGCGGCTATACGCCCACCAGCCTGATCGACTTTGTGCAGCGCGCGGGCGTGGCCAAGGCAAACAGCCTGCTGGACGCGCGCATGCTGGAATTTTGCATCCGCAACGAACTGGACGGCACGGCCCTGCGCCGCGTGGCTGTGCTGGAGCCGGTGAAGCTTGTCATCGACAACTACCCCGCTGGCAAAACGGAGTATTTTGAGCTGCCCAACAACCCGCAGGACGAAACAGCGGGCACGCGCAAGGTGGCCTTCAGCGGTGAGTGCTGGATTGAGAAATCTGATTTCGCCGAGGTGCCGCCGCCCAAGTTCAAACGCCTGCGGCCGGATGGGGAAGTGCGCCTGATGGGCGCGTACCTTGTGAAGTGCACGGGCCTCGAAAAAGATGCCGAAGGCAATGTGACGGCCATCCACTGCACGGCAGACCTGGAGACAGGCTGCGGTATGCCAGCCGACGGGCGCAAGGTGCGCGGCACCATCCACTGGGTGAGCTGTGCGCATGCAGTGGATGCGGAAGTGCGCCTGTACAACCAGCTGTTCACGCTGGCAGACATGAACGCCATGCCGGACGGCGCAGACTATAAAGACTACCTGAACCCGGAAAGCCTGCAGGTGCTTCGCGGCTGCAAGCTGGAGGCCGCGCTGGAACATGCACAGCCGGGCCAGCGCTTCCAGTTTGTGCGCACAGGCTATTTCACGCCAGATTCGAAAAACCCCGGCGTGTTCAACCGCATTGTCACGCTGAAAGACAGTTTTGCCAAGACGATGCAGGCGGCAAAGGGCTGAACCTGCCCGCGCCCGCGCGGGCGCAAAAGCGAAACAGAAAGGCGGAACACCATGGAATTCAAACGCGTAAGAACGCGCTTTGCCCCCAGCCCCACAGGCTATATGCATGTGGGCAACCTGCGCACGGCGCTGTACACCTACCTCACGGCCAAGCACGAGGACGGCACCTTTATCCTGCGCATTGAGGATACGGACCAGGGCCGTTATGTAGAGGGCGCGGTGGACGTGATTTACAACACCCTGCGCGAGACGGGCCTTGTGTGGGACGAGGGCCCGGATGTGGGCGGCCCTGTGGGCCCCTATGTGCAAAGCCAGCGCATGGGCATGTTTAAGGAATATGCCGAACAGCTTGTAAAGCTGGGCAAGGCGTATTATTGCTTTTGCACGGAAGAGCGCCTTCAGGCGCTGCACGAAAGCCAGAAGGCCGCAGGCGAAGCCGTGGGCCACTACGACGGCCACTGCCGTGAGCTGCCGCCCGAAGAGGTGCAGCGCCTGCTGGCCGCGGGCACGCCGTACGTCATCCGCCAAAAGATGCCCCGCACGGGCAAAACGGCCTTTGATGACCTTGTGTACGGCCATATCGAGGTGGAGAACGCAGAGCTGGAAGACCAGATTCTTCTGAAAAGTGACGGCATGCCCACTTACAACTTTGCCAATGTGGTGGATGACCATTTGATGCATATTACGCACGTCATCCGCGGGTCGGAATATCTTTCCAGCGCGCCGAAATACAACCTTTTGTACGAGGCGTTCGGCTGGCAGGTGCCCACCTATATCCATTGCCCGCCCGTGATGAAAGACGCGCACACCAAGCTTTCAAAGCGCAATGGCGACGCCAGCTATCAGGACCTTGTGGCAAAAGGCTATCTCAGCGAGGCCATTTTGAACTACCTGCTGCTGCTTGGCTGGAGCCCGAAGGGCGAAGAGGAAATTTTTTCGCTGGAAGAGATGGTGAAGATATGGAACCCGGCCAACATCAACAAATCACCCGCCATCTTTGACACGCAGAAGCTCACGGCTATCAATGCTGCCTATATTCGTGCCCTGCCGGCAGAAAAGTTTGCGCAGCTGGCAGCCCCATGGCTGGATAAAGCGGTGCAAAGCAAGGTAGACCGCACCCTGCTGTGTGCAAACCTGCAGCCGCGGTGCGAGTTTTTGGCCGACATTCCGCCGCGTGTGGCTTTTATTGACACCCTGCCGGATTATGAGCTGGAACTGTTCGAGAACAAAAAGCAGAAAACAACGCCCGATACGGCGCGCGAGGCGCTGACGGCTATTCTGGCTGTGCTGGAACCGCTGCAGGCCTGGAATAAGGACGCTATTTTTGAAGCTTGCCGTGCAAAGGCCGAGGCCATGGAAAAAAAGAACGGCTGGCTGATGTACCCGCTTGGCATTGCGCTGGCGGGCCAGCGCTCTACCCCCGGCGGCGGCACAGACCTTGCCGCCATGCTGGGCAAGGAAAAAACCCTGCAGCGCATTCGCCTGGCGCTGGAAAAGCTGGGTTAAGAGAAGAAAAGCAGAGAGGGGGCCTCTCTGCTTTTTTGTGGGAAAGGCGGCCTTGCGCCCGGGGCGCGGGCCAAACGTGGAAAGGGGAAATGGGAAAATGGCCAATGCGGCAAAACGGGTGGAAGCTGTGCCGGCGCAAGAGCGCATGCGCTTTGGGCTTTGCCTTGTGTTTGTGGGCGGCTTTTTGGAATCGTACACCTATCTTCTGCATGGGCATGTATTCGCCAATGCACAGACAGGCAACCTTGCGCTGATGATGCTGTATGCTGCGAACGCAGATGCACACGCGTGGTATTACCTTGTGCCTGTGGGGGCATTTCTGGCTGGGGTATTTGCCAGCGAATGGATGCGCGCTGCCATGAGCACACGCAGGCGGGCATCGTGGTATCATGCGCTGCTTGCGGCCGAGGCTGCTGTGCTGGCAGGCATTGCGTTTCTGCCGGCGGGCGTGCCAGATGCTGTTGTCATTGTGCTGGTGTCATTTGTGTGTTCTCTTCAGTTCAATGGCTTTCGAAAAACACACGGCATGCCGTATGCTACCACTTTCTGCACCGGCAATTTGCGCAGCGCCGGTGAGCATACCTTTCTGGCGCTGAAAAAGCGGGACCGGGGCGAATGGTTTGCCGCACTTCGCTATTGGGCTGTAATTGGGGTGTTTTGCCTTGGCGCACTGTGCGGCGCAGCCCTCAGCGCCTGGTGGGGGCAAAAGGCGGTGTTGTTTTGCACGGCGGTGCTGCTGGCGGCCTTTGGGGTGCTTTGGCATTTCATTCGCCGGCAGGCCGAAGCTGCCTGAAACCGTCACACAATGCCTGCGGGCCTCCCGGCTGCCGGGGGGCCTTTTATCTTGACAGCAAAAGTGCACTGTGGCTATAATAATGCTATTCTGCACATTTTTGTGCGCTTGGTTTTTCATGACAAAGGGCGTTTTTGCAGGAGACGGCGAAATTATGCTTCAGGTAAAGGATATTTGCAAACAGTACAAAACGGGCAATTTGGTGCAGCAGGCACTGGACCATGTGAGTTTGAGCTTTCGTGACAGTGAATTTGTGGCAATTCTGGGGCCCAGCGGCTCTGGCAAAACAACACTGCTGAATGTGATAGGCGGGCTGGACCGCTACGACAGCGGCGATTTGGTAATCAATGGCGTTTCCACCAGCCGGTACACAGATCGCGACTGGGACACCTACCGGAACCATACGGTAGGTTTCATTTTTCAAAGTTATAACCTGATTCCGCACCAAAGCATTCTCTCCAATGTAGAACTTACGCTGACGGTATCCGGCGTGCCGCGCGCCGAGCGACGGCGCCGCGCTGTGGAAGCGCTGGAAAAGGTGGGCCTTGGCAAACATATGAACAAGCGCCCAAACCAGCTTTCCGGCGGGCAGATGCAGCGCGTGGCCATTGCACGCGCACTGGTGAACGACCCCGATATCCTTTTGGCAGATGAGCCGACTGGCGCGCTGGACAGCGAGACCAGCGTGCAGGTGATGGAACTTTTGAAAGAGGTGGCGCGCGACAGGCTTGTGATTATGGTTACCCATAACCCGGAGCTTGCCAACGAATATGCCACGCGCATTGTGCGCCTGAGTGACGGGCGCATTCTGGCCGATTCTTCGCCCTATACGCCGCCCGAAACGCCGTCCGCCCACAAAAAATGGGCGCGGCGTTCGTCCATGTCTTTCCTGACGGCCTTTGCGCTCAGCTTTCAAAACCTTCGCAGCAAAAAGGCGCGCACCCTGCTCACCGCGTTTGCAGGTTCCATCGGCATCATTGGCATTGCGCTGATTTTGTCGCTTTCCAATGGGGTAAACCGTTATATTGAAACGGTGGAGGAAGACACGCTTTCGGAATATCCGCTGCAGATTCAAAGCTCGGGAATGGACCTTTCCGCCATGATGGCCGGCATGGTGGATGCAGAGCAAGGGCAGGAGAAGCATGACGTGGGCGTGGCGGATATGATTACGCAGACGTTTTCCAAAATAGGCTCGAACGACCTGGCCTCGCTGAAAGAATATTTGGAAAGCGGGCAAAGCGGCATTGAAGAATATACCAGCGCGGTGGAATATTCTTACAGTGTCACCCCGCAGATCTATCTTTGGAAGGATGGCAGCTACCGCAAAGTAAACCCGGATGAATCGTTTGCGCCGCTGGGCCTTGGCTCGTCCAATACATCCAACAGCATGATGGCTTCCATGGTGAGCACCAATGTGTTCTACCAGATGCCGGAAGACAGCAGCCTGTATGAAGACCAATATGAGATAAAAGCCGGCCGCTGGCCGGAAAATGCGAACGAGTGCGTGGTGGTGCTTACTTCCGGCGGCGATATCAGCGATTTTCTGCTGTATACCCTGGGCCTGCGGGACGGCGCAGAGCTGGATTCCATGGTAGAGCAATTTGCCGCGGAAGAGGCCGTTGATGTGCCAAATGGCATCACAGGGTATGCCTATGAAGATATTCTTGGCATTACCTTTAAGCTGGTAAACGCGGCAGATTATTATTCTTACGATGAGCAATACGGGGTTTGGACGGATAAATCTGACAATGTCTCCTTTATGCAGCAGCTTGTGCAGCAGGGGGAAGATTTGACAATTGTCGGCATTGTGCAGCCGGTAGATGGCTCAATGGCCGCCATGCTCAGCCCGGGCATCAATTATACGGCGGGCTTAACGCAGCACGTGATGCGCCAGGCGGCCGAAAGCGAAATTGTGCGCCAGCAAATTGAAAAGCCCGATGTCAACGTATTCACAGGGGACCCCTTCGGCCAGGAGAGCGAAGAGGGCAGGCTTGGCCTGGAAGAGATGTTCAGCGTGGATGAGGCTGCGCTGGAAAACGCTTTTTCGGTGGACACCGGCAGCCTGGAAGAGGCAATGGCCGGCCTGTTTGACTTTTCCAACCTGAAGCTGGACAGCTCTGCAATGGGAGATTTGGACCTTTCCGGGCTGAAGCTGGACCTCTCTGGCCTGATGGATGGCATTCAAATCAATGCAACGCCCGAGCAGCTGCAGGCGCTGGCCGATGCTTTGCTGGCGGGGTATGCCGAATATGCCGCCGGTAACCCGCAGGCGGATTTTACCCGCCTGGATGAATATTTTGTTCAATATTTGCAAAGCGATGAGGCCAAAGCGCTGCTGGGGCAGGCGCTGGGCGAACTGCTGAGCGAGAGCGGCCTTGATGTCTCGGCCGAACAGCTGCAGCAGCTGGTGGCAGACGTGATGGCCGGCTATGGCAATTGGGCTATCGAAAATGGGAACACAGACCCGGCGAAGTTTGAGCAATATTTGCAGGAATACCTGGCCACGGACGAAGCCCAGGAAATTTTGGGCCAGGGCGCGGCCGATATCATTTCTTCCGCCATGGATGCGCAACTCACGCAGGAGCAGCTTTCGAAGCTGGCCGGCACGGTGTTGAGCGGTTATCAGGCATATGCGGCCGAGCACGGCCTGGCAGACCCGGCCAAAATTGGCGATTACTTTATGGAATACCTGCAAACCGAGGAGGCCCGGCGCACCCTGTCGGCCGCCCTTGCGGGCATGGTGGACACTGGAGGCATGGCTCAGGTAATGCAGCAGGCAATGGCCGGTGCCTTGAACCAGCTGATGCCGCAGATAGCGGAAAAGCTTGCCACGGCCGTTAGCTCGGCGCTGCAAACACAGCTGAGCCAGAATATGAACCAGTCTGGCGAAAAGTTGCAGCAGGCATTTCAAGACGCATTCCATGTGGACGCCGATGCCTTCTCCGGCGCTATTCAGGTGAATATGACCGAGGAAGAACTCAGTGAGGTGCTGATGAGCCTGATGACGGCTTCCTCCAGCTCTTATGACGGAAACCTGCAGGCACTTGGTTATGCAGACCCTGCCGAGCCCAGTGCAATCAGCATCTACCCGCTGGATTTTGAGGCCAAAGAACAGGTGCTGGCCATTCTGGACGGTTACAATGCCCGCATGCAGCAAAGCGGCCAGGAAGAAAAGGTAATTACCTATACCGATATGGTGGGCACGCTGATGTCCTCTGTGACAGACATCATCAATGTCATCAGCTATGTTTTGGTGGCGTTTGTGGCCATTTCGCTGATTGTGTCTTCCATTATGATTGGCGTCATCACTTATATCAGTGTGTTGGAGCGCAAAAAGGAAATTGGCATTCTGCGCGCCATTGGCGCTTCCAAGGGGAATATTTCGCAGGTGTTCAACGCCGAGACATTTATCATAGGCCTCTGTGCCGGGTTGATTGGCATTGGAATCACGCTTCTTTTGCTGGTGCCGGGCAACCACATCATCCACCAAATTGCAAACAGCACAGATGTCAGCGCTGTGCTGCCCGCAGGTGCGGCGGTTATTCTGGTGGCGCTCAGTGTGCTGCTTACGCTGCTTGGTGGGCTTATTCCCTCGAAAAAGGCCGCCAGGCAAGACCCTGTTACGGCTTTGCGCACAGAGTAACGCACTCTGCACACGAGACGGGCACTTTTCTGGCGCCCATTTTCTTGACATGCAGGTGGATGCAGATATAATGAACCCGATATAAGAGAGACGCTGCATTTTTGCAGCCCTCTTTCGGAAAACGCAAAAAGCCCGGGCTTTTTCTTTCCCTGCGCAGCGCCGGGAAAGAAACGGCTTCACCGGCAAAGGAGGGATAGGTGGAATACGATACCCCGCGAAGGCTGTGCAAATTGTATCCTGCAGGGATGAAAATGGAATTTGCGCACGGCGGGCGGCAGGGCAAAAGCCGCTTTCTGTGCTTTGCTGCCAGCTTTCCGGGGCGGCCCGTTTTTCGGGCACCCCATAAAACTGTTTTGAGGAGAGATTTTTCGTGAAATTTACGGTTCAATGGAACGCGCTGGAAAAACGCCAGCTGCTGATTTTTGCACTGGTGGCCTTTGGCGTGCCTTATCTGATGGGCATTGCAATGGGCGCAGGTTTTTATGCGGGCAGTGATGTAAGCGTTTTTCCCAATGCACAAATGTTCTACCCGGCGGCAGGCGTTATGTTGGCGCTGTTTGTTACCAAGAAAGAGGATAACATGTTGCCGCGTAAATTTTTTGTGTGCTTTCTGGCGCTTACTGTTCTGATGCTGGCATGCAGCCTGGCCAGTGTGCTGGCGCCGGCGCTGCCGTGGGCGCTCATCAGTAATTTGGTCATGATGGGCGGCACGCTGGCAGCATGGGTGTGCTATTTTGCCGATGGAAAGGCCCGGCGCGCGGTTTATGGCCTGCGCCTTACCAAAACGGGCGGCACAAACTCTTTTGTAATGCTGCTGCTGTTTATTGTGTTGTATTTTGCACGCATCTTCCTTTTAAGCGGCATGATGATGCTGGCAGACCCGGCCATGGCACAGGCGGGTGCTGTGCCGGAAGGGTGGAGCCCCATGCTTGCCCTGGCAAACCTGCTGGCAATGCCCCTAAGCTTTGTTTTGGCCTTTACTGCTTTCTTTGGGGAAGAATATGGCTGGCGCGGTTTTTTGCAGCCCCTGCTGCAAAAACAGTTCGGCCCGCGGGGCGGCATTCTGGTGCTGGGCGCTGTGTGGGGCCTGTGGCATTTGCCCATCAATATCTTTTATTACAGCCCGGACACCTGGGCGCTCAGCGTGCTCAACCAGGTGTTCCTGTGCATTTGCTACAGCGTTTTCTTCGGGTTTGCCTATGCCAAGACGAAGAGCATCTGGGCGCCGGTGATGATTCACTTTTTCAACAACAACGCGGTGCTGTTGTTCGCCAGTGCCGATTCCATCAGCAACCAGGTGCTGGATTGGCTCAGTATTCTGCTTAGCTTTGTGGCCATGGGCGTTTTATACCTGCCGTTTTTCGCAAGCCGGGTGTTTCGCCAGGGCGGCACCACGCCCGAGCTGCCAAGGCATGAGGCACAGGCCCCCACGGCTGCCGGCAACCTTTCATAAAGGCGGCCCGTATATGAAACAGATGGAAACCGTCTCATGCTGTTTCTGTTTCAAAGTGTGAACAAAAGTGTGAACAAAAGGGATAGAAAAAGCCCGTGGAACATTAGTTCCACGGGCTTTTTTGTGGAGCAGATGACGGGAATCGAACCCGCGTGACCAGCTTGGAAGGCTGGGGTTCTACCATTGAACTACATCTGCACATCAGCACGGCCTTGAAAAACAGCAGTGCCGCGAATGCCTATTCATTATACTGTGCAGGGCGCTTTTCTGTCAAGGGGAAAAGCATTTGCTTTCTTTTCAGGAAAGTAGGGGGGAGAAAACGGAATGCGAAATGTGATGGCTATACTTGACAGAAAGATACCCATACGGGTATAATAAACCCATACCTATATAGGTATAAGGGGGCGTTGCAGTGAGATATTTGAAACAAATTTTAGCGTGGGGCGGCATAAAGCGGGAACTTGCTTTCCTCATCATTTCCGGCATTGCGCTTGCGGCCAGCATAGCCGGGTTTCCTGCGCTGCCGTTCGACGCTGCATGGGTGGCCATTATTCTGTGCGGTGTGCCCATCATTCTGGAAGCTGTGATTGGCCTTGTGACATCTTTCGACATCAAGGCCGACGTGCTGGTGTCTCTGGCGCTGGTGGCATCCGTGCTGATTGGGGAAGATTTTGCCGCGGGCGAGGTGGCCTTCATTATGCAGCTGGGCGGCCTGCTGGAAGACCTCACTGTTGCAAAGGCACGCGCCGGCATTGAAAAGCTGGTGCACCTTACGCCGCGCACAGCGCGCCGCATTACACCGCAGGGCGAGGAAACGGTTGATGCACAGGCGGTTCAGGTGGGCGATGTGCTGCGCGTGCTGCCGGGCGAGGCCGTCCCAGTGGATGGCGTGATTATCAGCGGGCAAACGTCCATTGACCAGGCCGTGATGACAGGCGAATCTCTTCCGGTGGATAAAGCGGAAGGGGATGAAGTGGCCAGCGGAACAGTGAACCAGTTCGGCGCCTTTGATATGCGCGCCACCAGGGTGGGGGAGGATAGCTCCATTCAGCGCATGGTGCGGCTGGTGCAGTCTGCAGATGCAGGCAAGGCGAAAATTGTAGGCCTTGCAGACCGCTGGGCCACCTGGATTGTGGTGATTGCATTGTCCAGCGCAGCGCTGACATGGCTGGTGACAGGCGAAATTTTGCGTGCTGTGACAATTCTGGTGGTGTTTTGCCCCTGCGCGCTGGTGCTTGCCACGCCCACGGCCATTATGGCGGCCATTGGCAATGCCACAAAGTATGGCTTTCTGGTGCGCGAGGGCGATGCGCTGGAACGGCTGGCATCGGTTGTCAAAGTGGCCTTTGACAAAACAGGCACGCTTACATACGGCGCGCCGGAGGTAGCGGAAGTGTGCACCATTCTGCCTCAGTGGCCTCGCCAGGCCTTATATGCGCTGGCGGCAGGGGCAGAGCTGCGCTCGGAACATCCGCTGGGAAAAGCGATTGTGCGCGGGTATGGCAAAACCGGCGGCCCGGCGCCTGCACAGCCAACGGCCTTTGCCATGCTTCCGGGCCGCGGCGTGACGGCTCAGGTGGCCGGGGTTCATGTGGCGGCGGGCACACAGGCCCTGCTGGCCCAGCAGGGGGCAGAGGTGCCGCCTGCGGCCATGCAGCAGGCGGCTGCATATACAGCACAGGGCTGCACGGTGATGTATCTTGCGCTGGACGGCGCCGCCGCCGGCTTTATTGCCCTGGCAGATACGCTTCGGCCGGATGCAGCCGAAGTAGTTGGGCAGGTGAGGGCCTGCGGGCCCGAGCCGGTGTTGCTGACGGGCGACCATGACAGCGCGGCGCGCACCATTGCGGGCCGGCTTGGCATAAAAGAGTTCCGCGCGGAGTGCCTGCCAGAGGACAAGCTGGCGTGGATAGATGCCAGCCAGCAGCAGGGCAGCCCGGTTTGCATGATAGGGGACGGCGTAAACGACGCGCCCGCGCTGAAAAAGGCGCATGTGGGCATCGCCATGGGCGGTGTGGGCAGCGACATTGCGGTGGATGCGGCGGACATTGCCCTTGTGAACGATGGTATCAAAGCGCTGCCACATCTGCTGCAGCTGGCGAAAAAAATGATGCGTACCATTCAATGGAACCTGGCGTTTTCCATGGCGCTGAACTTTGTGGCCATTCTGCTTGCCATGACCGGCATTTTGAACCCTGTGGTGGGGGCCTTGGTGCATAATGCGGGGTCTGTCTTTGTCATCATCCATTCATCTCTGCTGCTGAAATGGAGAAAAAGGGCCTAAGAAGGGTGCTGCCCTGCCTTGGGGCCTGTTCGCCCTGCAGCCAGGTCTTTTGTTTTGGGCGCAGATGGGCCGGTATGCGGGCCCATGCCCTGTTACGTATGAGGGAAGGCCTTTTCCACACAGGCGCTGCAATTTTGCATATGGTGTATGAAACCGAAAGCCTGCACGGCCAAAACGGCTGTGCGGGCTTTCTTTTTGCATGGCGGGCCAACTATTTTTCTTTCAGAAAAGGCTTGCTTATGACGCTGCGTCATGGTTTATCATGTATCTGAAAGGGGCGAAAGTGGAATGGCGAAATACAGAGCAATACCGCACGGCTTTTTGACGGTTGGCCAGGTGGCAAAGAAGATGGGCGTTACGGTGCGCACTTTGCAATACTACGATAGGGTGGGCGTTCTTTCCCCATCGGCAGAGAGCGAGGGCGGGCGCAGGCTTTATACAGAGAAAGATTTCATACGGCTTCATCAGATTTTGTCCTTGAAATCTCTGGGCTTTTCGCTGGAAGACATCAAACAGCGCCTGCCCTCTTTGGAAGCACCTGACGACGTTGCCAACGCCCTTGCAGAACAGGCAGGCGAGATTCGAAAAGAGATTGAGCGGCTGACAGCTTCTTTGAAGGCCATCGAACAGCTGAAAACAGAAGTGCTGCAGATGCAGACGGTGAACTTTAAAAAATATGCGGATATTATTGTGAACCTGCAAATGAAAAATGATTCTTACCATCTGATCAAGCACTTTGACGACGGTATGCTGGATAACATCCGCAGCCGGTTCGATAAAGCAGGCGCTCTGAATTTTATGCAGCGGTTCAACCAATTGGGTGATGCCATTGTGCAGCTGAAAGAGGCCGGGGTGCCGCCAGAGAGTGAAAAGGGCCAGCGCGCCGCAGAGGAATATTGGGGCCTTGTGATGGAGTTTACGAATGGGGATGTAAGCATGCTGCCGGAATTGATCAAAATAGGAAAAATGGACGCGGCGGAAAACGCGTGGGAACAAAGGCAAAAGCTTGTGAACGAGTATATAGAACCGGCCCTGCAGGCCTATTTTTCAACATGCGAGGCAGGCCCATTTGGAAAGGGAGGGAAGGGGAAAGAATGAATACTGCCATACAGGTTTGCGGGCTGCAGAAAAGTTATGGCGGCCACGCTGTTTTGAAAGGGCTGGATTTTCAAATTTTTCAAGGGGAGATATTTTCTCTTCTTGGTGTGAACGGGGCGGGAAAGACAACGGCCATGGAGTGTATGGAGGGCCTGCGAAGCTATGACGGAGGCACAATTGTTACCAAAGGAAAAACAGGCATTCAGCTGCAATCGGCATCGCTGCCCGCGCATATCAAACCGCTGGAAGCTGTAACACTGTTTTCCAAATGGAAAAAGACAAAGGCCGAAAGCTCTATGCTTGCGGCCCTTGGCATACAGGAACTGGAAAAGAAGCAGTATTTTCAGCTGTCCACGGGGCAAAAACGGCGGCTTCACCTTGCCCTTGCGCTTGTTGGAAACCCGGACATTATTTTTCTGGACGAGCCAACAGCAGGGCTTGATGTGGAGGGCAGGCTTGCGCTGCACAATCAGATACGAAACTTGAAAGCACAGGGAAAAACCATTGTGCTGGCCAGCCATGACATGGCAGAAGTGGAGGCCCTGTGCGACCGCATTGCCATTTTGAACGGCGGGCGCATTTCCTTTTGCGGCACAGCTGCTGAACTGAGTGAAAAAGTGGGAAAAAAGTATTGGGTCCACATTAAAACACAGCAGGGAAGCAACACGGTGGAAACGGAAAATGTAGCGGATGCCCTGCTTTCTCTTCTAAGCAGGCTGAAACGCGAGGGGGCCGAGGTGCTGGACATTCAGGTGAACAGGGGCACGTTGGAACAACATTTTGTGGAAATGGCAGGGAGGGCAGAGCAATGAATGGCTTTCTGTATGGCATAGCGTTGCAATGGAGGCTGGATATCAGAAGCCGGGCCCTGCTGGTTACATGTTACCTGGTTCCGCTTGCATTCTTCCTTCTCATGGGCGGCATTTTTACTTCCGTTATGCCCGAAATGAAAAACACGCTGATACAATCCATGATTGTGATGAGCGTTTCCATGGGGGCGTTTATCGGGCTGCCGCCCTCTTTGGTAGAAACCTATGGCAGCGATGTGAAAAAGGTTTATAAGGCGAACGGGGTGCCCTTATATTTGGGGCTTGTCACCATGGCCATTTCCGCATTTTTTCACCTGCTGCTTACCTCTGCCATGATACTTCTGCTTGCCCCTGTGCTGTTCGGGGCGGCTTTGCCGGCAAGCTTCTTTCAGTTCTTCCTTGCGTTGGCGCTGTATCTGCTCACATCGCTGAGCATTGGCGGTGTGCTGGGGCTGGCGGTAAAAAGCCAGGCAAAATTGACAATGGCGGCACAGCTTGTGTTTCTGCCCTCTATTATGCTTTCCGGCATCATGTTCCCCACAAATATGCTGCCGGGCTTTCTGGAAGGTATGGGGCGTGTTTTGCCCGCTTTTTGGGGCTACAGGGCAATGCTGGATGGCGGCCTTGGGCTTGAGAATTTGTGGTATCTTGTGCTTGTATGCTTTGCCGCGTGCGGTTTATGCAGCGTGCTTTTGAAAAGGCGGGCGGTTACGTGAAAAAGGGGCCCAGGCAAGAAGAAACACCCCTGCGGGGCATGCTGCAAAACTGCCACGCCAAACAAAAGGGCCGGCCGGTGTTACCCGGCCGGCTCTTTTCCTTTTTGATGGTTGGCCGCCCGCGGCGGCGCTTGCAGCAGGGGGCGGGCGTATACCCATTTCAGCAGGCGCTTCAGGCGCCCGCGCTTTCACGCGAGGGGTAATACAGATTGTTGGAGATAAACTCCAGCTTATCGCGCAGCGTGTGCTCTAATTCGTTGATGGTGCTCACCATGCTCATCACGGTGTCGTTTACGTTCATAATCTCTTCCAGCGTCACTTCGCCCATGTTGATGGCTTTGTGCAGCTTTTCGCTTTCCGCATGAAGGATATGGCTGAGGGCGGTTTCCTCCAGTGCAATGGATTCAATCAGATCTGTAATGGCCTGGCTCATGGAAATGGGGTTGGCAGACGTGGCAATGGTCATTGGCATAAAGTTCCCTCCCTTTTCTTCCAGGGCCTATCAGCAGGTTGGCAGGCCCTGCTTTCAATATATGCCAATCAACAGAAAAGGTGAGAAAAGCGGCTCAAATGCCTTTGGGCCTGCCGGGAAAAGTATGTTTTATCTTGCTTTTTGCTTTGTGTGTTTGGCCGGGAAAAACATCTTTTTTGCGGCAACAGCCAATAGCACAACAGAGACCCACTGTGAGGTGGACAGGCCGAACCAAATGCCGCGTATTGTATCTGCGCGAAGAAATTCCAGCAGGAAGCGCGCGGGTGCATATAAGCACAGGTATAGCCATAATGCCCGGCCCTGCCCCGCTGCCCGAAGGGAAAGGCGCAATACAAAAAGAAAGATAATGGCTTCGCAGGCGGCTTCTAACAGTTGCACCGGGAAATAGGGGATGCCGTTGGGTGCGCTGAGCGAATGTGTGAACGCAATGCCAAAGCGCTGGCTTTCAAACCCATAGCAACATCCATTTAAAAAGCATCCAATGCGCCCGAACACATGAAAAAGCGGAATAGCGGGGGCGATACAATCCCAAAACAGGGCGGCATTCAGACGGTAACGCCGCAGATACCATTGCACTGCGGCAAGAAACCCCAAAAGACCGCCATAGTATACCGTGCCGCTTGTCAGTGTGATTTGCACGAGAAGCTGCGGCCTTTGCACCAGCTGCCCCCAATATTGCATTAAGATAGGAAGAATGGTGCATAAGTACAATATTTTTCCGCCAATCAACACGCCAACAAGCCCCATGGCCCCGGCATTGGTAACATCTACAGAAGGTAACGCCAGCTTTTTACTGCGAAACAACACCAGGGCACAACAGACACATGCGCCCGCAACACAGGCCAACCACATGCTTTGGATATTGTACCCAAAAATAGAGACAGTGGGAAACATAAAGCCCTCCAGCAGAAAAAGAAAGGCAGCGGAATTGTATTCCGCTGCCTTTCGGTGATACAGGGATATTACATGTTGGCCAGCGCGGCAAGGCCGACTCCTACGACACAAAGCGCACACACCAGCAGCACGGCGCTCAACGCGGTGCCAATAATGCTGCACACAAAACCACCCGTGGAAATGCCGGAAGGCACCAGCTTACGGGCCTTCACGCTTACCACAATGCCAACAATGCCCAAAATTAAGCCAACGTACACATAGATCCATGCGAACACAATAGAAAGAATGCCCAGTACCAATGCGGCAATGGCCCACCCTTTGTTATCGCCCATGCCGTCGGGTTGCCCCATACCAGCAGGTTGCATGTTGTTGTCCATGTTGTTGTCCATTTGATCCATAACAGGATACCTCCTTAAAAAAATACCCACTTTTTTGATAATTTATAAACCGCAACATATTCTATAGCCATTTTAAAGGAGGATTCATATCTTGTCAACAATTGTTTAAAAGGATGCGCGGATAACTTTAAAAATAGCTGACGCTCACACGTTTGCCCATCTTTTCCAGCGCCTCGCTTAGCTGCTTGACAAGCTGTATCTTGATGCCGAAAGTGATGGGAAGGTTCGGGTTCTGATGGGCAGGGTTGATGGCGCGCCCCACAAAAAAACTGATGTCGGTGGCATATTCAAACAGATACTGCGCAATGCGCGAGGCGCCGTCCGTCTGCAGGCTCCACAAGTTGGCAAGATCGCTGTTGTTTAAGAACACATTGGCATATTCCACCACGCGCGAAAGGGTAATAACACCCTCGGTTACAAGGTCTACGCCCTTGATGGTGGCGGTGGGGGGAATGTCCGGGTCTGTGCCATAATCCAGGCTTGTCACCACATCCTCGTGCAAATAGTTTGCCGCCAGCTTCGAGGTGGTGCCGCCGCACACAATTTTTTTGCCCTCTTTGGCAAAAAACAGGGCCATCATTTTGCCCACGTCTGCCGGGTCTGCAGGGGGGCCTATCATCAGGTTCACCGGCTTGCGCTCGCGCACGCGCACGGCGGCCACTGTGGTGTCGTCGCCCGGCTCGCCCGCATACAGGCGGTTGCACTCGTCCACAATAAGGGCCGCCATCATTTTGGCGGAAAGGGTGTCCTCATACATGCGCTCGGCAAATTCCACCACATTGTCGCGCTGCCAGCCAAAGTTCATGCTTTGCCCCACGCCTGCCCAAATGGCGCCGTCGCTCATGGCAATCATCATGTCGTTCAGCTGCAGGGGGAACTTGCTTTCCAGAATGGTTTTGCCCTCTATTACGCGGCTGGTGGTGGGGTAATCCCAATGTTTGCCGCCGCGCAGCAGAATGACGTTCGGGTTGTCGAACTGGATGAGCGTGGCGGTGGTGTTCTCCTCTACATGGATGATGGTAAAGGTGGAATATGCCACTTTGCGCACGCTGCACACGGGCAGCGTTTTCACAATGGTGTCCACGCATTCCTCAATGGGCATGCCGTTTTCTATCATGGTAGAGAGAATTTTGCTTGTCAGCGTAGAGAGAATGTTTGCCTTCACGCCGCTGCCAAGGCCATCTGCCAGAACCAGCGTCAGGCTGTTGTCGTTGCGGGCGATAATCTCCACGCGGTCGCCGCAAAGCTGTTCGCCCTTCTTGTTCAGGCTTACATAGCCGGTATCCGTGCAAAGCTTGTCCATTCAGCGCCGCCCTTTCGTCATTCCTCTTTCAGTGCGTCTTTCAGCTTGGTGAGGGCCACTTTCGTCTCGGCCGTCGTCTCGCCCAAAAGCGAGGCAATCTCCTGCACCACGCGCATCTGCTTTTCAATTACATCGTTGGTAATCTCCACTGTGCGCTCGGTAATTTTGGCGCGCTCGGCCGTGCGCGTCTCCTCTTCGGTGATGTCGCGCATAATGCTGAAGATGATGCGGTATTCTTTGTCGTATACAATGCTTTCGCTTACATACTTTCCATATTCCGCCAGGTATTTTTTCTTGTCTTTCACCGGGATGCCTGTGGCCATGGCTTCCATGTAATCTGCCGGGTTCAAAATGCGCACCACCGGGCAGGAGAGAATGTCGCTTGGCTGCTTCAAATTGAACAGCGCGCAGGCCGCGCGGTTGATTTGCTGCACACAAAGCTCTTCGTCCATCACAAAAATGGCGTTGGGAGTATTGTTAATCACATAGCCCGAGAAGGTCTCGGCGCGCTCTTTCAAAAAGGGCAGGCACATGGTGAGGTCGGCTTTGCCCTGGTATACGGCAATGGCCTTTTCGCGGCAGGTGGCATAGCCGCAGCTGCCGCAGTTCAGCTCTTGTTCGGGCGCTGTTTTGCCCATTTTGGCAAGAATATCCCGAATGGCCGCTTCGCCCGGCATCTGTTCGTGCGTGCCAATGTACGGCATGTGCTTTTGCAGTTCTTCGCTTTGCGGCATATCCAGCACATGGTCTGCCT
This sequence comes from uncultured Oscillospiraceae bacterium, assembly GCA_900546885.1. Classification (GTDB taxonomy): domain Bacteria; phylum Bacillota; class Clostridia; order Oscillospirales; family Ruminococcaceae; genus Ruthenibacterium; species Ruthenibacterium merdipullorum. Next base: position 19,815 of record UREN01000023.1, read on the forward strand.
CGCCGGCAAACTGCAGCACCTTGCTTTCGCCGCGCAGCACCGAGGCATGATGGTGCCGGATGCCCGGGCCGTTCACGCACGCGCCCTCGCAGGCATTCATCTCAATAAAACAGTGGTGGAACGTGCCCGCCTCAATCTCTTTCAGCGCGGCAATGCAGTTTTGCACGCCGTCCACAGAGAGATAGGTGAAATCGCTGCCTTCTGTGTGCATACTTTTGATAACGCCGCCCTTGATGGGGAAGAACTGGGCGCGCTTGCCGCCGTCCGCCTCGGGGGCAGGGCAGGCAAGTTCTACACCGGCCTCGTTCAGCCAGGCCTCCAGCTCTTCAAATGTCAGCACGGCGTCGCACAGGCCGGGGTATAGGTCTGCCTCTTCTTTTTTCGAGATGCACGGGCCAATGAACACGGCGGCGGCGTCCGGCTGCTGCTGTTTGATGCGCTTGCAGTGTGCCAGCATGGGGCTGAGCACCGGCGCCAGATAGGGCAGCGCCAGCGGGTGGTATTTTTGAATAAGCGCGTTGATGCTGTGGCAGCACGAAGAGATAATGACATCGTGCTCGCCCGAGGCCACCATGCGCTCATACTCTGTTTTTACAATGGCCGCGCCAATGGCCGTTTCCTCGGCGTCGGCGAAGCCAAGCTGCAAAAGTGCGCGGCGCATGGAGGCAAAATCTTTTGTGGGGAACTCTGCAATAAAAGAGGGCGCCACACTGGCCACCACCGGGCGGCCGCTTTGCAAAAGGGCCTTTACCGTGGGGATGTCATCGCGCACCTGCTTTGCATCCTGTGGGCAGTTTACAAAACAGCACCCGCATAAAATGCACTCATCTGAAATGATGTTGGCCTGCCCATCAGAAAATTTAATGCTTTTCACCGGGCAGTGGCGGATGCACTTATAACAGTTTTTACAGTTGGACCTTTTCAGCCCCAGCACTTTTTCCATATCATCAGCCCTCGGAAGGTTTTAAAACATCCAGCACCTTTTCCTGGAAGATGCTGTCGAACGTATCGGCGTTCAGCCCTGTCACAATCTCATCGTCTACCTTAATGGTCACGCCGTTCTGGCAGTGGCCAAGGCAGAAGGCTGCGCTGAGGGTGACGGTGTCCTCCAGGCCGTGCTCACGCAAAGCCTTTTTCAAAAGGTCAATCACCGTGTAGGAGCCCTTCAAATGGCAAGACGAACCCACGCACACACAAATCTTCACGGATGTCATCACTTTCCTTTCGCCCACGGCGCCCGGGGCAAGATACTATTTGTATTATATCGAAAGCAGCAGGGAAGGTCAACGCACGGCGCGAAAATAGCCGAAGGAACAGGGCGATGAGACAGGAAGCTTTTTACGAAGGGACGGTGCGGCTGTCCCTCTGCTTGCTTTCTTAAAACTATGCGCTGAAGGGCAACGTGCTTTTGCACAGATGTTTGTGCAGGAAGTGTATGTTTTCCGGCCGGAGCGAAAGGTGCGGCTGTGCGCGGCCGCCCTGCACACAAACCGGAAAAATACTGTAGATTCTCTTGACAAATGCCCCGTTTTTCGATAAGATAAATAAGCGCCGCGGAGAGATGGCTGAGCTGGTCTAAGGCGCACGACTGGAAATCGTGTGTGCCCCATAAAGGCACCGAGGGTTCGAATCCCTCTCTCTCCGCCATGAAAAAGCCTGTAGAACCAATGTTCTACAGGCTTTTTCTTTTGTAATCACACACTTTATAACACACTCATGTTGCGGCCCTTTGAGAAATGCCCGAAAAAGGCTGTTGCCGCGCTGCGCGGAAACAGGCGTAAACGAAAAAAATGGCGCGGGGCCGGCGGGTTATGGTATAATATTTCCACCTGGTGCACACCGGCAGCCATGGGCGCAGGCTTTGAGCGGCAGATGTGCCCTGCTGTGAACACGAAGGGGACATGCGGGCGCAAGTTGGGCCTGTATGGTGTATGGGGTAAGCCATTGAGAATAAAAGGGGCAGGAGGCATGTGTCATGGAACTTTTGAAACGCACTTTGCGCGTGCTGGCGGTTTTTGTGCTGGCAAACCTTGGCCTGCTGGAACTGCTGTGCCCGCTGCCCGGCACGGTGCACTGGCTTTTGCTTTTGGGGCTTTCGGCCTTTTATGTGTGGTTTCATGTCTGCCCGCGGCGTGCAAAAGGGGCGCCGCGGCGGCTGCGTGCCATGATAGGTGGGTACGAGCTGCTTTTGGTCTCTTTTTTGACGCTTGCGGCGGAAACCGTGTTTTATATTGTGCTGCTGTGCACGGGAATGCCGCTTGTGCCGGCCCCGTATTCTGCACCGCGGTGGGTGGCCCTTGTGGCAAACCTGCTGGTGTTCCTTCCGCTGGTGGGTGCGCTGCTGGTAAACGGCTTTTTCCGTGTGGTGTTCACATCAAAGCATCTGCGGGTGGTGTGGCGCGTGCTGCTGCTGTTTTTGTGGTGGCTGCCCTTTTTCAACATCTATTTATTTTCCCGTGTGCTGAAAGCCGTGCGCAGGGAATATTATTTCGAGCGTGCACGGCAGGGGGCAGAGGCGGCCCATATTGAAAGCGAAGACTGCAAAACCCGTTACCCCATTGTGCTGGTGCACGGCATCTTTTTCCGGGATTGGCAGCTGTTTGGCTATTGGGGGCGCATTCCGGCTGCGCTGCGCCGCTGCGGGGCGCAAATTTATTATGGCGGGCAGCAATCTGCCCTGCCGGTGGCCCAAAGCGGGGAAGAGCTGGCCCGGCGCCTGCGCGATGTGCTGCGCGAAACAGGGGCAGAAAAGGTGAACATCATTGCACACTCGAAGGGCGGGCTGGACAGCCGCTGGGCAATCACAAAGCTGGGGCTTGCGCCGCAGGTGGCCTCGCTTACCACCATCAACACGCCGCACCGCGGGTGTGTGTTTGCCCAGCACCTGCTGAGCACCATGCCAAAGGGGGTTGTGGGGTGGATTGCGCACAAATATAACAGCCTGTTTCACACACTGGGGGATACTTCGCCCGATTTTCTGGGCGGCGTGCAAGATTTGACGCGCGAAACCTGCCTTGCTTTCAACGCGGCCGTGCCGGACGCGCCTGATGTTTTCTACCAGAGCGTGACAAGCACCATGCGCAAAGCCTCCAGCGCGGGTTTCCCGCTGAACTTCACCTGGCACCTGGTGAAAAGATACGATAAAGAGGCCAACGACGGCCTTGTGGCGCGCACCAGCGCAGAATGGGGGCATTTCCTTGGCTGCCTTACGGTGCCCGGCAAGCGCGGCATTTCGCATGGCGACATGATAGATTTGATGCGGGAAGATGTGCCCGGCTTTGATGTGCGCGAATTTTACATTGGCCTTGTGAAGGGCCTGAAGGCGCGCGGGCTATGAAAGAGAGGGAGACACGGTGACAAATCAAGAAGTGCTGTGCACGGCCCTGCGCCAGTCTGCCATAGACAGCGGCTGCAGCCCAGAGGACTTTACACGGCCCGAACACGTAGTAGTGCGCTCACGGGCCAACCCTGCCGCGCGGCGCTATTTGCAGCTTCCGTTTTTTTGCGACCTTGTCTCGTATGGCAGCAATGTGGTGGCTTCCGTTTCCCCGGAAATAGAGGCGCTGGTGCGCGCGTATGTGAACGCCCGCACGCCGGAACAATGCTTTGAAACGCCGGGTATTTACTGCCTGAATGAAGCGCTGGCCGGGTACGGCGTGCGCGTGCATCATATGGCGGAATATTTTCTGCCGGATGTAACGGCCCTGCATGCATTGCCCTGCCGGTATGAAACGCGGCTTTTGCGGCCTGCAGAATTCGCAGCGTACTATACGCCCCAGTGGGCGAATGCACTGTGCGCGCAGCGGCGCGAGCTGGATGTGCTGGCCATGGGGGCGTTTGACGGGCAGACGCTGGTGGGCCTTGCGGGCTGTTCGGCAGACTGCAGCACCATGTGGCAGATTGGCGTGGACGTGCTGGCGCCGTACAGGCGGCAGGGCATTGCCAGTGCCCTTACCAGCGGCCTTGCAGTGGAGGCATTGCGCCGGGGGCTTGTGCCCTTTTACTGCTGTGCATGGGCGAATGTAAAATCTGCCCGCAACGCTTGGAAAAGCGGCTTTCGCCCCGCATGGGTGCAGCTGACGGCAAAGCAGACCCTCGAAAAAAAGCCGGGCTATGCCTGAAACAGCGCTGCCGCCGCGGTGCGAAACTTTTCTCTTTCTTTCTGCTTGACGGCAGGGGCCGCGGGGCAATATAATAAAGGCGTTGAGACAATGAAGTCTGCCTTGGGGCCAGTGCGCCCCGGGGCAGGCTTTTTTGTTGCACGGCCATACTTTGTGGGGCGGCCCGAATGACGCCGCCAAGGCACACAAATGCGGCGGGCGTGCGGTTTTTAGAAACCGTTTTGAATGCCGGGCACACCGGCAAAAGAAATGCAAGCAAAAGGAGAATTGATATGCTGAACATTCAAATAGAAAAAACGTCTTCCCCCAAGCGCAGGCCTGGGCAGGATGCGCTGGGCTTTGGGCAGTATTTTACAGACCATATGTTCGTGATGGACTACACGCTGGGTGTGGGCTGGCACAGCGCACGCATCGAGCCCTTTCACAATCTTTCGCTCAGCCCTGCAGCCATGGTGTTCCACTATGCGCAAGAGAGCTTTGAGGGCCTGAAAGCCTACCGGGCGGCAGACGGACGCATTCTTTTGTTCCGCCCCAAAGAGAATGCGCTTCGGTTTGCGCGCACCAATGCGCGCATGTGCATCCCGCAGATACCGGCCGAAGATTTTGTGCAGGCGGTGAAGGCGCTGGTTGCATTAGAGGCAGATTGGGTGCCCGCTGCCCCTGGCGCCAGCCTTTACCTGCGGCCGTTTGCCATTGCCACAGAGGCACGCCTTGGCGTAAAGCCCAGCAGCACTTACCAGTTTCTTATTATTGCATCGCCCTCTGGGGCCTATTACGAAAACGGCCTTGCCCCTGTGAGTATTTATGTAGAGGATGAGTATGTGCGCGCTGCACCGGGGCTCACCGGTTTTGCCAAATGCGGCGGCAACTATGCGGCCAGCCTGGCCGGGCAGCAAAAGGCGCATGAAAACGGCTGTGAACAGGTGCTTTGGCTGGACGGCGTGCACCGGCGGTATGTGGAAGAGGTGGGCAGCATGAACTGCTTTTTCAAAATAAGCGGTGTGGTGCACACGGCGCCCTGCACGGGCACTGTGCTGCCCGGTATCACACGCATGAGCTGTATAGAACTGCTGCGCGAATGGGGCGTGCCGGTGGATGACACAAGCCGCCTTGCCATTGGCGAGCTGATGCAGGCTGCCCGCAGCGGGGCGCTGGAGGAAGTGTTTGGCACGGGCACTGCGGCAGTGGTGAGCCCGGTGGGCTCCCTTGTCTATGAGGAACAGCGCGTTCAGGTGGCAGACGGCGGCATTGGCCCGCTGACCCGGCGTTTGTACGACACGCTGACAGGTATCCAGTGGGGCCGCCTGCCCGATGCGCATGGCTGGGTGTGCCCGGTGCGGTGAGCGTTTCCCTGCGCCGCCGGCAGGCCCTGTTGTTTTGCTTTATTCCGGTACTATGCCTGTTCAAATGGGGAAAACTCTGCTATGATGATAACAGCCCTTCTACATGGAAAGAGAACTGGTTTTTCCTTGTGAAAAATGAGGCTGGCCCCGGGCCGGGAACTTTGTATACCCATGTAAAGGCACGCTGGCCCGCGGCAGAGAGGAGCAGGGTATTATGCAACAGGTTTTATATTATGGCGGGCCCATTCTTACGCTGGAGCAGCCATTGTATGCCGAAGCGCTTTTGCAGCAGGGCGGCATCATCCGCGCAGTGGGCCCGCTGGAAAAGCTGAAAGCCATGGCCCCGGATGCAAAGCGGGTGAACCTAGCGGGCCGTGCGCTGCTGCCCGCCTTTTTGGATGCGCACAGCCATTTTTCCGGCTATGCCAATGCGCTGCTTCAGGTGCGGCTGGAGGGCGCACAAAGTTACGAGGATATCCGCACGGGTATTGAGCAGTTCATTCGCGAAAATGCAATTCCGGCAGGGCAGTGGGTGATGGCCCGCGGGTACGACCACAATGCGCTGCAGGAAAAGCGCCCGCCGCATAAAAGCCTTCTGGACGAGGCCGCGCCGCACAACCCGCTTGTGCTGCAGCATGCGTCCGGCCATACCGGGGTGTTCAATACGCTGGCATTGCAGGAACTTGGGGTGCGGCCGGATACGCCCGCCCCTGCGGGCGGCGCCATTGAGGTGAAAGACGGCGAGCTGACAGGCTATATGGAGGAAAACGCCTTTATTGAATACCTGCAGCGCGCGCCCATGCCCGCACCGGAAACCCTGATGCAGGCGTTTCGAAAAGCGCAGCAGGCATATGCATCCTACGGCATCACCACCGTACAGGAAGGGATGATGACCGATGTGATGGCGCCGCTCTACCGCGCCCTGTGTGACACGCAGGCATTGTATCTGGATGTGGTAGGCTATGCCGACCTGCGCGGCTGCGAGCGGCTTTTGCACGAATTTGCCGCACATGTGGACACTTATAAGGCCCATTTCAAACTGGGTGGTTATAAAACTTTTCTGGACGGTTCGCCCCAGGCGCGCACCGCCTGGATGCGTGCGCCGTATGCAAATGCGCCTGATGGATATGCCGGGTACGGCACGCTTTCCGACGAAGAACTTCTGGCACGCTGCCGCCGTGCCCTGCGCGAGGGCAGGCAGCTTTTGGCACACTGTAATGGCGATGCCGCGGCCGGGCAGTATATCCGCGTGTTCAACCGGGCAATGGGGGAACTGGACGATGCGCCGGATATCCGCCCGGTGATGATACACGCCCAGCTGGTGGGGCAGGACCAGCTGCCCCGCATGAAAGAGCTTGGCATGATCCCTTCGTTTTTTGTGGCGCATGTGTATCATTGGGGCGATGTGCACCTGGAAAACTTTGGCCCGCAGCGGGCGGCCAATATCAGCCCGGCCGCCGCGGCCGGGGCGCTGGGCATTCCGTATACGTTCCACCAGGACGCGCCCGTGATAGAGCCCAACATGCTGGAAACCATCTGGTGCGCTGTGAACCGTGTTACAAAGCAGGGCGTTTCTTTGGGCCCGCAGCAGCGTGTCAGCGCGCTGGATGCAGTGCGCGCCGTCACCATTCACGCGGCACACCAGTATTTTGAAGAACATCAGAAGGGCAGCCTGGCCGCGGGCAAACATGCAGATTTCGTCATCCTTTCGGCAGACCCTACGGCGGTGCCGCCCATGCAGATACGAAATATCGAAGTGCTGGCTACCATCAAAGATGGCCAATGTATTTTTGAAAAGGAAATGCCGGAAGCATAATGGAAGCATCCGGCATCCGTGCACAGGAGAGACAGATGGAAATGAAAGTGTGGCTGCCGCCGCAGGCCCAAAAGGGGCCCGGCTATGCCGTTAAGCAGGTGGTTGGCGTTTTGGCTCTGGTGGGGTTGGGGCTTGCGACGGCAATTGGCGCCATTCCGCTGGCCCTGTATTTTCACTGGCCGGTGCCGATTGCCGCGTTTTTTGGCTGTGTAGCGGCCACGGCGCTTTGTATTTGGGGCGCGGTTTGCCTGGGGCGAAGCGCCGGGCGCGATGCGCTGATTTTCTTTCAGATAGAGAACAACCGCATGTTCGTGCTGGATGTGCGCAGCATGGTGCGCTACCGGCGCGGGTTGGCCGGGTATATTGGCACGGCGGCGGAGGTTCAAAAATATCTGGCCGTTATCAGAAGGGAAATGGTAAAAGGAAGGGTGCCCTCCGGGGCGGGCGTGCAGATTACCGCGGTGGAAAACATTCGTGAGAGGGCAAACTCTTATGCGCTTGTCTGCCGGGTTTTGTACCGGAATGGCAACCGGGGCCGGCGCACTTATATTCTGGCAAAAGGCTATGAGGACGAAGAAGAGCTGCTGCAGCGGCTGGAGCTGAAAATGCCTTTGGACGGCGCGCAAAATCCGCCTGCCCGGTTGCCCATATATGCGGTTCTTTGTGCAGTGGCCCTGACGCTGTGTATTGTGCTGTGCCTGTTCAGCCACCCGGCCTTGGCTTTGCTGCCGCAGGCCATTTATTTCCCGGCGCTGGCGCTGGCCCTGGCCCTGCTGTATGCGCTGGTTTGGCTTTTGATGAAATGGCGGCGCGGGGAATGACGTTTGCGCCCGGCGCACCGAAACATGAACCCCTCTTACGGGCGCATATACTGGCCCCAAGGGGGGGTCATGATGTTCAGCGTTATTTTCAGTTTTATTGCCACGCATATTCTGTATTTTGCACTGCACCTCGAGTCCAGCAGTTTTCCGAAGCCGCTTTCGGCCCGGGAAGAAATTGAGGCCTTTGCCGCATTTAAGGCAGGCGATATGGCCGCACGAGATAAGCTGATTCAGCACAACCTGCGCCTTGTGGCGCACATTGTAAAAAAATATTATGCCCAGCCCGGCGGCCAGGAAGATTTTATTTCCATTGGCACCATTGGGCTTATTAAGGCTGTGAACAGTTTTGACAACACCAAAGGCGCACGGTTTGCCACCTATGCCTCGCGCTGCATTGAAAACGAGATACGCATGACGCTGCGCAGTGCAAAAAAGACGCAGGGTGATGTATCTTTGCACGAGCCGCTGGAAAACGATAAAGGCTCTGGCGCGCTTACCATCATTGATGTAATGGCAGATGAGCAGGACATTCGCGCAGACTATGAGCGCAAAGAGGAAGTGGAAAAACTGCGTGCGCTGGTGAAAACACTGAGCGGGCGCGAACGGCAGATTATTGTGATGCGCTATGGCCTTGCCGGTGGTACCCCGCTTACCCAGCAGCAGGTGGCCGGGTGCCTTGGCATCAGCCGAAGCTATGTATCAGAGCGCCGCTAATGTAAACGAAGCCCGGAAAGCCTGATGTAGACAGGCTTTCCGGGCTTCATGCGTGACTTGGGTAGCTCCGCGCTTATTGTAAACGACAAAATTTCAGGAAGATAAGCGGTCGTTCATTTTTACTTTTTAAACTGGTGTATGCAAAAAACTAAAACGGAAATTCTTCGTATTTGATATCGGGATGTTTTTTTAACTCATCTTTGAAAACATCCCACCATGGATGATCTTCAACCCAACAAATTTGACTTTTAAGTTTACTAATGACTTGCTCATCATTATCTTCTAAACCTTTTTTAAAGTAGTATTTTAATGGTGGTGTGATGTTGCTACTATTAACATGAC
>UREN01000024.1 GCA_900546885.1 uncultured Oscillospiraceae bacterium
GCAAAGCCAGCCGCATCCCTGGCGGGATGCGGCAGCACACGACATGGTTTTCCCGCTTGTGCGGGAAAATGCAGGCCATGCTTCTGGCCTGCAAATGTCCTTGACGATGCTATGCGCCCGAATTTCTGTTTCAGAGGCAATGTTTTCTTACGTCAACACGCCTAAAAGCGCCCTGTTTTTTATGTGATATTCGCCTCAATGGCGCTGCACAGAAACTGCGCGGCGCCCGCGCCTGCGGCGCTGTCATAATATGCGGTGAAGCGCTCGTCCTGCAAATACATCTGCGCAAGGCCCCTGTGCGCGGCCGCGGAATAGTGCGGCCATGTGAAGCACAGCCATTCTTTGTGAAGCTGCGCGGCCTGCAGCCCCAGGCTGCCGCCGGGCGCCGCGTTTTGGGCCACGGCCTCGCGCAGCAGGCCAAACAGCTTTTGCCCGGCGGCCTGCATTTGGGCAAACTGTTCTTCGCTCAGGCCCATCAGCTTGGCGTTTGCGGCCTCCACAGCCTCTTCGCCATAGGCTTTGCGCGCCTCGGCGCCATACTGCGCCTCGTTTTTCTGCACAAGTGCCTGTTTGAAGCAGGCAAATTTTTCTGTGTCCTGCATGGAAATTCCTCCTTCCTCTTGCTCAATGGTTTTGTCCAGTGTGGAAAGAAGGCTGTTCAGCGCGTCTCGCCGGGCCAGAAGTGCTGCGCGGTGCGCGCGCAGGGCGGCCACGCGTGCCTCGCCGCGCAAAGCGGCCAAAGGGCGTATCTGCGCCAGCGGCATGCCCAACGCGCGGTAGAACAGGATGCTCTGCAGCGCATCCACCTGTGCCGGGCCGTACAGCCGGTAGCCCGCCTGTGTGACGCGCGCGGGCGGCAAGAGCCCTATTTCATCGTAATAATGAAGCGTGCGCACCGAGACGCCCGCCAGGGTTGCCAGCTGTTTTACAGTGTATTCCATGGCCTGCGGCCCCCTTTCCAAAATAATCTTACACGATGACGCAGCGTGAGGGTCAAGCATTTTTTAAGAAAAAGGCGCAAAAAAGGCGGGGCTTTACGCCCCGCCGTGCTGCCGGATATGATGTTCTACGCGCCGGACAATCATGTCCAGCGCCACCAGGTTTTTGCCGCCTTCGGGCACGATGATGTCTGCATAGCGCTTCGACGGCTCTACAAATTGCTCGTGCATGGGCTTTACCGTGGTGAGGTATTGCTGCACCACGCTGTCCAGGCTGCGGCCGCGCTTTTTTACGTCCCGCACCACGCGCCGCAGAATGCGCACGTCGGCGTCTGTGTCCACAAAAATTTTCACGTCCATCAGCTTGCGCAGCTTTTCATCTGCAAAAATGAGGATGCCCTCCAGCACAATGACGCTGGTGGGCGCGATGAGCAGCGTCTCGCTGGAGCGGTTGTGCACTGTGAAATCGTACACCGGGCAGGCGATGGTTTCGCCGCGGCGCAGGGCCTCAATTTGTTCTACCATCAAATCGGTGTCAAAGGCGTCCGGGTGGTCGTAGTTCAGCTTGCACCGCTCTTCATAGGGCAGCTCGTCATGGCGCTTATAGTAATTGTCATGGCTGATGACAGAGACATCCTGCCCAAAACGCTCTTTCAATTTTCGCGTCAGGGTGGTCTTCCCGGAACCCGTGCCCCCCGCAATGCCGATGATGATGCTGTCCATGCCAACAGCCTTCTTTCCGCGCTTGTGCGCTGTTTTTTTCAGTATAGCAAAAAAGCAGGGCAAAAGAAACCATTTTGAAGCAAAAAACGCCCCGCAAAACGGGGCGTTTTTTAAAAAATGCTTATTTTTGCTCTTCCCAAATGGGGTGCTTGAGCATCCAGCGGCCATATTCGTCTTTATAGAAGATGTCGCGGTTATAAAAGCCGTCCATGATGTTCCAGAATTCGGTTTCGGTGTAGCCGCAGAACTCGCAGAAATCGCGCACGCACAGAGGGTCCAGGTTGCCGTCGTGCTCTTTTACCAGCTGAATGGCCTCGTCGCGGTTCAGCATGCCGTAACGGATATAGCGCGCCGTATAATCTGTGGCGGTGGCGTGGCCGAATTTGGGGTATTTCAGCCAAGAGTGCACAAGGTATGCGCGGGAATCCACCTGGTCGAAATTTTCCACATGATGTGTGCGGTCCCACTCGTGGGAAAGGTCGTGGAAGCCGCGGCTTTTGGCGAACTGATAGTTTTTATAGCTGTTCCAGGGCAGGAAATAGCTCAGATAGAACGGGTCCAGCCGGGCCAGCTCTTCGGCGCTGGGGGCCTCGGTGAGGGCCAGGTCGTTTTCGGTGACGCCGTAGCCCAGCAGCTCTTCCCTGGGGAAGCCCACAGCCACGCCGTTTTCTATCTGCCCGCGGGCGGAATACGTCTCTTCGTCCGCATTGCCGCCGTATTCAAAGCTCACATTCTCGCCATAGCACAAAAACGGCGTGTTGAACTTCAGCGCCATGTGCAGCGGGAAGGTGTAAATCAGCCTGTCCACATACCAGGTGGGCTTGCCGTACTTTTCGAAAAAGGCGCGCATCAGCTTTTTCTGGGCGCGGATGTTGGGCTTGCAGGTGACGATGGTGCAGCCGAACTCTTCCGAAATGTTTTTCAGGTTGTGTTTGCCCGCCTCTGTCATGGGGAAGTTATCTTCCACAGAGAACAAAATGGGGTTCATGTGCATCACTTCTTTTAAAATGTGCACCTGAAAATGGCTGTCTTTGCCGCCGGAAACGGCAACCGCGCAATCGTACCCGCCCGGGCCGTTCATGCCGCGGTATTTGTCGCACAGCGCCTCAAATTCTTTCCAGCGCTTGTCCCAGTCGATGTTTTTCCGGCTTTCGAAGTGGCGGCATGCAGAGCACACGCCCTCTTCGTCAAACGTGATGCCGGGGCGTGTGTCCGGCATGGTGCATTTTTTGCAATATTTCATCCAAAGGCCCTCCTTTGTGTGCCGTCAAATTGGTTTGGCCGTGTTTATTTTACCCTATCTTGGCGCACAACACAAGCAAAAAGCAAAAAACGGGGGAAATACGGCCTGTTTGCGCGGGACGGTTGAAATATTCACAAAACGGTGGTAACCTTTTGAAAACACCGGGTGCGGCAGACGGCGCGCCGCCTGCGCGGCCGGGAAATGTTCTGTGCGCCGGGCCCGCCCGGCGGGAAAGAAGGAGAACGATGGAACGCTTACAGCAGTTTACACAGCTTTTGTGCGGCAGCTTTGACAACGCCGCACAGTTTCGCCAGATGCAGGCGAAAGGGGAAGCGTCCTTCCCCTTTGCGCGGCATGTGAACACGCCCTGCAACGAAAAAATACGCGGCCTGCCGCAGGGCTTCGACGGTGTGTTTGTGGTGGAAGAAAGTTACTACACGGTGAACGGCCGCACCCATGCTTCACCGCATCTGTTTTTGTTCACCCAGCAGGGGGAAAATATAAAGCTTACCTCTTACGACCTGCCGCAGGGCTGCGGCAAAGCGGGCTTTACCTTTGAGACAATGGGCGAGGTGGCGTTCGGCGACCTGAGCCCCTCGAAGAAATTCACCCCCGCCGTGTACACCTGCCGCGGCGGCGTGTGGGAGGGCGGCAGCACCAGCATGTTCACTCCGGCGCTGAAATTTACGCTGTTCGAGCGCTTTTCCGGCGAAGGGCTGGAGGTGTCTGAGACAATGGAGATGAATGGAAAGCGCACGTTTGGGTATGACGTGCCCATTTTGTACCGCCGCACGGAAGACACGGCACAGGCATAAAGCGCAAACCCGGGGCCCCGCTGCGGCGGGGCCCCGGGTTTTGAAAGAAGAGGCAGGCATATGTTCACACAAAGCGGCGTATTTTCTCTTCCATGGCGCGCACGTCCTGTTTGGAAATGTGGGCTTTGTCCACATAGCCATAGATGCGGCCCGCAAAATCGGCAAACCCGGGCGAAAGGCGGCGCAGCTTTTCCGGGTGAAAGCGGCAGGCATACATGGCGTGGATGCCCACCAGCGCGCAGAACTTCAGGGCGTTGAAATGCGGGCGGAAGGGCGGGGCGAAGGGGTCCTGCCGGGGCGGGTTCTTATACACGTCCTCCAGAAGGTCTGCCATGCGGATATAGCTGGGCGTTTCGCTTTTGTCGAAATACCCCTCTATGATTTCTTGGGAAATGGGGAAGGGGGCATGCGGCGCATCTGCCGCCGCGGCAAACGCCTCGTAGGTGGTGCAGTATTCCGCGCCCTTGTAAATGACGGGGTCATATTCATGCTCCACAGGCACAGGGCGCAGGATGTGGCAGCTTTTGCCCGCAAAATATACTTCGGCAATGGCGGTGCTCATCCAGATGAAAATATTATCCGCCGCGGTAATCCACTGCTTGACGCTGTCGGCAAAAATCACATGGAAGTTCGGCCGCTTTTCCGCCAGCGCGGCCAGCGCCGGGCTGTTCCATTCAGAGGGGTGGCGGCGGTACACCAGCTCTACCTCCGGGTGCAGGGCCAGATACCGGTCGAACCATTCCAGCGTCTGCGCCATGCTGGTGCGGTTGGTGCGGGCAAACTGTGTGAAATCTTCCCCCGCCATTTTAGAGAGCTCGGCCACCTCTTCATCGCTCATAGAGCCATAGCCAAACGAGGAGATGTACAAAAACAGTTTTTTCTGCGCGTCCAGCCCGAATTCGCGGCAGAGCTCCTGCTTGGTTTTGAAATAACCCTGAAACTCCGGGCGCAGGAAATCCATCATCACGGCGCCTGTCACCGGGGCGCACTCGCCCGGCACGCCGTGCGCCATCAGGCGCTGGCGCGTTTTTTCGCCCCAGCACGTCTGCACGCATTTTTTGGCATTGCCGTTGAAGTTGAACCAGGGGGCAGCCTCCTGTGTGTCGGAAAGCATCTGTTCCCAATGCAGGTTCACCACCTTGCGGCACACGCCCACGTTGTTGTACACATGGCTGTTGATGGCCTCGTCGTCGTACATGCAGCTTGCCACCAGCACCTTCGGCTTTTTCCAGGTGAAGTATTTCAGTTTCTTGCGGTCCAGCAGCTGGTGGATGGCCACGGTATAGCCGCGCTTTTCCAGCTCTGCCTTCAAAAGCAGAAGGCTTTCATATTCGCGCACCACATGCTCGTACAAAAACAGAAAATCAAGCGCCAAGGAAAGCGTCCCCCTCTTTTGCATCGTTGGTTCCAAACAGCACTTCGGCGTAGGTGCCAAGGCCGTGAACGGCGTCGAGATGGAAGCCGTCGTAGAACATTTCATTTTCAAACGTGGCCTCCGGCTGGCATTCGAAATCGCGAATCTGCGCGCCCGTGGCGGCAAGCGTCTCTTTTACGCGCGCAAGCTCGCTGCGGATGCCCAGCGCGTCCAGCAGGTATTCCTGCACGGCGCCGTCCACCGGCGGGAACACAAAGGTCAGCGCAATGCCGCGCTGGCGGCAGAACCCGGCCAGCTCCACAAGGGCCTGCAAATTTTCCTCGTTTACGCTGTAGGCCGAGGCCTGCGGCGTCACGCTTTGCAGCGCGGCCAGCACCTCGCCCGCGTTTTGCACATTGCCCGCCTCGTCTGTTTCCACAGCGGGCAGCGTGCCCTCTTTTGCAATGCCGCCTGCGCCGTACAGCGTGGCAATATAGGCAATTTGGTTTTTGCGGTAGGGCAGGGCCTCGCCCGTCTCGCTGACAAAATCGGCCTGCGTCCAGTGGCCCTCGTCCCGGCTGGCGCCCGTCTGCACGCCCTGCAGGCGCAGCAAAAGCTCGTTGAGCATATCGGCATTGCAGTCAAAATTGAACAGGTAGGCAAGCGGGTTTTCCACCAGCGTGCGGATATGCTCCATGCGGTTGCGGTCATCCCCTGTGCGCAGGGTGTAAAAGCTCACTTCAAAATAGCAGGTGTCCAGGTTTGGGTTCTCTTCTGCAGCCAGGTAAAACAGGTCGATGCTCTCGGCCATCGAGGCGCCGCCAAAGGCCAGGTTTGCCCATGGGCGGCCCGTCAGCTGCGCCACCTGTTCCATGTCGAAGTGCGCCATGCGCGAATCGCCCAGCAAAATGGCGTTTTGCGGGCTGTTTAAATAACTGCGCACGCGGGTGATGTAAGAATCTTCCTGAACAGCGCCGCCCTTGAGGCCGAAGTAGTCATACGGCTCAAAGTAGAGAAAAACGCCGAAATACACAAGGACAGGCGCGCACAGCAGCGCCAGCACAGCTGCAATTTTTTTCAAAGTGTGCGCCCCCTTTCAGAAATTGGCATACAGGAAGCTGACGGCGCCCGTCAGATACCCGTTGTTGAATAAAAAGCCCAGAAAGATAAGCCCGGCAAAAGCATAATAGCACAGCCAGCGCCAGCCGCCCAGCCCCAGCAGCACAGGAGTGGCCTCGCCCTGCACGCTGCGGCGCGAAAAGCGGCGCACGGCGTCCAGCGCACAGCACACAGCAAAACTGAATGCAAGGAAGGCCGCAAAGGCTGCGGCCAGCAACGGCTTTGCATTGAAGCCGGCCAGGATGATGCCCCACACCTGCGCCAGCACCTCACCGGGCGAGCCGCCCGCAAACTGCGCCGTCAGCACATACAGGGCGTCCTGCACGCTGGCCGCGCGGAAGAACACCCATGCGGTATGCACCAGAAGAAAGGTGAACAGGCACTGCCACACGCTGGCAAGCTTTCCGTCGCGCCGGATGGGAAGCAGGGCGTAGGCCTTTGCGCGCACAGGCTCCAGCACGGCGCCCGCCACCTGATACAGCCCGTGCAGAAGGCCCCAGATAAGAAATGTGAGGCCCGTGCCGTGCCACAGGCCAGACACGGCAAAGGTTGCCAAAAGGTTTATATATTTGCGCGCCGTGCCCTTGCGGTTGCCGCCCAGGGGAATGTAGACATAATCCCGCAGCCAGGCCGACAGCGACATGTGCCAGCGCCGCCAGAACTCTTTGATAGAGCGCGAGAAATAGGGTGTGTTGAAGTTCTGGGGCAGCTCCAGCCCCAGAACGCGCGCACAGCCCTGCGCCAGCATGGAATAGCCGGAAAAATCGAAATAGAGCTGGAAGGTGTACGCCAGCGCCCCCACTGCCAGCACAGGGCCGGAATAGGCGCGCACATCGCCCCACACGCCGTTTGCCAGAATGGCCAGCAGGTCTGCCACGCACACTTTGGCCAGCAGGCCTTGCGCCATCAGCACAAGGCCCGAAACGGCCTTGTCTGCGTCAAAGCGGCGCGGTGTTTGCAGCTGCGGCAGAAAGCTGCCCGCCCGCGTGATGGGCCCGGAGGAGATGAAACCAAAAAAGCTTGTGAACAGGCAAAAGTGCACCGCGCTTTGCGGCACGGGGCACATTTCCCGGTATACGTCCACGGCACAGCCAATGGCCTGCAGGGTGAAAAAGCTGATGCCAAGCGGCAGCACCAGCGAAAAGCGCTGCGCCGAGGCGGAAAGGCCCAAGGCCTCCAGCGCCTGCAGCGCGCCTTGCGCCATAGGCAGCCCGGCCAGGGCGGCGCCCAGCGCCTTCAGGCCCACCAGCAGGCCAAGGTTCAGCCCCACGGCAAGCCACAGCCTGCGCCTGCGCGCGCTGCCTGCAGCGCGCGCCATCCAGCGCACGGCGGCATAGGTGGCCAGGCTGTCCAAAACCAGCACCGGCAGCCACACCGGCGTGGCAAAGGCGTAGAACAGCCAGCTTGCCGCCAGAAGCACGGCATTCTGATATTTTTTCGGCACAAGGAAATAAGCCCCCGCACAAAGGGGGAAAAATGCAAAGAAGGAGAGTGTGTTGAAGCTCAAAGCACGGTGCCCCTTTTCTTTCGGATGTTTTGCGCCCGGCGCAGCCCGCGGCCGGGCAGCTGGCACAAAATACTTTTACAATTATAAAGGCGGGCGGCTTTTTTGTAAAGGAAAAGCCGCCCGCGCCCGGCCGCAAAAGGCGGCGGGCCGCGCCCCTTTCGGTTGATATTTGGGCCGTTTTGTATTATACTGTTCTGTGTCTGTATGCAAATAAACGGCCCGCGCCGCGGGCGAAGGAGAGAGGCAAATGGCCCAGACCGTGATGGTGACAGGTGCAGACGGCTTTATTGGAAGCCACCTCACCGAAGAGCTTGTGAAAAAGGGCGAGAAGGTAAAAGCTTTCTGCTATTACAATTCGTTTGGCAAATGGGGCTGGCTGGATACGCTGCCCCAAGATATCAAAAATGAGATTGAAGTGTTTATGGGCGATATCCGCGACCCGAACGGCGTGCGCACGGCCATGAAAGGGCAGGACGTGGTGTACCACCTGGCGGCGCTGATTGCCATTCCCTTCAGCTATCACTCGCCGGACAGCTATGTGGATACGAACATCAAGGGCACGCTGAACGTGCTGAACGCCGCGCGCGACGTGGGCACAAAGCGCCTGCTGGTCACCTCTACCAGCGAGGTGTACGGCACGGCCCAGTATGTGCCCATTGACGAAAAGCACCCCTTCCAGGGGCAAAGCCCCTATTCTGCCACCAAAATTGGCGCGGACAGGCTTGCCGAGAGCTTCTACCGCTCGTTTGGCCTGCCTGTCACCATTGTGCGCCCGTTCAACACCTACGGGCCGCGCCAGTCGGGGCGGGCGGTGATTCCCACCATTATTACGCAGCTGCTCAGCGGCGCGCAGGAGATTAAACTGGGCAGCCTGGAATCTTCGCGCGATTTCAACTATGTGAAGGACACGGCGGCCGGGTTTATGGCCATTGCCGCCTGCGACAAGGCCATTGGGGAAGAAATCAACATTGCCACAGGCAAAGACATCTCGATTGGCCAGCTTGCCGAAGAGCTCATCCGTCAGATAAACCCCGCCGCCCGCGTGGTGTGCGATGCCCAGCGCGTGCGCCCGGAAAACAGCGAAGTGTGGCGGCTGTGCGGCAGCGCGGAAAAACTGCGCGCCCTGACGGGCTGGCAGCCGGCTTACACCTTTGAACAGGGCCTTGCCGAGACGGTGGAGTGGATTCGCGGGCATATGGATTCGTTCCGCACGGGTGCATACGTTTTGTAATTGAAATGACAAATTATACAAATTGGAGAGAACTTGAATGCAGCACACAGCCATAGACGGAACCGCCAAAAAGCGCCGCGCAGCCCTTTGGGCGCTGTGTACGGCGCTGGCTGTGCTGTGTGCGGTGGCTGTGACGTATTATTGGCGCGTGTTTTACGCATATACGGCCGTTCCGGCTGTGCCCCTTGCGCTGTGCGCGGCTGCGCTTGCGCTGTGCGGCGCCGTGGTCGTTTGGGCCTGCGTCTACCTGTGCCGCAGCTTTGCCGCGCGCGCGGCGCTGGCCATTCTGCTGTGCGGGGCGCTGTTCTGCTTTGCAAACCCGCCCATGCAGGCGCCGGACGAGAGCACGCATTTTCTGCGCGCCAACGCCATCAGCATGGGCCGCTTTGATTTCGACTATGACAGGCCCTACCCGGCCGATGTAAACGCGCTGATAGAGGCGTTTCCCGGCTCGTATGTGAACGCGAACACCACCTTCTGGCTGGAGCACGATGAGGCCGGCCAGCTGATGGGGGGCGGCTCCAGCGCAAATTATGCCATTAAGCAGTTTGCCGACGGCACGCGCACCGGCATTGCGGACGGGTTTGCCCGCTATGCGGCCCTGTGCGAAAGCGGCGACGCGCCCGGCGTGGCCGAACCACAGATGTTCCAGGTGCTGCCGTATCTGCCGCAGGCGCTGTGCATGGCGGCAGCGCGGCTGCTGGGGTTTGGGGCACTGGGGCAGCTGTATGCCGGGCGCCTTGCCAACCTGGCCGTGTATACGGTGCTGTGCTGGCTGGCGCTGAAAAACTGCCGGCGCTACCAAACCGTGTTTCTGGCGGTGATGCTTTTGCCGCTGAGCCTGTTTATTGCAGCCAGCGCCAATTATGACGCAGTGGTGCTGGGCTGTTATTACCTGGCAGCCAGCTATTACTGCAAAGACGAAATTACAGACAGGGACATTGCGGTGTTTGCCGCGGCGTTCCTTCTGATGAACGCCATCAAGCCATACATCAACCTTTTGTGGCTGGCTTTGCCGCTTATTTTGCCCAAAAAGGCGTGGAAATCCCGCTTTCGAAAATGGCAGGTGGCGGCTGTGCTGCTGGTTGTGGCGGTGCTGGCCGTCACCAAGCTGGTAGATTGGTATGGCACGGCACTGCGCTATGATTACCCGCCGGTAGAGAGATATTTGGGCGACACGGTGAACCAGGTGGAACAGCTGAAATTTGTGCTGGCAAACCTGCCGCGCACCTTTATGGTGTTTGTGGGCTCGCTGTACGAGCGCGGCTTGTTTTTGGGCGAGCTTGGCACCTTTGGCGCCATGGACCTCTCCATCCCGGTGGTGCAGCTGTTCAGCGTGCTGGCGCTGTGCCTTGGCGCGGCGCTGGCCGTGCATGAAAAAAGCAGCCTGACGCCCAAAAGCGCAGTGGGGCTTTTGGGGCTGGCCGTGTTCTATGTGTTCGGCGTGATGGCAGCGCAGTATATCACCTATACGCCGGTGGGCCTGCCCCATGTGGCGGGCGTGCAGGCGCGGTATCTGCTGCCTGCATTTCTGATGCTGTTTGTGCTGGTGGCCGCGCTGTTAAGCCATGTGCTGGCGCCTGCCCGCGCAGGCGGGCGCCGCGCCGAGGGGCTGGCGCTTTCCGAATGCGGGGCAGTGGCGGCCATCAGCGCCGTGCTTTTGTTCCAGCACTATTTCGTGGGGCCTGTGTGCCTGGTGCCGTAAGGCGCGCAGCGTCCCGTTCCGCGGCGCTGTGCGCGGCGAAGAAACCAACGCAGAGAGGATGAACGCTTTGACGGCTTTTCTGGAATGCCTTGCCACGTTCTTCGCCGTGTGTGTGTTAAGCGTGTTTGCGGCAAAAAAGTGGAAGGTGCCTGCGGGCGCCGCGCCCTTTGCCGTGCTGTGCGGCACGGTGCTGTGGTATTCGGCCATGGCCTGCATCAACCAGCTGATGCCTGCGGGCATTTTGTGGTTTGGCATGGTCATCGCGGCGCTGTGCTGGCTTTGGCTGCGCCGCAGGCAGCTGAATTTCCGGGCGCTTGTCACCCCGGCCACCGTGTTTTTTGTGGTGGCGGGCGTGGCTGTGATTGCCCTGCTGGCGGTGCGCCAGCCCGTGTTCACCCAGTGGGACGAATTCAGCTTCTGGGGCCTGGCGCCCAAGGTGGTAAAAAGCACCGGCCAGCTTTACACCTATAACCCCGGCGAAATGCGCGTAACCACCTATGTGCCCGGCCTTATTATGCTGGACGAGGCGTTTCAGTTTCTGGGCACACAGTTTGTGCAGTGGAAGGTGTTTGCGGCATACGACATTCTGATGTTTGCCGTGTTTGCGGCCGGGCTCTCTGTGCTGGAGCGCAAGCACTGGCACATTGCCGTGCCCACGGCGGCCGTAATGTGCCTGCTGCCGTTTTTGATGACGATGTACTTCCGCGAGATTAACATGGTGACGGTGTACATCAGCGCCTATGCAGATTTGCCCATGGGCCTTTTGTTCGGCGCGCCGCTGGCGCTGTATTTTTCGCAGGAGGAAAAGACGCCCGCCATTTTGTGGACGTGTGTGATGGGCGTGGCCTTTGTAAGCATTACCAAAGACACAGGCTTTGCCCTGGCCCTTGTGGCGGCGGCCATTCTGTGCTTTGACCTTATTTTTGTGCAGGCCAAAAACAGCGTGCGCCTTACAGGACGGGTGGGCGGCCTGGCCGCGAAATGGACGTATTCGGCCTGCCTGATGCTGGCCCCGCTTGCCACCTATTTTGGCTGGGCTCAGCACATGGCCATGACGCTGGGCGTCAGCCGTTCGAATTTGGGCGGCGACCGAAACAT
Source organism: uncultured Oscillospiraceae bacterium (assembly GCA_900546885.1). GTDB lineage: Bacteria > Bacillota > Clostridia > Oscillospirales > Ruminococcaceae > Ruthenibacterium > Ruthenibacterium merdipullorum. The sequence goes on from UREN01000024.1 coordinate 11,734, forward strand.
GAGCCCGGTGCAGCTTCTGGCCACCGGGCTGGGCGAGCTGTTTGGCATCAACCGCACCGAGCGCTTTTCCCGCGTGATGGGCGAGATGTGGCAGGCGTTTTACTCCACAAAGCTCACCATGTTCAATGTGGGCAGCCAGCAGGGCGGCGTGGGCCGCATTGTCAACGGCTCGGGCGCCGTGGTGGTGGCGCTTATTCTGGCCATTCTGCTGGGGGCTTTTCTGCTGGAAAAGGGCCGCAGGCGCCGGGGCATTGCCTGGTTTTCCCTGTGGAGCACGCTGGGCTTTGCCGCGTATTATATCTTCATTGGCTTCACCTATGTGTATGTGTTCTCGGAAGCTGCCGAAATGACGGATTACAACCGCTATATCTACCCCTACTACACGGGCTGGCTGCTGGCGGCGCTTGCCATTTTTGCGGCCGCATTGCGGCGCGCAAAGCCCGGCGCGCTGATGCACTGGGCGCTGCTGGCGCTGACGGCGGTGTGCGCCTGGCGCGTGGCCACCTTTGTGCCCGCAGAGCTGACGGTGCTGAACGATTTGACGGGCGCACTTTCCGAGCGCACGAAGAACACCGAAAGCGTAGAGCAGGCCAAGGCCCTGCTTACCGAAGAGGACAGGGTGTTCTATATTGCCATGCCGGACAACGGCATCAGCTGGTTTGTGGACAGCTTCGATTTCTACCCCGAGGTGCATGTGGATTACAGCTTTGGCGGCGGGAACTGGATGGATACCACCCTTACGCGCAGCATTGACCTGCCGGCCAATTTTACGGACGAGCAGGTGGAGTATTTCCTCTCGCACCCGCTGACGCCGGAGACCGTGTGCGAGTACATCGACCAGACGGGCTGCACGGCCATTTTCATCCGCAAGCTGGACGGCGCGTTTAAAGAGCAATACGGCCATCTGTTCTCGGACGGCCTGGAGGGCGACTGGCAGCTGTACCGCATTGTCAAGGATGAGAGCGGCATGACCTTTGTGCCTGTGCCGGAAGGGGGCAAGATCGTATGACGAAGCTGAAAAGGCTGATGCATGGCGCCCTTGCCAGTGAAAAAAGGCTGATTGCCCTGTGCTATGCGCTGTTTTTTGCCGCCAGCGTGCTGGTGTGCCTTGCCAGTTTTGCCGAGGATGCCTTTCAGCGCGCGGTGGGCAATGTGGTGCCCGCGCAGCTGGATGTGAACGGCTTTGCCCTCACCGACATGCAGCAGGAACAGCCCGGTGTTTTCACCTCTACTTCGCCGGACCCGCGCATGGTGCTGGAGCCTTCGCCCGCCTATGTGCGCACCGTGACGGTGGACTGCACCTTCAGCAAAGACCCGGGCGAATTCTGCATTTTTTACAAAACCTCGCCCCAGCAGACGGAATATGACGCCACCCGCCGCGCCTGGGGCTACCGCCAGGCGGACGGAACCTATTCCTTCACCCTGCCGAAGGGCCGCATCTATGGCCTGCGGCTGGACCCTGGCATTTTTACAAACCTCACCTTTGAGGTGAACAGCATCACCATCAACGCGCCGCGCAGCTTTTTCTCCTGGTTTGCGCCCACACCCGTCTGGGTGCTGGGGCAGGCGGTGGTGCCGCTTTTGATGGCGGCTGTGGCAAAAAACGTACGCGGGCTGTGGGCGCGGCTGGCCGCCCTGCGCAAAGCGGGGCCGGGCGCATGAAAAAGCCCCGGCCGCGGCCGGCCGGGCGATAAGATATAAGGGAAAGAGATGCACAAAACCATGACAGAGAAGAAATTTATTCCGCTGAGCGTGCCGAATTTTTGCGGCAACGAAAAGGCCTATGTGAACGACGCAGTGGTGAGCGAGTGGGTGTCCACAGGTGGCAGCCTTGTGCCGAAGTTCGAGCAGGCCGTGGCATCCTATGTGGGCATGCCCGGCGCGGTGGCCTGCAACTCCGGCACGTCCGGCCTGCACCTTGCCATGATGATGGCGGGCGTGGGCCGTGGCGACGAGGTGCTGGTGCCCACGCTGACTTTTATTGCGGCGGTGAACCCCGTGCGCTATGCCGGGGCCGAGCCCATCTTTATCGGCTGCGGCGACAGCCTGTGCATCTGCCCCACTTTGGTGGAGGAATATCTGGCGCAAAATGCCGAGCTGCGCGACGGCCAATGCTTCAACAAGCGCACGGGCGCGCACATCAGGGCCATGGTGGTGGTGCATGTGTTCGGCAACATGGCCGCCATGCCCGAGCTGATGCGCGTGGCAAAGAAATACGGCCTTACGGTGATAGAGGACGCCACCGAGGCGCTGGGCACGAAATATACCGAGGGCGAGTATGCGGGCAGAATGGCCGGCACCATCGGCGACATTGGTGTGTACAGCTTTAACGGCAACAAAATCATCACCACCGGCTCTGGCGGCATGGTGGTGTCGAACCATTCGGATTGGCTGGAACATGCGCGCCACCTCTCTACGCAGGCCAAATCGGACGAGCTGAACTATCTGCACGACGAGGTGGGCTACAACTACCGCCTGACGAACCTGCAGGCCGCGCTGGGCCTGGCACAGATGGAGCAGCTGGAAAGCTTTATTGCCCATAAAAATGCCATGTACCATTTCTATTTCGAACGGCTGAACGGCAAGCATGGCTATGGCATCATGCCGTTCCGCGCGGGCGTGCGCTCGAACAAATGGTTCTACAGCCTGTATGTGTCCGACGAGTGCCCGCTGCGCCGCGACGATGTCATCCGCGCGCTTGCCGCAGAGAAAATTCAAACGCGGCCTATCTGGGGCCTCATTCAAGACCAGGCCGATTACCCGAAAAACGAACACTACGGCGAAGCGCTGGCACGCCATTACCTGGCGCGCATTGTGAACCTGCCGTGTTCTACCAGCCTGACACAAGAAGACGCCCAGCGCGTGGTGGACACACTGCTGGCGCTGTAAGGGGCAAACGCGGGCGGAAAGGTGGCGAGCGCGATGCGCATTGACGATTTGATTATTGACGAAAACAAAACCGTGCTGGACGCCATGCACCAGCTGAACGACACCGGCCGGGCCATTCTGTTTGTGGCGCCGGACGGCGTGCTGCAGGGCGTGGTGACAGATGCGGACGTGCGCCGGTATATTTTGCGCGGCGGCGCTTTGACAGGCCCTGTGCGCGATATGGCAAACTATTCGCCCAAAAGCCTGCCCATAGAGCGGCGGCGCGAGGCAAAGCGCCTGATGCTGGAAAAGGCCATTGGCGCTGTGCCCCTGCTGGATAAACAGGGCCGCATTGAGGATGTGGCGTTTGCCGCGGGCCTTGATATTGACACCCGCAAGCGCGCCAACCTGCCTGTGGTGATGATGGCGGGGGGCCTTGGCACAAGGCTGTACCCTTACACCAAAATTCTGCCAAAGCCGCTGATTCCCGTGGGCGAGCTGCCCATTGCCGAACATATCATTCACCGCTTCACAGACATTGGCTGCCAGCGCGTCATTCTGGTGGTGAACTATAAAAAGAACATGATCAAATCGTATTTCAACGATTTGGAAAAAGATTACACCGTGGAATATGCCGAAGAGGACGAGCCGCTTGGCACGGGCGGCGGCCTGAGCCTTTTGAAGGGCCGCGTGACGCAGACGTTTTTCTTCACAAACTGCGATATCCTCATTGACGCCGATTTTGGGGACCTCTACCAATATCACAAGGCGCACGGCAACGCCGTCACCATGGTGTGTGCTGTGAAGCACTTCACCATCCCCTACGGCGTGGTGGAGCTGGGCGAAAACGAAGAGGTGCGCGAGATACGCGAAAAGCCGGAGATGAACTTCCTCACCAACACAGGCGTGTATGTGGTGGAGCCTCAGGTGATTGATATGGTAGAGCCGGGCAAGCCGGCGCTGTTCACCGATATTCTGGATAAAGTGCGTGCGGCGGGCCTGCGCGTGGGTGTGTACCCCGTCAGCGAGCACTGCTGGATGGACATGGGCCAGATGGAAGAGCTGGACGCCATGCGCCGCCGCATGGAAAACGCATAAAGAAAGGGGCAAAGCCATGAGCATCCTGATTATTGCCGAGGCTGGCGTGAACCACAACGGCAGCCTTGCCATGGCAAAACAACTGGCCGGCGTGGCAAAGGCCGCCGGGGCCGACATTGTCAAATTTCAAACGGCAAAGCCAGAGCTGGTTATCAGCCGCTTTGCCGAAAAGGCGGAATATCAGAAGGCCGAGACGGGTGAAGCAGAAAGCCAGCTGGAGATGTGCAAACGCATCCACCTCACGTTTGACGAGCACGCGCAGCTGAAAGAATACTGCGATTCCATCGGCATTGCATATCTGTCCACCCCGTTCGATTTGGACAGCATCGATTTTCTGCAGCAGCTGGGCACGCCCATGTGGAAGGTGCCCAGCGGCGAAATTACCAACCTGCCGTATTTGGAGAAGATAGCGGCCACCAAAAAACCGGTGATCCTCTCCACCGGCATGAGCATGATCAGCGAAATTGAGGACGCGCTTACTATCCTGGAGGACGGCGGCGCCGGGCCCATCACGCTTTTGCACTGCAACACCGAATACCCCACGCCCATTGAGGACGCAAACCTGCTTGCCATGCAGGATCTGCGCGAGCAGTTCGGCCTGCCGGTGGGCTATTCCGACCACACGGCTGGCATTGAGGCGGATATTGCGGCCGCGGCGCTGGGCGCCGTGGTGATTGAAAAGCATTTCACGCTGGATAAAGCCCTGCCCGGGCCAGACCACAAGGCCAGCCTTTCACCGGAAGAGCTGACGGCCATGGTGGCCGCCGTGCGCAAAACGGAGCTGGCGCTGGGCGACGGCCGCAAGCATGTGACGGAAAGCGAGGCCAAAAACAAGCCCATTGCCCGCAAAAGCATCCTTGCAAAGCGGGACATCAAAAAGGGCGAAACGTTCACGCCGGAAAACCTCACCGTAAAGCGCCCGGGCGACGGCATCAGCCCCATGCGCTGGTACGATGTGCTGGGCAAAACGGCAAAGCGGGATTTTGCCGAGGATGAGAAAATAGAACTGTAAGCCGGGTGCCCGGCAAAAGGGGGCATGTGCCGTGGAAAAAAAGACCGTGTGCGTGGTGACGGGCACGCGCGCCGAATACGGCCTGTTGCGCGGCGTTGTAAAAAAGCTGGCGCAAAGCCGCACGCTGGCCGTGCGCCTTGTGGTGACGGGCGCGCATCTGGCGCAGGAGTTTGGCATGACGGTGCGCGAGATAGAGGCCGACGGCGTGCCCATTGCGGCGCGCATCCCCATCCTGAAATTCGGCACAGGCACGGCGCTTGCCACTGCCAAGACAACAGCCTATGCGCTGGAACAGTTTATTGATTATTTTACCGCGCACCGGCCGGACATGGTGCTGGTGCTGGGTGACCGGTATGAAATTTTTGCCGTGGGGCAGGCGGCGGCGCTGCTGGGCATCCCGCTGGCGCATATCTCTGGCGGGGACGTCACCTATGGCGCGGCGGATGATTACTTCCGCCACTGCCTCACCAAAATGGCCTCGCTTCATTTCCCGGCATGCGAAGAGTATGCCGCGCGTGTGGTGCGCATGGGCGAGGCGCCCGAGACGGTGCACTGCGTGGGCGGCCTTGGCGACGAGAACATTCGCAGCCTTCCTCTTTTGGAAAAGCCCGCCCTTGCGCAAAGCCTGGGCCTTGCGCTGGCGCGGCCCTATGCCCTTGTTACCTATCACCCCGAAACGGCGGGCGGCGCCAGCCCCACTGCACAGTTTGAGGCGCTTTTGCGCGCGCTGGCAAGCTTTGACGGGCTGGATGTCATTTTTACAAAATCCAATGCGGACGCAGGCGGCGGCGCCATCAATGCACAGATTGACGAGGCCTGCGCAAAGCAGCCGGGCCGCTGGGCCGCGTTTACAAGCCTTGGTGTGCTGCGCTACCTTTCGGCCATGAAATATGCGGCGGCCGTGGTGGGAAATTCCTCTTCCGGTGTGGTAGAGACGCCCACCTTCCGCGTGCCGGCCGTAAACATTGGCGCGCGGCAGAAAGGGCGCATCATCTGCGCCAATGTGCTGTGCTGCGAGGCGGATGAGGCCAGCATCCGCACGGCGGTGGAAACGGCGCTCAGCCCGGCGTTCCGCCAAAAGGCGGCCGGGGCAAAAAGCCCATATGACGGCGGCCCCACCTCGGCGCGCATTGTGGCGGCGCTGGAGCAGTGGGCGCAAAGCCCTGCCTTTGGCCGGCCGAAAATTTTTTATGACGCACCCTGTGAGGAGGAAAAGGCATGAGCTGGGACGAGATAATAGCCGCCCTTTCCATGCTGTGGGCCCGCCAGAAGCCAGAGCTTCTGCAGCTTTTGCAGCCCGGGCTGTATAAGGCGCTGCGCCTTGCGCTGGTGGGCACGGTGACGATGGCCGTGCTGCTGGCGGCGCTGCTGGTGGTGCGCCTTGTAAAAAAGCAGAAAAAGGGCCTTGTGGCGCTGGGCGTGTGCCTTGGCTTGTGCGTGGGCGCCGGCGCGGCGCTGTATCTGCCGCGCCCTGTGCTTCCGGCCGGCGGGGCCGGTGCGGGCGTGTCGGTTTCGGTGCTCAGCGCACAGGACGCATTCACCTTTGCGCCGTCCACACAGGCGCAGGTGAACGCCGAGGCCAATAAGGCGCAAAGCGAGCAGGCCGCCATGGAAAACGAGACAGGCACAGCCGTCACCCAGGCATCGGCCCAAATGGGCCAGGTGCCCGCAGAGGCGCGCAGGCTTACCGTGACGCAAGAGGGGGCCAGCGCCATTCTGCAGGCGCTGAGCAGCGCCGCCCGCACCCCCACGCTGCGCCAAAACCTGCCGGACCTGTCGGGGCAGCAGACGCTGTACGTTACAGTGCGCACAGGCGATGCGGCGCAGGTGGTGTGCCTGACGCAGCAGGGCGCCTTTGTGCAGGCCAAAACGGAAAACGCCGTGGTGTACCGCATTGCGGATGGCGCCGGGCTGTACGAAACGGTGCGCACAGCCTGCCTGTGAGCGCGCAAAAAAGGAGAATGCCAGATATGGAAACATTGCTTGTGATAGGCCTTGGCAGCATGGGAAAACGCCGCGTGCGCCTTTTGAAGCGCGCGCGGCCCGGGGCGGCTTTGTGCGGGGTAGACCTTTCCCCCGCGCGCCGCGAAGAGGGCGAGGGCCTTGGCCTTTCGATGTATGAAAGCCTGGAGGCTGCCCTGGCTGCGCAGGCGCCGCGCGCGGCGTTTGTGTGCACAGCGCCCATCACCCATGCCAAAATAATTGCCCGGCTTCTGCAGGCGGGCGTGCCCGTGTTTACCGAGCTGAACCTGGTGGATGACGGCTACGATGAGCTGATAGCGGCGGCAAAGGAAAAGGGCGTGCCGCTGTTTTTATCCAGCACCATGCTGTACCGCGGCGAAACGCAGTATATCAAGCGCCGCGTGCAGGAATTTTCCAGGCCTGTGAACTATATCTATCATATCGGGCAATACCTTCCCGATTGGCACCCGTGGGAAAATTATAAAAACTTTTTTGTGGGCGATAAGCGCACCGGCGGTGTGCGCGAGATATTCGGCATTGACCTGCCCTGGCTTTTGGATACATTTGGCCCGGTGAAGCATCTCTATGTGGAAAAGGATAAGCTCAGCGCCCTGGAGATAGACTACCCGGACACCTATTTCACCGTGCTGCGCCACGAAAACGGCACCAAGGGCGTGCTGGCGGTGGACGTGGTGAGCCCCAAAGCCGTGCGCAATTTTGAGGTGTTTGGCGAGGGGCTGCACCTGTTCTGGGAGGGCAGCCCGCAATCTTTGGCGGAATATGACGCCGCCCGCAAGTGCAAGGTGCCGGTGGACACCTACACCAGCGTAGAGCACGACGCGCGCTATTCCGACAACATTGTCGAGAATGCCTATGCCGACGAGCTGGAGGAGTTTTTTGCCGTGCTGGAGGGCAGGGGCACCGCGCGCTATTCCTTCGAAAAGGATAAACAGACCATTGCCCTGATCGAGCGCATCGAACAGGCATAAAAAACCGGGAAAGGCGGCCCTGTGTATGAAGGTGCTGTTCTGCGGCCTTGGCTCTATTGGCACAAGGCATTTGAAAAACCTGCATGCGGTGGCGGCGCGCAAGGGCGTGCCCGTGCAGGCGTATGCGCTGCGAAGCTCTGCGCGCGCGCTTCCGGCCGAGACAAAGGCTCTGCTGGCGGGCGAGTTTTGCACCCTGCCGCAGGGGGCGCAGTTTGACGCGGCCTTTCTTACAAATCCCACCAGCCTGCACTACGGCACGCTGTGCGCGCTGCGCGGCAAAGCCGGGGCCCTGTTCATCGAAAAGCCCATTTTCGACGCGCCGGGCAAAAACCTGGATGCCTGCCTTGCCCCGGGCCAGAAAGCTTATGTGGCAGCCCCCATGCGCTGGTGCGGCGTGATGCTGGCCCTGAAGCGCCTTTTGCCGCAGCTGAAGCCGTATTCGGCGCGGGTGATCTGCTCGTCTTACCTGCCGGACTGGCGGCCCGGTGTGGATTACCGCACCGTGTATTCTGCACACAGGGCCATGGGCGGCGGCGTGGCCATTGACCTGATTCACGAGTGGGATTATCTGGCCGAGCTGTTCGGCATGCCGCGGCAGGTGTATTGCCTGAAGGGAACTTACAGCGAGCTGGAGCTGGACTCTGACGACCTGGCCGTATATATTGCGCGCTACGACACCCTGCTGGCAGAGGTGCACCTGGATTACTTCGGCCGCACCTACCGCCGCAGCATAGAATTGTTCTGCAAAGACGGCACCGTTACGGCAGATTTTGGTGCGGGCACGCTGACATTGGCAGACGGGCGCGTGGAAGCGTACGAAGAGCCGGTGAACGAGCGCTATGTGCGCGAAATGGAATATTTTCTGGAATATGCGCTGTATGGCACGGGCGAAAGCCTGAACCCGCCGCACACGGCGCAGGAAGTTTTGAAAATTGCACTGGGGGAAGCGTAACGGTATGGAACATGTATTGGTCACCATCTGCGGGCGCGCGGGCTCGAAGGGATTCAAAAACAAAAACCTGAAGATTTTTGACGGCCTGCCGCTCAGCCATTACAGCCTGGCTGCGGCCAAACTGTTTGAACGGCAGAACCCGCAGCTGAGTGTGGATATCTGCCTGAACACCGACAGCGAGCTGCTGATTAACACCGTGGTGGAAAAATACCCCGAGGTGTCTGTGCTGCGCCGCCCGCAGGAGCTGTGCGGCGATGTGGTGCCCAAGATGATGGTGTACCAGCACAGCCTGCGCGAGATGGAGCGCCGTACGGGCCAGCGCTATGCGCACCTGATTGACCTTGACATCACAAGCCCCCTGCGGCAGGAGCAGGATGTCTCTGGCGCATATGCCGAAAAGCTGCGCCGGCCGGAGCTGGACCTTGTGTTCAGCGTGTGCCCGGCCCGCCGCACGCCCTATTTCAACATGGCAAAGCTGGAGGACGGGCTTGCCAAGCGCGTCATCGACCATCACTTCACCGCGCGCCAGCAGACGCCGCCTGTGTACGATTTGAACGCATCCATCTATGTGTTTGAGCGCGCATTTCTGCTGGAAAACGAGACGGGCTTTTTGTGGGATGGCAAGTGCGGCATTTACCAGATGTTCGACACCGGCATCATCGACATTGATTCAGAAGAGGATTACCGCCTGATGGAGGCCATTGCGCGCCATTTGTACGCCGCCATGCCCTCGTTCGGCGCGGTGCGCGACGCAGTGCGGAAATAGGCGCCCGGCGCTGTTTTGCAGGGCTGGAAACGCAGAAGAGGCACGCGCCCAGGCGCTGGCTGCATTTGGCAGAAAGCGGCCGGGCGCGTGTGTTTGCCTGGCCCCCGGCGGCCTGGCGTGGGGCCGGGCCGTACACCGGGGCTGCGCCTGGCCGAGGGGCCGGTTACATGCATGCACTTGCAGCGCGCGGGGCGCTTTGGGCGGCCGCGATGGCGCTGCAAGCGCGGCACATGGAGAAAGGTGGTGTGCGCCATGGAGCGGCAGCAGGAAATTCTGGAATTTACGCTGGAGGCCGGCCGTGTGCTGCTGGCCAACGGCGGCGAAATTTTTCGCGTGCAAGAGACCATGCAGCGCATTGCGGCAAGTTACGGCGCGCAGGAGTTTCATGTATATGTGCTGACAAACGGCCTGTTTGCCTCGCTGAAAGGCAACGGGGAAACCTTTTCGGGTGAAGTGCGCAGCGTGAACGTCACCAATATCCACCTCAAGCGCATTGTGGCCGTAAACGAGCTCTCGCGCGCCATCGAACGCGGGGGAGTGCCGCTGGACGAGGCGTTTCGCAGCCTGCGCGCCATTGAAAAGATGCCGGGCTGGCCGTCCTGGCTGCGCGTGCTGGCGTGCGGCGTGGGCGCCGCGGGCTTTGCCTACCTGTATGGCGGCACGCCGCTGGACGCGCTGGCGGCGCTGCTGGCCGGCTTTGCGCTGGAGCCGCTGCGCATTTTTCTTGCGCGCCGCGGCACAAACCGCTTTATTGAAAATTTGCTCAGCGCCGCATGGGTGGCCGCCGTAAGCGTGGCGGCCGTGCAGCTGATGAACCAGTTGGGCGCGGCGTGCAGCATCGACAAGGTGATCATCGGCGGCATCATCCCGCTGGTGCCGGGCATTGCGCTGACGAACGGCGTGCGCGACATTGCGGGGTGCGATTATCTATCCGGCACCATCCGCGGCATTGAGGCGCTGCTGATTGGCGCCGCCATTGCGCTGGGCGTTGGCTTTGTGCTGGGCGCCAGCGCGGCCCTTCCGGGGGTGATTGCGCAGTGATGGCACAGCTTTTGGTTCAGTGCGGGGTATCATTCATAGCGGTGCTGGCGTTTGCCATCCTGTTCCACGCGCCCCGGCGCGAATGGGCCCCCTGCGGCCTCACCGGCATGGTGGGCTGGGTGGTGTACTGGCTGGCCGTGCAGGGCGGCGTTTCGGTGGTGGCGGCCTCGCTTTACGGCACGCTGGCGCTGGCGCTGCTCAGCCGTGTGTTGGCTGTGGTGCGCCGCTGCCCTGTCACCGTGTTTCTCACCGGCGGCATTTTCCCGCTGGTGCCGGGCGCGGGCATTTATTATACGGTGTACGCCTTTATCACCGGCGATAACGCGGGCGCCCTGTTTAAGGGCGTGGAAACGTTAAAAATAGCCGGTGCCATCGCCCTGGGCATTGTTTTGGTGCTGGCGTTGCCAAGGGGCGTGTTCCGCGTGTTTGCCGCGCGGGAAAAACGGTAATAAAACGCCTGCCGGAAAGGCGCGTTGCTGCAGGGTGCGCTTTTAAAAGCGTGCCCTGCTTTTTGGTGTGGCACGGATAAAAGCACAATATATACGATAAATAAAATAAAATAAAAAACTGGTATTTAACACAAATTATTGTGGTGCGCGATATTTCCAGTTGACAGGGCACGGGCCGTGTAGTAAGATAAACGTGCGCCATATGACTGACGGAAACGGTGGAGAGATACCACGTGGAGTATGGCGCTTAGGTTGCCGGCCGTCTGGGCAAGTTTTGCCTGGAGGTGCGGCTTTTTTCTTTTTCCGGCGGGTTTTGCCCGCACACAGCGGGGGGCATATGGTAGGTTACCTTCATTCCATTGAATCGATGGGCAATGTGGACGGGCCCGGTGTGCGCACGGTGGTGTTCCTGCAGGGGTGCGCGCTGCGGTGCTGTTACTGCCACAACCCGGACACCTGGCCCGCCGCGGACGGCGCTCCCACCCAGCCGCAGCAGCTTGTGGAAAAACTGCTGCGCTACAAGCCCTATTACGGGGCCGCGGGCGGCGTGACATTTTCCGGCGGCGAACCGCTTTTGCAGCCGGGCTTTCTGGGCGAGTGCCTGCGGCTGTGCCGGCAGGCGGGCATACACACCTGCCTGGACACGGCGGGCGTGGGGCTTGGCAGCTATGACGCCATTTTGCGCTGGACAGACCTTGTGTTGTTCGATGTAAAGCACGAGACGCCAGAGGGCTACCGGCGCGTGACGGGGTGCGGCATGGAACGGGCAGAAGCGTTTTTGCAGGCCGTGCGCCGGGCGGGCACGCCCATGTGGGTGCGCCATGTGGTGGTGCCCGGCTTAACGGACGGCGAGGCGCACATGCGCGCCCTGGCCGCCTATGTGGAGACGCTGCCGAACGTGCAGCGTGTGCAGCTGCTGCCTTACCACACGCTGGGCGTAAAAAAATATGACGCGCTGGGCATCCCGTATGCGTTGCGCGGCACACCGCCGATGGACGCACAGCTTTGCAGGCAGTATGAAACAGCTTTTTTCTCTGCGTATGCAGAAGACAGGAAAGGGGATCGAAACGGATGATGCAGTACCCGCAGTGGGAGGGCTTTGCGCCCGGCGAATGGCAGCGCGGCATTGACGTGCGCAGCTTTATTCAGAAAAACTTTACCCTGTATGAGGGTGGGGAAAAATTCCTTGCGCCCGTCACGGCGCGCACGAAAGCCGTGTGGGAAAAATGCGAGGCGCTTTTGCAGCAAGAGCTGGAAAAGGGCGTGCTGGACGTGGAGACAAGGCGGTTTTCCGGCATTGATCATTTCGAGCCCGGGTATATCGACAGGGACAACGAGGTGATTGTGGGCCTGCAGACGGACGCACCCTTGAAGCGCATTGTGAACCCTTACGGCGGCATGCGCTGTGCCAAGGCTGCGCTGCAGCAATATGGGTATGCGCTGGATGAAGAGATGGAGAAAACCTTCTCGGAATACCGCAAAACGCACAATGAGGGCGTGTTTGACGCATACCCGCCGCGCGTGCGCGCAGCGCGCCATGTGGGCCTGCTGACGGGCCTGCCGGACGCATATGGCCGCGGGCGCATCATTGGCGATTACCGCCGCGTGGCGCTGTACGGCATTGACGCGCTGGCCGAGGCCAAGCACCGCGACCTGGACGCGCTGGATGGCCCCATGACAGAGGAGCGCATCCGCCTGCGCGAAGAGGTGTCTGAACAAATTCGCGCGCTGGGCAAAATCAAGGCCATGGCCGCGCGCTATGGCATCGACATTTCCCGCCCTGCCAGGGACGCAAAAGAGGCGGTGCAGTTTTTGTACATGGCCTACCTTGCGGGCATCAAGGAAAACAACGGCGCCGCCACCTCGCTGGGCCGCACCTCCACCTTCCTGGATATCTACATTGAGCGCGACCTGGCGCGCGGCGCCATCACAGAGGCCGAGGCACAGGAGTTAATTGACCAGTTCGTCATCAAGCTGCGCCTGGTGCGCCATCTGCGCACGCCGGATTACAACGAGCTGTTCGGCGGCGACCCCACATGGGTGACAGAGTCGATTGGCGGCATCAGCCTGGACGGCAAACCGCTTGTGACCAAAACGTCGTTCCGCATTCTGCACACGCTGACAAACCTGGGCACTGCGCCGGAGCCGAACCTCACCGTGCTGTGGAGCGAGCATTTGCCCCACAAATTCAAGCGCTACTGCGCCAAAATGTCGATTGCAACAGATTCCATCCAGTACGAGAACGACGATATCATGCGCCCCATCTATGGCGATGACTATGCCATTGCCTGCTGCGTCTCTGCCATGCGTGTGGGCAAGCAGATGCAGTTTTTCGGCGCGCGCTGCAATTTGGCAAAGGCTCTGCTGTACGCCATCAACGGCGGTGTGGATGAAATCAAGGGCGGCGTCATTGTGCCGGGCATCGAACCCATCACGGATGAAGTGCTGGAGTACGACAAGGTGCGCGCCAACTACGAGAAGGTGCTGGAGTATACGGCCGGGCTGTATGCCGACACCATGAACATCATCCATTACATGCACGACAAATATGCCTACGAGGCCGGGCAGATGGCGCTGCACGACACAAATGTAGAGCGCATTATGGCCTTTGGCGTGGCCGGGCTTTCGGTGGCGGCAGATTCTCTTTCGGCCATCCGCTGGGCCAAGGTGCGCCCGGTGCGCAACGAACAGGGCATTGCAGTGGATTTTGCCATTGAGGGCGATTTCCCGAAATATGGCAACGATGACGACCGCGCAGACGACGAGGCCGTATATCTGGTGAAAAAGTTCTCTTCCGAGCTGAAAAAGCACCCGCTGTACCGCAACGCCATGCATACGCTTTCCGTGCTTACCATTACCTCGAACGTGATGTATGGCAAAAAGACGGGCTCTACGCCGGATGGCCGCAAGGCGGGCGAGGCGTTTGCCCCCGGCGCAAACCCCATGCACGGGCGCGACAGCCACGGCGCACTGGCGTCGCTGAACTCGGTGGCCAAGCTGCCCTACCGCGACGTATGCCAGGACGGTGTGTCCAACACCTTCTCCATCATCCCCAAAGCGCTGGGCTGGGACGAAGAGAGCCGCGAGGTGAACCTTGTGTCCATTCTGGACGGTTACTTCCAGCAGGGCGCGCACCATTTGAATGTGAATGTGCTGAACCGCGAGTTGCTGCTGGACGCCATGGACCACCCGGAAAAATATCCCTCGCTTACCATCCGCGTATCCGGCTATGCGGTGAATTTTCATCGCCTCAGCCGTGCCCAGCAGGAGGAAGTGGTGCGCCGCACCTTCCACGAAGCTGTATAAGGAGTAAATTCCAGAAAACAGATCCTGTAAAAATTAGAAAACAATAAAAAAGCACAATGCCTCTATGGACTTGGGTTATTCTTCCAGAGGCATTGTGTTTTATTTTTATAATGGCTTTATACAGAAAGTGAGGGATGCTATTTTGCAGTATGATCCCTGGCAACAGATTGTTACTGCTTTTCAGCTTCTTGAAAAGAACTTAATAGCGATTACTCTCTGTCACGCTGGCAACGAGAAATTCATCGCAAACTTTATGATTCAGCTCTACGCCAATGCCGGGGACCGTGGGAACCTCCAACCAGCTGTTTTTGATATGCCTCTCCAGGGCATCTGTCACGATATCATAATGGATATCCGGCCGATAGGGAAACACCTCCTGTGCCATAAAGTTTGACGTGCAGGCGGCAAGCTGCACAGACGCCGCTGTTAAAACAGGCCCGCCGCAGTTGTGCGGAGCATAACGCATATTAAAGGTTTCAGCCATAGAGGCAATGCGCCATGATTCTAAAATTCCACCGCAGGTGCCCACATCGGGTTGTACAATATCTACGCCGCGCTGTTCGATGAGACGACGAAAACCATAGCGGGTATACAGTCGCTCACCAGTGGCAATGGGAATATCCACTTTATCTTTTAAAACGCGATAAGCGTCCACATCAAACGCATCGATAGGCTCTTCATACCATACGGGATGATAAGCTTCCAAAGCCTGGCCGATTCGCGTCATCACATCTGTTGTGCCTTCGGCGGTGACATCAATCATCAAATCAACTTCTTCGCCAATAGCACGGCGTACAGCATCTACAACGGCAATTGTGTGGCGTTCATAGGCCATGCTCACTTCTCTGTTTTTGAGATGATAGTTGGCGTTATGTGCATTTGCAGGAACATAAGGGCTCATGGGGTATAATTTGAGAGAATCATATCCATCTGAGACAACTTCTAAGGCACGTTGAGCAAACTGTTCCGGGAATTCAAAATAAGAGCCATCCGACCAGTCATTGGCGTATACGTGAATGCGGCTGCGCTGTTTGCCACCCAGAAGCTCGTATACCGGTACGCCTAACATTTTTCCTTTCAGATCCCATAAAGCGATTTCCAGTGCGCTGCAGGCTGCGTAAAATATAGGGCCGCCGCCCTTGCCCCAAAATGTGTTGTAATAAAAATCATTCCATATATCGCTGATATCTGATGGATCACGCCCTACCACAAAATTCTCTGCGAGATCTTTTATCATTGTGGCAGCAGCGTGGCAGCCAATTCCAAATCCAACAGAGCCTTCGCCAATTCCACAAATACCTTCATCGGTGGAAAGTTCTACCAATATAGGCCTAAATGAGCCGGTCTCAACAACATATACATCTGCTTGTTTGATCTTCATGTTTTCCTTGGCCTCCATTCATAAAAGCGTGGTGGGTTTGGTGAAAGGGTGCACACGGTTGATATCTGTAGCTTCTGTTCATACATAAATTTTGTCAATATATAGGAATAAATTCTGTGTTGTGCACAAATTAAATGAGGAAAAACAACGAGAAAACGCATTTCTGTTGTGGAAAATGTCAAAAAAGCAATAGAAAGAAGCACCTTCCTTATTGGTTTTGCAAACAAATGTAAGAATTCCTACAATACAGAAGAAAGACTTGTTTGGCACCCATAAAATGTATGGTTTAAAACAATATTCTTCATAATTAG
>UREN01000025.1 GCA_900546885.1 uncultured Oscillospiraceae bacterium
TGCCGCGGGCCAGCCCTGTGGCCCTTTCCATTTTGCGCAGGGACGGCCATGCTTTCCCGTTTTCTCGCCGAAGCATAAAAAGATACAAATATACCAGGAATTCGCTTCCGCCCACTGCGGGCAGCATATCATCCGCATAGAAAGCGAACCATTTCCCCACAAGAGGCTTAAGCAGATACATCGAGGAAATGTAATACCCGTTGGCGGCGTAGCGATGAAATTTGCTGATAAGCCCCTTTTGCTCCAGCACATGTAAGATGCTGCCAACTGTAGTGTTGCTGCGAAGCCCGCAGCGCATTCTTATCGTTTCACGTTTGGCCATGGCTATTTCGGAATCATTTTTTATCCTGGCCAAATACAGGTAAACTTTCATTTCATTGCCAGATAAGCGGTAATCAAAAATCTTCATTGGAACTTTGATGAACATTCTGCATTGTTCCCTTCCTTAAATTTGGCGGGCCCATACACCGTGCTTTTTCGCAAAGCGCCCAATGCCCACTTGGTTCATTGGCAACCATCGGCTGGTGAAAAAATAAACGCCCCGCTTTCTATCGCATATAAGCTGTGCTGGCTATATGCCGCACTTTCCACAACAAAAAAGGGTGTGCCTTTCAGACACACCCTGGAACCTGGTGCGCGGTAACGGACTCGAACCGCTGACCCTCTGCACGTCAAGCAGATGCTCTACCAGCTGAGCTAACCGCGCATATACACCCGCAACGCGGGGAAATGTAGCTTTGTTATTATAGCAAACCCGCCCAAAAAATGCAAGCTGTTTTTTCAAAACAGCCAGCGGGCAAGCGCACCGCGCCAGCAGCCGGCAAATGCCCGCGGGAATGCGGTTTTCAGGGGGTTTATTCTTGACAAGCTGCATGCCCGTATTATACAATATATTGTCGTGAAATTTGGTATATCTTACAAAAAGAGGAAGCTGAATATGAAACAGAACAATCTGCGCAATATTGCCATTATCGCGCATGTAGACCATGGGAAGACAACGCTGGTAGACCAGATGCTGAAGCAATCTGGCGCGTTCCGCGAAAACCAGCAGGTGGCCGAGCGCGTGATGGATTCGGGCGATATCGAGCGTGAGCGCGGCATCACCATTCTTGCCAAAAACGCCGCAACTTATTACGATGGCGTGAAAATCAACATTGTGGACACGCCGGGCCACGCCGATTTTGGCGGCGAGGTAGAGCGCGTGCTGAAAATGGTGAACGGCGTGCTGCTGCTGGTGGACGCCGCCGAGGGCTGCATGCCTCAGACGCGCTTTGTGCTGCAGAAGGCTTTGCAGCAAAACCTTTCGCTTGTGATTGCCGTGAACAAAATTGACCGGCCCGATGCGCGCGTGAAAGAAGTAATTGATGAGATTTTGCTTCTTTTGATGGACCTTGGCGCCACGGATGAACAGCTGGACAGCCCGATGGTGTTCTGCTCTGGCCGTGCCGGGACGGCCAGCTATTCGCCCGATGTGCCGGGCACAGACCTGGTGCCCCTGTTCCGCACCATTCTGGATTATGTGGCCCCGCCGGAGGGCGACCCCGGCGCACCGCTGGCCATGCTGTGCTCTTCCATTGATTACAATGAATTTGTGGGCCGCATTGGCATTGGCCGCGTAGAAAACGGCACGCTGAAAGTGGGCCAGGATGTGACTGTGTGCGACTGGCACGATAAAGACCTGGCCAAGCGCGGGCGCATCACGGCGCTTTACAGCTTTGCAGCCAATGGGCGCACCCCGGTGGAAGAGGCCAGCGCGGGCGACATTGTGGCGTTTTCCGGCCTGACGGATATCTCTATTGGCAACACTTTGTGCGACCCGGCCCTTGTGCAGCCCCTGCCGTTCGTCAAAATAAACGACCCCACGGTGGAGATGACCTTCTCGGTAAACGACAGCCCCTTTGCAGGCAAGGAGGGCAAATTTGTCACTTCGCGCCAGATTCGGGACCGTTTGCACAAAGAGCTTTTGAAGGACGTTGCTCTGAAAGTGGAGGATTCCGCCACCACCGAAAGCTTCCGCGTGATGGGGCGCGGCGAGATGCACCTTTCCATCTTAATTGAGACGATGCGCCGCGAGGGCTATGAGCTTCAGGTGTCGCCGCCCAAAGTGCTGACGCATGAGGAAAACGGCAAATTGATGGAACCGATGGAGCATGTGGTGATTGACGTGCCCACCGAATATCAGGGCAGTGTCATGCAAAAGCTGGGCGCGCGCAAGGGCGAGCTGGAGCAGATGGCCCCCCTTGGCACCACGCGCATGCGCATTGAATTTCGCATTCCGGCGCGCGGGCTGTTCGGCTACCGCAGCGAATTTTTAACCGACACGCACGGCGAGGGCATTTTGAACACCATTTTTGACGGCTATGACGAATGGCGCGGCGAGCTGCCCGGCCGTTCCACCGGAAGCCTTGTAAGCCACGAGACGGGCACGGCCGTGACGTACGGCCTGTTCAATGCGCAGCAGCGCGGCACGCTGATTGTGAACCCGGGCGACAAGGTGTATGAAGGCATGGTGGTGGGCTACAGCCCGGCGGGCGAAGACATCACCGTAAACGTGTGCAAAACAAAGCACCTCACCAACACCCGCGCCTCTGGCAGCGACGATGCGCTGCGCCTTGTGCCGGTTTCCAAATTCAGCCTGGAAGAGAGCCTTGAGTTTTTGAAGCCGGACGAGCTTCTGGAAGTGACGCCGCAAAGCATCCGCATCCGCAAGCGCATTTTGAGCCATGACCTTCGCATGAAGGCCCTCAAGGGCGGCAAAAACGTCTGAGGTTATCCGTTCTCGATACAACGTGCCCGTTCGCAGGCCGGTTTTGTTCCGGCTGCGAACGGGCACGTTTCTCTTTGCGGGCTGCCGCCCGGCGATCTGGCCCGCCTGCCCGCACAGCGCTTGTGAAAGACGGGCGCCCATGTTATGATGAACAAGAACATTGCGCTGTGGCGCCCTTTGCAAACGGCGCGGCGCGGGAAGGAAGATTGGAAACCATGCTTGAAAATGTGAAATTTCACCGTCTGCGCGAGGCACCGCAGTACCTGGAGCAGGCCTCGCGCTGGTTCAGCAGGCAATGGGGCATTCCGCAGGCAGAATATGCGCAAAGCATGCACGCGTGCCTTGCCGGGGCGCGCATTCCCCAGTGGTATTTCGCCACCAACGAAGAACGCCGCATTGTAGCCGGAGCGGGTGTCATACGGAACGATTTTCACCCCAGGGCCGACCTGGCCCCAAACCTGTGTGCCCTATATGTAGAGCCCGCTTTGCGCGGCTGCGGCCTTGCCGCACAGATGCTGGCCTTTGCCCGGCGGGATATGTACGCGCTTGGCATTGCACGGCTGTACCTCATCACAGACCACACACAGTTTTATGAGCGCTGCGGATGGAAGTTTTTGTGCCCTGTCACGGATGATGAAGGCATTGCCATGCGCATTTATACTGCGCCCACCCTTCCCGTATAAACGGCTTTGCCCTGCTTGCATATTGCGGCCCCGCATGGAAAAAGCCCCAATGGCTTTCCGCCATTGGGGCTTTTTTCATATTACATGGCCCGCTGCCAGGCCAGTGCCGTTTATTGCGGGGTGCCGGGCTGTGCACTTTCCCCGGCTTCAGGCTGCCGGGCTGCGCCGGTGTCCGGCGCATGCCCCGCGGCCTCGGCCTGTGCGGCGGGCGCCCCGGCCTCTTCCCGGGCGGGCGCGGGCACATTGGGCACAGGCTGCGCCTTCGGCTCGCCCGCGGGCGCAGGTTTTTCCCTGGCAGGGGATGCATCCGCCGGCGGCAGAGTGCCGCCCTGCATCAGCGTCTGGAACTCGGCGCCCGTCAGCTTTTCCCGTTCCATCAGGGCACCGGCCACCGTGTGCAGCTGCTGCATATGCTCGGAAAGAATGCTGCGCGCCGTCTCATAGGCTTCATCCAGCATATCACGAATCTCGCTGTCGATTTCAGCCGCCACCTGCTCGGAATACCCGCGGCCCGAGCTGAAATCGCGCCCAAGGAAAGTTTCGTGCGGGTCTGACCCATACACCACAGGGCCCAGGCGCTCCGAGAAGCCATAGCGCGTCACCATGCTGCGCGCTGTGTCTGTGGCGCGCTCCAAATCGTTGGAGGCGCCGGTAGAGATATCGTCCAGCACCAGCTTTTCTGCCACGCGTCCGCCCAGCAGCATGACAATCTGCTCTGCCATTTTGGCCTTGGTAAGGTGGCTGCGGTCGTCCTCGGGCAGGTTCAGCGTATAACCGGCCGCCATGCCGCGCGGGATGATAGAGATCTCGTGCACGGGGTCTGCCGTTTTGCAGAAGTACGACACAATGGCATGGCCCGCCTCATGGTAAGCCGTAATGCGCTTATCTTTCTCTGTCACCACACGGCTGCGCTTTTCGGGCCCGGCTATCACCTTGATGCTGGCCTCTTCGATGTCCTGCTCGGTAATGGCCTTACGCCCGCGCTTTGCAGCCAGCAGGGCCGCTTCGTTCACCAGGTTTTCCAAATCGGCGCCCGTGAAGCCGGCGGTAGATTTTGCAATGGTCTTCAGCACTACGTCCGGCGCAAGAGGCTTGTTGCGCGTGTGAACGCGCAAAATTTCTTCGCGGCCCTTAATATCCGGCAGGCCCACATACACCTGGCGGTCAAACCGGCCGGGGCGCAGCAGGGCTTTATCCAGAATATCGGCGCGGTTGGTGGCGGCAATGACAATGACGCCCTCGTTGGCGGCAAAGCCATCCATCTCCACCAGCAGCTGGTTCAGCGTCTGCTCGCGCTCGTCGTGGCCGCCGCCAAGGCCTGTGCCGCGCTGGCGGCCCACGGCGTCAATCTCGTCAATAAACACAATGCACGGCGCCGTCTTTTTCGCCTTTTCGAACAAATCGCGCACGCGCGAAGCGCCCACGCCCACATACATCTCCACAAAGTCAGAGCCGGAAATGGAATAGAACGGCACGCCCGCCTCGCCCGCGCACGCGCGCGCCAGCAGCGTTTTGCCCGTGCCCGGCGGGCCCACCAGCAGCACGCCGTGCGGAATGCGCGCCCCCAGCGTGTTAAAGCGCTGCTGGTTTTTCAAAAACTCCACAATTTCGGCCAGCTCTTCCTTTTCCTCGTCGGCCCCGGCCACATCGGCGAACGTGGCTTTGCGGCCCTGGTCGGCCTGGTCTTTCACCTTGGCGCGCCCCACGTTCATGGCCTTTCCGCCGCCACTCTGGGCGTATACAAAGTAATAGAAAGCCCCCATCACCACCAGGGTGATGATAAGCATGGGCAGCATGGACACCCAAATGGACGTCTGCCCCGCAGGCAGCACATCATACGTCATGGGGGAATCGGGGTATTTGGCGTCGTGCGCTGCCACATAATCCGGCAGGGACTGCAGGAAAATTGAGGTGGCAGGCACCACATAAATCAGGCTTTGCTGCTTGGGCTGCTGCACCTGCTGGCTGGCTGCGCCGCCAAACAGCGAGGCCAGCGAGCCCGTGGGCTGCGACGCAGCCTGCTGCTGCGCGGCTGCCTGTGCGTCATAAAGCTCTTGTGTGGCGGCCTCGCTAAGGGTCAGGCTCATTTCGCCGTTTTTCAAATCCAGCGTAAAGTCTGTCACCTCGCCCTGCTCGAACCACGAGATGATTTGAGAATAGCGGACAGACGACGTCTGTTCACCCGTGCCCGTCATAATGAGCCACACCAGCACAAGGCCCAGGACGGCCAACAGCACAAGGCCGTTGATGCTTCTTGGTTTTTTGTTCAAAGGTAAGCCTCCCTGCGCGGCGCATGCGGCCGCGCTGTACAAATCAGACGGAATACACTTCCGGCTTCAAAATGCCGATATACGGCAGGTTGCGGTATTTTTCGTCATAATCCAGCCCGTAGCCGATTACGAATTCATCCGGCACGGAAAACCCGATATAGTCGGCCACAAGGTCCACCTTGCGGCGGCTGGGTTTATCCAGCAGGGTGGCAATGCGAATGGAGGCCGGGCCGCGGCTGGCAAGCAGCTCTTTGATATAGCTGAGGGTAAGGCCCGAATCGAGGATATCTTCCACAATCAAAAGGTCTTTGCCCGCCAGAGGCACGTCCAGGTCTTTCACAATCTTCACCACACCGGAAGATTTCACACCCGAACCATAGCTGGAAACCACCATAAAATCAATTTCTGCAGGCACATCGATGGCGCGCATCAGGTCTGCCAGAAACACCACGGCACCCTTCAGCACTGTCACCAGCATCAGGTTTTTGCCCTTATAATCCTGGCTGATGCGCGCGCCCATCTCCTGGCATTTTGCGCGAATCTCCTCTTCGCTAAGCAGAACGCGCAGCACATCCTGCTGCATATTTTCACTCATTGCACGAACCTCCTGTGCGCGGCGCATCCGGCGCGCCGGCTGTGTGCTGCCCGCCCGGCAAACCATGCACCGGCGAAAGCAGAATAGATATTTTTTATTTTATCATATTTGATACGAAAAATTAAGGGGGCAATTCGCTTTTTTCACGTCTTTTTCGCTTCTTTTATGCCCCTGGCGCCCGTTGCACGCAAAAAAGAAAGCGCGGCACTCTTTCATACAGAAAAGAGCGCCGCATGCAAAGCAACCCCGGCGCCCTGCCGCGCGCCGTTTCACTGCATATGGGAATAATCTACGTTTGTGAAGCGGGTGTGCGCGCCGTCCCAGGCAAGGTCCACCTTGCCCACCTCGCCGTGGCGGTTTTTGGCCACGATGCACTCGGCAACACTGGTGTCTGCCTCTTCGCCGTTGTCATAATATGCCTCGCGGTACAAAAACAGCACCACGTCCGCGTCCTGTTCAATTGAGCCGGAATCTCGCAGGTCGCTCAGAACAGGGCGGTGGTCGGTGCGGTTTTTTTCCGCCGAACGCGAAAGCTGGCTGAGCGCGATGATGGGCACGTTCAGTTCTTTCGCCATAATCTTCAGGTTTCGCGTGATTTCGCTGATCTCCTGCACACGGTTTTCTGTGCGCTTGCCCGTGCTCATCAGCTGCAGATAGTCGATGATGACAAGGCCAATGTCCTCGCGGGCAGGGTCCTGGTTGATGCGGCGGATCTTTGCCTTCATCTCCGGGATGGTGATGTTGGACGTGTCGTCCAAAAACATGTTGGTATGCGCCAGCACCTCTGCCACACGGGCAAGGTCCTGCCAGTTTTCGCTGGAAAGCTGCCCCGTGCGGAAGGCCTGGCTGTCAATGGCCGCCTCGCTGGACAGCACGCGGTTCACCAGCTGGTCTTTCGTCATTTCCAGGCTGAAAATGGCCACCGGCACATTCTGCTTTTTGGCCACATTGGTGGCAATGTTCAGGGCGAACGACGTCTTGCCCATGCCGGGGCGGGCGGCCAGAATGATAAGGTCCGACCGGCCAAGGCCCGTGAGCATGGTGTCCAAATAGCGGAACCCGGTGGGGATGCCCAGATATTTTTCCCGGTTGGGGCCCGATATCTCCTGCAAATGGGCAAACGTGTCGATGATGACGCTGGAGATGGGCGAAAGCGCCGAGGAGTCGCGCCCCGCGCGAATTTGATAAATTTTCTGCTCGGCACTTTCCAGCAGCAGCTCGGGGTCTGTCTCCTCTGCCGTCTGCTCCAGAATGGTTTTGGCCGCGCCAATCAGCTGGCGCACGCGGTATTTCTCGGCAATGATGTTCACATAGGTGCCAATGTGCGAAAGCGAGGGCACCGTTTCTGCCAGCTGCGTCAGGTACACTTTCGCCTCTTCCTCGGTGGCGAAGGTGCCGGCGTCCTGCACAGCGGCCAAAAGCGTCACAAAATCTACCGGCGCGCCTGCGGTGAACAGGCGCACAATTTCAGAAAATATCTCGCCGTTCTGGCGCGCGTAAAACATCTCGGGGCGCAGGGCCTCCACCATTTTGGGAATGTTCTCCACATCCAGAATGGCAGCGCCCAGCACGGCCTGCTCGGCCTCCATGCTGTAGGGCAGGTTCACCCCCAGCGCCTCCAAGGAAAGATTCATGCCTGCGGCCATGCCCCAGCCCCCTTTCGCCGCGCCGCGCGTGTCATTCTTCCACTTTCACCTTCAGCTTCGCCACCACCTGCGGGTACACGCGCAGTTCCACCTCATAGGTGCCAAAGCTTTTGATATCGGTGTCCAGCACCACTTTGCGCTTATCCACCGGCTCGCCCACAAGCTTTGAAAGCCCCTCGGCGATGTCCTTGGCCGTAACAGAGCCGAACAGGCGGCCGCCCTGGCCTGCCTTGGCTTTCAGGGCTACGGTTTTTCCCTCTATCTTTTTGGCCAGCGCCTGCGCGGCAGCCAGCTCTTCTGCGGCATGGTGCTGTTTTGCAGCGGCCTTTGTTTTCACTTCGTTCACGGCGCTGGCGCTTGCCTGCACCGCCAGCCCGCGCGGGAACAGAAAGTTGCGGGCGTAGCCGTCCGACACTTCATACACGCCGTCTTTTTTGCCAATGGACTTCACGTCCTGTTTCAGCACAATTTTCATGATAAACACACTCTCCCCTCTGCGGTGCGCGGCCGCGTGTGCGGCCCCGCCTACTCATCATAGCACAAAGCGCGCCGCCGGGCAACCGGCCAAGCGCGCCTTTGCGCCTGCCCGGGCGCGCCGGGCAGGCTTTTTTATGCCCTGTTTTTTGGGCCGCGGGCCTCGGCGCGCTGGTTCTCGCGGTATTCGTGGATAATATCCATCAGCCGCTGCTTTGTCTCTTTCAGCGAGGCGTCCCGCAGCTGGGCCCCCGCCATGGTGAGGTGCCCGCCGCCGCCAAGCTGCTCCATAATAACCTGCACGTTCACATCGCCCATGCTTCGGGCCGAAACATTGATGCCGTTGCCGGTATCCACCGCAACAAAGCTGGCGTCCACGCCGCTGATGCTCAAAAGATCGTTGGCCGCCTGCGGCACCACCACCATCATGTCGGCAGGCACATCATCTGAAACCGAGATGGCACACCTCTCGTAAACCTGTGCGGCCGCCACCAGTTTTGCCTTGTGGGTATAGCTTTCCAGCGTGTCGCAAAACAGCTTTTTCACTTCCTGCGTCTGTGCGCCCATGCGCCGCAGGTAGGCCGCCGCCTCAAAGGTGCGCACACCCGTGTGCAGCGCAAAATTGCGCGTGTCCAGCATAATGCCCGCCAAAAGCGCCTGCGCCTCCAGCGGCGTCATTTTATCCTCTTTTTCCCCGCCTGCATACTGCACAAGCTCTGTCACCAGCTCGGACGCGCTGGACGCGTACGGCTCGTGGTAGAAGATGACGCTGTTGTCAATATAGCCCACGCCTTTGCGGTGGTGGTCTATCACCACCACATTTGCCGCCATCTCGTACAGCTGGGTCGATTCCAGCATCTGCGGCATATGCACGTCCACAATAATCAGCAGCGTATCTTTTGTAATGGAATTTTCTGCCTGTTCCGGGCTGATAAAATCGTCCCCAAAACCCGCTTTTTCAAATTCCCGAATCAGGTTTGCCGCAAAGCTTTGGCGGCGGTTCACCACAATGCTGGCGGGCTTTTTGCACATTTTGCAAAAGCGAAGCATGCCCGCGGCCGCGCCGACACAATCCAGGTCTGAGCGCTTATGGCCCATGATGAACACGTCTTCACACTGTGCAATCAGGTCTTTCAGCGCGCTGGCAATGATGCGGCTTTTCACCTTCGAGCGCTTTTCCACGCTGCGCGAGACGCCGCCGTAAAAAGCAAAGCCGTCTTCGGTTTTGACGGCAGCCTGGTCGCCGCCGCGGCCCAAAGCCATATCCAGCGCCTGCGCGGCCATATCCATGCCCTCGCGCAGCGTTTCGCCGCCGCGGCCCACACCGATGGAAAGCGTCACCGTGCCCTGCTCTTCCCCAATGGCGCGCACCGTATCCAGAATGGAAAAGCGCGCGGCAATCATCTGGCTGAGGTAGCGCTCTTCCACCACGGCCACATAGCGCGAGGCGGACGTGCGGCGCAAAAAGCCCGTGGCCTGGCCCACAAACTGCTCCAGCGCATAGTCCACCTCGCCCGCAATGCGCGCGCGGTCGGAGTCCTTCATCTCTTTAAGCACCTCGTCGTATGTATCCACGGCGATGAGCAGCACCGCCGGGCGCGCAGCCAGGTATTCGTCCGCACGGTTTTTCAGCACCGTGTCGTCCACAAGATACGCCACAAACAGCGCCTCATCCGCCGAGGCACGGCTGCCATACACCGTCCACCGGCGCCCGCCAAAGCGCAGGGGCTGGCCCTCTTTTGCGGCGGCCTTTTTTTCGTCCAGCCCGGGCATCACCCGGCCCGCAGGCACAAGGCATGCATCGCCTCCGCCCAGCACGTCCTGCGAAAAGGCATCGTTATACCACACAATGCTGCCGCCCGACACCACCACCACCGGCAGTGCCAGGCTGGCAAAGGTAGATTGCGCCTTTTCGCCGCTGCCGTGCAAAAGCTTTGCCATGCGCTTGCGCAGGGCATTCACATTCCAGAACAGCAAAAGCCCCATCACCGCCAGCACAGGCACCACTACCAGCAGCAGCATGGGCTTTACAGCCGCCAGCATGCCCGCCAGCACGGCGCACGCCACGCCCAGCGTCAGAATGGTAAGGTCTACGGTCCAGATGCGTTTCTTCAATGTGCTTCCCTCCCCGGCGCCGCACACTGGCGGCGGGCCGTCACACTTCCAGAATGATGGGCAGAATCATGGGGCTGCGCTTGGTGCGCCGGTATAAATAAGAGGACACCGTCTCACGGATGCGTGTTTTTACGCTGGAAAAATCCCGCATATCGCCCGGGGTAATCTTCTCCAGCGCCGCGCGCACCGTATCGCGTGCGCCGTCTATCAGTTCTTCCGATTCGCGCACATACACAAAACCGCGCGTCACAAGCTCCGGCCCGGAAACCACGCGCCCGGAAATGGGCTCTACCGCGGCCACCACAATCACAAGGCCGTCCTCCGAGAGGTGCCGGCGGTCGCGCATCACCACATTGCCCACGTCGCCCACGCCGAGGCCGTCCACCAGAACGGCGCCGGCCTGCACCGGCTCGCCCTCGCGGATGCCGTCTTTCGACAAAATGATGCAGCTGCCGTTTTCGCCAATATACACGTTTTGCTCGGGCACACCCACGGCAATGGCCGTCTGGGCGTGCTTTTTCAGGTGCTTGTATTCACCGTGCACCGGAATGAAGAACTGGGGCTTTGCCAGCGTAAGCATCAGCTTCTGCTCTTCCTGGCAGGCGTGGCCCGAAACGTGCACATCGTACATGGATTCATAAATCACTTCCGCGCCCAGGCGCAGAAGGCCGTTAATCACCTTGGTTACCATCTTCTCGTTGCCCGGGATGGGGTTGGCAGAGATGATGATGAAATCACCCTCGCCCACGCGCACATTGCGGTGGCTGGCAGAAGACATGCGCGAAAGCGCGCTCAGCGGCTCGCCCTGGCTGCCCGTTGTCACCAGCACAATTTTTTCCGGCGGGTACTGGTTGATTTCTTCAATGTCAATCAGCACACCCTCCGGCGCGTGCAGGTAGCCCAGCTCCAGCGCCATCTGGGTGTTGTTCACCATGCTGCGGCCGCTGACGGCCACCTTGCGCCCGGCCGCCACGGCCAGGTCGATAATTTGCTGGATGCGGTAGACGTTCGAGGCGAACGTGGCAATGATGATGCGCTTTTTCTGCGCCCGCTGGAACAGCGTGGCAAAGCTTTGCCCCACTTTCAGCTCGGTGCTGGTGAAGCCCGGCCGCTCGGAGTTGGTGGAATCGGACAACAGCGCCAGCACGCCCTTCTTGCCATACTCCCCAATGGTGACAAGGTCTGTGGGGCCGCCGGAGATGGGCGTATAATCCACCTTGAAGTCGCCCGTCTGCAAAATGACGCCCGCCGGGCACTCGATGGCAAAGCCCACGGCGTCCGGAATGGAGTGGTTCACATGGATGGGCTCTACCGTAAAGCAGCCCAGGCGAATTTTCCGCTTCGGGGTTATCTCAATCAGCTTTGTAGAGCGCAAAAGCCCGTGCTCTTCCAGCTTGTTCTTAATCAGGCCAATGGTGAGCCGTGTGGCGTAGATGGGCAGGTCTACCTTTTTCAAAAGGTACGGCAGCGCGCCGATGTGGTCCTCGTGGCCATGCGTAATCAGCACGCCCTTGATGTGCTCTTTGTTTTCCACCACATAGCTGAAATCCGGTATTACAAGGTCGATGCCATACATGTCGCTGTCTGGAAAGACGATGCCGCAGTCCACCAGAATCATGTCGCCCTGGCACTCATACAACGTGGTGTTTTTGCCCACTTCCCCCAGGCCGCCCAGGGGGATAATCTTCACCGGCACAGCGCTTTCCCCGCCGGGCGCGGGCCTGCGCCGCTGGGCATAGCCGCGCGGCATGCGCCTGCCCGCGGCAGACTGCACCGCCGCGGCCACGGCTGCATCTGCCACCTGGCTTGCCCGCTTTGCCGTTTTCGCCCCCTCTGTGCGGCGCGAAGCGGCGGCAGGCTGGCCCTGCTGGTTTGGGCGCGCGCGGCGCTGGGGCGGCTTGCGCACAGGGGCCGGGGCCTTGCCTGCAGGGGCATTTTTCAGTTTTTCATTCATATTTTTCCTCCATGTTCCGCACCCTGCGCGCCATACGCGCCGCCCGCCTTTGCCCCGCGGGCACAAAACGGCGGCGCCCGGAAAACGTGTTTGCAAAAGAAAACACGCTCTGGCCCCGCATGGCTTCCCTGCGCCGTAGCTTCGGCTGGGCCCGCCATGCGGCCGGGGTGCTGCAAATTGATGTACTGCTTTGTATCTTGTCCTTGAAAAATTTCTTTCCCCCTGCAGGAAACGGCGCTTTGGCCGAACGCCCGAAGCCGTTCCGCCCCTTGCAATGGGGGATAAAAACAAACGCCCCGCCGGCCTGCGTGCAAAGAAACCAGCGGCATTTCTCCGCAAGGCCCGGCACAGGGTTATTCCGAACAAACTACTTGGCACAAGCATACGCTGTTTTGGCTATGCTGTCAAGTTTTCCACCCTTGTTTTGGCAGTATTGGCTAAAAAAGAATGGGTTAGACAGGCCGCTTTCCCGCTTGTTGACAGGCCGCAGGCGCTGCCCGCAGCTTTCGGCATGCCCGGGCGCCCTTGCGGGCCGCGGGCCGCTTTACAGCGCGGCCGCGTTCCTTTATAATGGGGAAGAATGCAGCGGCGCCACGGCGCGCTGCCCTGCCATGATAAGGAGCATATGCATGAAACAAATCAATATTTACACTGACGGCGCCTGTTCCGGCAACCCCGGCCCGGGCGGCTGGGGCGCCATTTTGGAATATAAGGGCACACGAAAAGAGCTTTCGGGCGGGGAGGCAAGCACCACAAACAACCGCATGGAGCTGACAGCCCTTATCCGCGCGCTGGAGGCCTTGAAAGAACCGTGTGACATCACCCTGTGCAGTGATTCCAAATATGTCATAGACGGCCTTTCCAAGGGCTGGGCCAAAAGCTGGCAGAAGCGCGGGTGGGTAAAGGCAGACAAAAAGCCCGCCCTGAACAGCGACCTGTGGGCGCAGCTGCTGGCCTTGTGCGAGGGGCACACCTTTCACTACCACTGGGTAAAGGGCCACGCAGGCCACAAGGAGAACGAGCGCTGTGACGCCATGGCCGTAGCCGAGGCCGCCAAATTCAAATAACAGCGCATCCATTGAAAAAGAGGTGTTTTGTTTTTATGAGCGGTGAATTCAGCGCCGCACCGGGCTTTTCCACCTTTGAAAAGCAGGACAGCGTGCTGCTGGCGCTGTCCGGCGGGGTGGATTCCGCCGTGACGGCACACATTCTTCGCCAGCAGGGGTTTTCCGTGCAGGGGCTTTTCATTCTGTTTTCGAGCGCACATGAGGCTGCGCTGGAAAAGGCGCGGCAGGCCGCAAAAGAGCTTGCCATCCCCTTCCACGTGGCAGACGCGCGCGAGGCGTTTGAGCGCGCTGTGGTGCAGCCCTTTTGCCAGGCATACTGCGCCGGGCGCACGCCCAGCCCCTGCGTAGCGTGCAACCCCCTTGTCAAATTTCGCACGCTGGCAGACACGGCCACGCGCCTTGGCATCCCCTACCTTGCCAGCGGGCACTATGCCCGCGTGGTGCAGCAGGGCAGCGCGTTCCATATTGCAAGGGCCCAAAGCGCCGCGCGCGACCAAAGCTATATGCTGTATGCCCTTGGGCAGGATATTCTCTCGCGCCTGTGCCTGCCGCTGGGCGAATTTGAAAAAGAGGATATCCGCGCCATGGCCGCCAGCTATGGCCTTTCCAGCGCCGAAGCGCCGGACAGCCAGGAGATCTGCTTTATTCCGGACGGCGACTATGCCGCATTTATTGCGGCGCGCGGCCTTGCCGACACCCCGGGGCATTTTTTTGGCCCCGCCGGGGAGGACCTTGGCCCCCACAGGGGCGTTTCGCACTACACGGTGGGCCAGCGCAAAGGCCTTGGCATTGCCTATGGCCAGCCCGTGTTTGTGCGGCGCATTCTGCCAAACGGCGATATTCAGCTGGCCACTGCGGGCGGCGAAGAATATGCAGGCATCACCGTGGCGCAGCCCTTTTCTGCCAGCGGCACACCGTTTGCTGCCGGCCAGAGGTTCTGCTGCAAGGTGCGCAGCCGTGCCGCAGCGGTGCCCTGTACGGTAGTGCAGGCGGGCGGGCCGCTGCTTACCCTGCGTTTCGATTCACCCGTGCGCGCCCCGGCCCCCGGCCAGGCCGCTGTGTTTTACGACGGCGACGTGGTGCTGGGCGGCGGCATCATCGGCGACATGCTGGCACAGGTGTAAGCTGCTTCGGCTTTGCAAGCAAAGAAAATTTCCGCACACTGGCGCGCCGGGCGCACAGCACAAACATGCTGTGCGCCCGGCGCGTTGTTTTTTCGCAGGGTTATGCGCCGTGCGGCGGCTCTGTGCCCTGTTCTGTTTTCTTCGGCTCTGGCGGGGCGGCAGGCGGCGTGCCCTCCGGCCTGTTTTGTGCCGCCGGGCCCGGTGCGCGGGGCTTTTTGTGCCTGCGGCGCAGCAGCGTGCGCCCGGCCGCCCACACAGCGCCGCCCACAACAGCCAGCACCAGCAGGGTGGGCAGCACAGCCGCAAGGCCCACAGCCAGGCTCTGCACGCCCTGGCCCAGGCCGTACCAGCCCGAGCGGAACGCCGCGCCCAGGCGCGAGGCAAAGCTTTGCGGGTTTTCCGTCACACGGCGCACCTCATGCACAGTCACCTGCACGGTAGAATAGGCGATTTGATCGTCATAAGTGCGTTTTTGCGCCGTATAGCTCTCAATTTCATATTGCACATCCGCCAGCTCGCGCTGCACAGCAAGCAGGGTTTCCACGTCCTGTGCCTGTGCCAGCATGGCATTCAGGCTTTCGCGCTGTGCCTCCAGGCTGGCAAGACGCGCCTCTACATCCACATACTGCGCGGTCACATCCTGCACGCTCTCGCTTTTCTGCGTCACGTTGCCGGCGCCGTCCGCCGCGGCCAGAAAGGTGCTGTACTGCTCTGCCGGGATGCGGAACTCGTAATGGGCATAGCGCGAGCCGCTGTCTGCCTCGCCCTCCAGGTAAGTAGAGGACACATACCCGCCCGCTTGCTCTGCCGCTTCGCGCAGCGCCGTCAGGGTTGCGTCAAAATCCAGCGCCTCCACGGTGAGCTCGGCGTTCATAATAAGCTTGCGGCCATCCTGTGGCAGCTGCAGCGCCGTGGTGCCGCCCGCTTCCAGCGTGCTTGCCTGTGCGCTGTCTTCCTGCGCCGCAGCAGTGCCGGTGCTGGCCGCCGTGCTCTGGCTGGCGCCGCAGGCCGCCAGCGCCAGGCAAAGCCCCAGCAGGGCGCAAAGTGCAGCACAGCGCTTCCATTTTATCCGTTTCATCCTCATACCCTCCCTTTTGGCCCGGCGCGCATGCCGCACAGGCTTTTCTCTTCACCTGATAACACGGCACCGGGCAGGCATTTGTTGCACCTGGCCCACAAAAAAATGGCGTGCCCCGCACAGTTTTGCGGGGACGGCACAAAAAACGGGCCCCAAAATGCGCGGCTGTCAGGCACACGCCCTTCGGGGCCCACAAAGTATGCAGCCAGCCACCGCGCAGTTCTCAGCGGGAAAACGCCGGTTCTATGACAAGCGCGTTCACTGCATTTTTCCGCACGCTGGAAATGCCGTGCTCGCACGAGGCCTTGGCCGTGTACCCCTCGCTTGCAAGCACAATTTCACCGTTCGGCGCTTTCAGGCGGAAACGGAACTGCCCCGCCTCGTCCCGATATACTTCGAATTTGGGGTTTTCCGCACTTTTCACAAGGGCCACAGTCATATCTACCAGTGCGGCAGAAGGCGCGTTTTTCTGCACGCTGGCAATGCCGGTGCGGCACGCAGCCAGCGAGGTGTAGATTTCCGAAGTGCCGATGGTCTCCCCGTTTCCCGCTTTCAGATGAAACAGATATCCGGTATCCGTCTTATACACTACGAATTTACCCATAGCACTGGGCCCCCTTCACACAGTTGAGCGGGGCAGACGCCGCCGCCTCTTCTTGTTTCCATTATAGTGCCTCTATAACGAAAAATCAATTATTTTGTTGGTTATTTCTGTTTAATTTGTTTAACTCTATTTCAAAAGCCCCTTTCATCTTCCCACAAACAGTGTGCCGCATGCAAGATTTTCCATGCGGCATAAATGGTGCGCAAGCGGGCACCTTATCCATGCGAGGAGGGCACACCCATGCATTTTCCGCACAGAAAAAACATGCATCGCTTTTCGCAGCTTGCAAAGGGGCAAATTCGCCCCGACGCACACAAGGCGCACGAGCCGCAGGAGGCACCAGGCTTCGGCGGCGCAAAGAACATGCGCCTTTCCGGCGAAGAAAAAGAAAGCTATGCGCACTTTGGTGGGCAGAAACCGATCTGAACGCACACAGCGCACAGCTTCCCCTCCCCGCTTATGCAAAAGGGACGCGCCCACCGGGCGCGCCCCTTCTTTTTTATTCCTGTTTGTCTTTGTTTGTATGGCCGTTCAGCAGGCGCAGCAGGGCCTGCACGCCGCCCTCGCCCAAAGCCGCGCCCACGTTCAGGCGCACATTTTTAAAGGGAAGGTCCCGCGTGCTGGCCAGGCTGACTCGCCGGTTTACCGCGGGGTTTTTGGAAAAGCGCAGGCCGCAGCGCGCCACAACAAACGCAAGCTGCCACACGGCGCGCGCCGGTGCGCCGCGCATCTCGCCCAGGGTGGTGTCCGGCCCATAGCTGCCGCGCGCGGGCGCCTTGTTCGGGCCGGGCAGCGGCCGCCCCAGAATGGCCTCGAATGCGCCGTCCGGGAAGGCATTGCCGCGGAAATGGCCGTAAGGGCCCGAGGCGCTGTGCTCATAGGGCAAAAGAAGCGTGTCGCCCTGCACCATCAGCTCTGCCCGCAGCGGCAGCGCACGGCTGTTGGGGCCCACACACACCTCGTACGGCCCGGCCTCCACTGCAAAGCGGCCGCGGGCGGCATCCCAGCATTCAAACGATGTGCGCGGCACCATCACGCGCACCGTCTCCTCCTCCCCGGGCGCCAGTTCCACCTGGGCAAAGGCCGCCAGGGTGCGCACCGGCTGGTGCGCGCAGGAGGCCATGTGCGAAAGGTAGATTTGCGCCGTTTCGCGCCCGGCGCGCGCGCCGGTGTTCCGCACGCGGAACGAGACTTCCAGCGCCTCGTGCCGGGCCAGCTTTTCGGCCGACAGGTGCAGGCCGGAATAGGCGAAGGTTGTGTAGGAAAGGCCGTACCCGAACGGGAAGGCCACACTGGCGCCCGCTTTGTCGTAATAGCGGTAGCCAATATAGATGCTTTCGTTATAACTTACGCTGCGCGGGCCCATGGGAAAGTGATGCCAGGCCGGCGTGTCGGAAAGACGCACAGGCCAGGTTTCCGCCAGACGGCCGCAGGGGGCCTGCAAGCCATACAAAAGCCTGCGCGCCGCCTCGCCGGCGCCCTCGCCCGCAAGGCCCAGATACAATACGGCGCCCGCGTGTTTCATCCATCCCGTTTCCACCGCGCCGCCGGCGGCCAGCAGCACCACCACGCGCGGGTTCACCGCGGCAAGGCGGCGCAGAAGGGCAAGCTGGTTGCCCGGCAGGCGCAGGTGCGTGCGGTCGTAACCCTCTGTCTCATATAAGTCTGTCAGGCCCATGCAATACACCACCGTATGCGCCCGTTTGGCCAGGTGCACGGCGCGCGCCGCCAGCGCGGCGCTGCCTGTGCCCTGCTGCACCGAATAGCCCGGCTCGTAGCGCACCTTCTGCCCTGCCGCGCGCAAAGCCTGCAAAAGGCTTTCCGGGCGGGCGGCGTTTACAAAGCTGCTGCCCGCGCCCTGATATTTGAACGCAGGCCCGGCCAGCGCGCCAATCACGGCCACGTCCTCGCCCCTAGCCAGTGGCAGCAGGCCATTGTTTTTCAAAAGCACAGCGCTTTGGGCCGCGGCCTGCACAGCAAGCGCATGGTGCGCCGCAGGCGGCGCAGGCGGGCGGCGCACCACAGGCAGGGCATAGCGTTCTGCCGCGCACAGCACGCGCAGCGCGGCCTCGTCCACCGCTTTTTCGCTCAGCGCGCCGCTGCGCACAGCGCGCACCACCTCTGTGTCGTTGATGCCGCCAGAGGAAGGCATTTCCAAATCCAGCCCGGCGGCCACGCCCGCGGGGCGCGAGGCAACGGCGCCCCAATCGCTTACCACAAGGCCCCGAAAGCCCCATTCCTCGCGCAGGATATGCCGCAGAAGCTGCATGTGTTCGCAGGCATAGGTGCCGTTCACCTTGTTATAGCTTGCCATCACGGCGGCTGGCTTTGCGCCCTTCACCACCAGCTCAAAGGCGCGCAGGTAAATTTCGCGCAGCGCGCGCTCGTCCACCTCGGCGGAAATGCTCATGCGCTTTTCCTCCTGGTTGTTCACCGCAAAATGCTTCACGCACGCGCCCACGCCCGCCGCCTGTATGCCCTGCACCATGGCCTGCCCCAGCGCCGCCGCCAGGGTGGGGTCTTCGGAAAAGTATTCAAAATTGCGCCCGCACAGAGGGCTGCGCTTCATGTTCAGCCCGGGCCCCAGCAGAAGGCCCACGCCCTGGGCCGCAGCTTCTTCGCCCATGGCCCGCCCCACGCATTGCACCAGGTACGGGCTGAACGAGCACGCCAGTGTGCCTTCGCAGGGAAAACAGGTGGCGGGCACGCTGGCGCCGCCGTTGCGGCGGGTGTGCAGCTTATCCTCTTTGCGCACGCCGTGCGGCCCGTCTGCCATAAACAGGCTTTTCACGCCTTTTTCCGGGATGGCCTTTGTGCGCCAGAAACCGTGCCCGCTCAAAAGCGAGGCCTTTTCCTCCAGCGTCAGGGCGCGTAGCTGGCGCCAGGGCGTGCCGTATTTTCCAGGATATTTCATGAATCGGGGCCTCCTTTCCGCGGCCTTTGCCGCAGCCGCAGCCCGCGTGGCCGCGGGGAATGAAAACGGGCCGGTGCATCTTTCGCTGCCGGCCGCGCGGGGCAGGCAGCCGCTAGCCTTTCACTTTCTGCCAATAGGCCCTGGCCGCCTGCTCTGTTTTGTTATCGCCATATTCATAATACACCGTGCCGCGCAGGGCGTCCGGCAAATACTGCTGGGCCACCCAGTGGTTGGCATAGTCGTGCGGGTACAAATAGTTCTGCCCTTTTACGGCGGCGTCCTCGCCGTCGAAGTGCTTGTTTTGCAGCTGGCGCGGCACCGGCCCCGCCTTGCCTGCGCGGATATCTGCCGTGGCTTTCAAAATTGCGTTGTGCGCGCTGTTGCTTTTGGGCGCTGTGGCCAGCAAAATGGCGGCCTCGGCCAGGGGAAGCTGCGCCTCTGGCATGCCAAGCTGCAGGGCGCTGTCCACACAGGCCTTTGTCACCGCCATGGCCATGGGCCAGGCAAGGCCCACATCCTCCGCCGCAATCACCAGCAGCCGCCTGCAGGCCGAAAGCATGTCGCCACCCTCTAAAATGCGCGCCAGGTAGTGCACAGCGGCGTCCGGGTCTGACCCGCGGATGCTCTTCTGCAGGGCCGAGATGCAATCGTAGTGGCCGTCGCCGGTTTTGTCATACTGCATGGCGCCGTGCGGCGCCGCGCCCTCGGCGTCTGCAAGCGTCACAAGGCGCACGCCCTCCTGCTCGCGCGCGGCCAGCACGGCAAACTCCAAATTGCCCAGCGCCTTGCGCATGTCGCCGCCGCAGCTTTCTGCCAGCCGTTCCAGCGCGCCTTCTTCCGCGCGCACCGGCATGCCCTCGCCGGAAAGGCGGCGCAGGGCATTTTGCAGCCCCAGCAGAACGTCTTCGCTTGAAAGCGGTTTGAATTCAAACACCGCCGCGCGCGACAAAAGCGCGCCGTACACATAGAAATACGGGTTTTCCGTGGTGGAGGCAATCAGCGTGACGCTGCCGTCCTCCAGGCATTCCAAAAGGCTTTGCTGCTGCTTTTTGTTCAAATATTGAATCTCGTCCAAATACAAAAGCACGCCGCTGTGCGCGCCAAAGGTGCCCACGTCCGCCAGCACGCTTTTGATGTCCGCCGTGCCTGCGCTGGTGCCGTTCAGCTGGTGCAGCAGCATGCCGCTGTTCTTGGCAAGAATGCGCGCCACCGTGGTTTTGCCCACGCCCGGCGGGCCGTAAAATATCATGTTGGGCACGCGCGGGCCGCTTACCGCGCGGCGGAACACGCACCCCGGCGCCAGCAGATGGCGCTGGCCGCACACTTCGTCCAGCGTGCGCGGGCGCAGCCTGTCCGCCAATGGGCTGTTCATGGCCTGCTTCCTCCTTTTCTGCCAAACAATACGCCGCGTCAGGCGCCGCAGCCCGCCTCTACGGCGCCGCTGCGCCAATCGCCCAGTTTTTTGGCCGCATAGCCGGGCGCAAAGAAATAATCAATGGCATACACAAGGCTTCTGTCCCAGAAATTCCACTCGTGCACGCCGTTCCACTGCAGGCGTTTGTAATGCGCCAGCGGCAGGCGGCGCAGCGTCTCGTGCAGCGAGTCGTTCTGCATGGCAATGAAATAGGGCTCTTCGTCCTGAAAGCCGTTTGTCAGCAAAATTTTCGGCTGGCGCGCGGGCGAAAGCTGCGCCACTTGCCCCGCAAGGTAATGCAGGTTGCTTGCGGGCGGCAGGGCAAGGCCGTCGCCAAAAATGGGCGCAAACGTCTCGCGCACGCCGGGCACAGACGGGTCGCGCAGCATCAGGGCAAGGTCTACCGCGCCGGAAAAGCTGGCGCAGCCCGCCCAGATGTCCGGCCGGGAAAGGCCCAAATACAGCGCACCGTACCCGCCCATGGAAAGCCCCGCAATATAGTTCTGGCTGCGCGGGGGCGAAAGGCGGAAAATGGTGCGCAGCAAAAGCGGCAATTCTTCTGTCATGAAAGAATAATATGCCCCGCCGTACACCATGTTCTGGTAAAAGGAATTGTCGCAATCTGGAATAATAAGGACAAGGCCGTTGTCTGCGGCATAGCGCGCGGCCGCCGTCATTTGCAGCCAATCTTCCCCGCAGTTGGTATAGCCGTGCAGCAGCGTCAGCACGCCCTTCACCGTGTTGCCCACCTCGGCGGGCAAATCTGTGGGAAAATACAGCTTCACCGCCACTGTCCTTTGCAAAAGCTGGCTTTTCAGCTTGCAATCAATATATGCCATGGGCAAAGCCCCTCCTTTTCGATGCATTGTGGTTTTGGCAGTTCTATTATACACCGCGCCGGGGCGGTTTGACAATGCGCAAACCGCCCGGGGCGGCCCGGGCGAGGGCCAAAACGGCCCCCGCGGCCCATCGGTCGCGTTGCCTGCGGGGCCGCCCCATACCGGCGTATCAGCGCGCCTGCCCATGACAGCAGCAGGCCGCACGTCTCTTCAAAACCCGCCGCGCCCGCGGCAAACGCCTGCGCGCCGCGCAAAACATCTGCGGCCTGCCCGGCCAGCGCGGCCTTCAGCTCGCGCCCTGTGCGCAGGAATGTGCCGGTTTCACAATAGTGCTGCGCGCGCAGCACGAACAACGCCGCCTTGCACAGCCCCTGCAGGGCCTTTGTGCTGCGGGCGTGCACATAGTTGTGGGCGCAGGCGTGGTAGATGCCGCATGCGCCCGAAAGCGCCGCCCGCCGCGCCGAGTGCGGCGTAAGCGCCGGGCGCAGAAAATCCAGCGTGCCGTACACGGGCACCGTGTCAAAATAGAACTGCAAAAGCTCGGCTGCGTCCCAGCAGCGCAGCTCTTGTTCCCCGGCCACAAAGCCACACACCAGGGCGCGGTGCGGCAGCCGGTCCAGCAGGGCACGGTACTGCGCCAGGTCGCAAATCGACACCTCATCCAGCACAACCACCACATCAATGTCGCTGCCCTCGTGCGCCTCGCCCCGCGCGCGGCTGCCCTGCAGGCCCAGAAAACGCACTCTGTTGCCAAAGCCAGCCCTCATCTGCTTTTCAAAGGCCGCCAGCCAGCTTTTCATCTCCACATCCGCCATGGTTTTGCCCTCCTGTTTCTTTTTTATGCCGCCCGTTTTTTTTAGGTGGGCATTTATCATACAGCAAACGGCCCTGCCCTGCAAGGGAAAAGCAAAAAACTGCCCCGCAAAGGGCATGCGCCAATGCCCCGGGGCCCCGGCGCGCGGCAGTTTGCATTTCTTTGGCACGGGGCCCTATGCAAAGCGCCATGTGCCGTTTCCTGCCGGGTTGCCCTGGGCATTTTTGCACAGTTTGCGGGCCCGCAGGCGCGGCCTGACGCCTGTGCGCGCCTGTTTTTACAGACCGGGCCTTGCCAAACACGGCGCCATATGGTATGATGCGGGCAGAGTTTCAAACAGAAAGGTGTGGAAGGATGCGCAATACCCTGTAATGTGCAAAGCCGGGCAGCTTGCCCCTGGCGCCGGGCCCTGGCCCTGCGCCGCGGGCGTGCTTTGCCTGTTGCGTTTTGCACCCAACGGGGTATTGGCCGCCTTTGTACACAGGGCGTGGGCTATGGGCCTGCCGCTGTGGGCACGGGCGGGCGCGTCCTTCTTTTTTTGCGCTGTGCGCAGGCGGCCGGGCAGGCTGCCTGCCGCAGAAAGCCGCGAAGGGCACGCACGGTGCAGTGCCCCGCGGCTTTTTTGTTTTCGCATGCCGGGGCGGCGCAGCGGCGCGCTTTCCGGCAGGGCGCCTGCGCGGCAGCGGGGCCGGGCCCGAAGCGGCCCCGGGCCGTGCCTTGTAAAAAGGAGGCATGCCATATGGCTTTGGTTTTGATACAGGATCTTTCTTTTTCTTACCCCGGCGCGGCAGGGCCCGTGTTTGACGGGCTTTCCCTCTCGCTGGACACCCGCTGGCGGCTGGGCCTGGCGGGCGCGAACGGGCGCGGCAAAAGCACGCTGCTGCGCCTGCTTGCCGGGGCGCTGGCCCCCACGGCAGGGCACATTGCCATGCCCTGCACGGCCGTGCTGTTCCCCTTCTGCGTGCCAGATGGCGAAATGTGTGCGTATGAGGCCGCCGAACATCTGTTTTCTGAAGCCGAGGGCTGGGCCCTTGCGCGGGAGGCCGGGCTGCTGGGTGTGGCAGAAGAGGCGCTGGGCCGGCCGCTGGCCACCCTTTCGGGCGGCGAGGCCACCAAAGTGCTGCTTGCCATGCTGTTTGCCGGGGAAGAGCGCTTTCTGCTGCTGGATGAACCCACCAACCACCTGGACGAGCCCGCGCGCGAGGCCGTGGCGGCCTACCTTGCCCGTAAGCGCGGGTTTGTTGTGGCCTCGCACGACCGCGCGCTGCTGAACGCCTGCACCACCCACACGCTGTGCCTGGAGGCCAGCGGCCCGCACCTGATTGCGGGCAACTGGGCGGTATACCGCGGCGAGACAGACAAGCGCCTTGCCTTTGAACAGGCCCAAAACGACAAACTGCGCCGTGAGGCAAAGCGGCTGGACGAAGCGGCGCAGCGCGCCGCGCGGTTTGCACAAAAGGCCGAGGGCGAAAAAAAGGGCCAGCGGAATTCCGGCCTGCGGCCGGACCGCGGCTACCTTGGCCACAAAGCCGCCAAAATGATGAAGCGCGCCAAAAGCATTGAGGCGCGCAGGGCACAGGCAGCCGAGGCGCAGCGCGGCCTGCTGGCAGACAGCGACGCCGCCGAGGCGCTGAAGCTTTCGCCTCTTGCCTGCCCGCAGCCGTGCGCGGCGCGCTTTGACGGCGCGCGTGTATTCTATGGCAGCGTGCAGGTGTGCGGGCCGGTAAGCTTTGCCGTACCCGCCGGCGGGCGCGTGGCCCTGTGCGGCCCAAACGGCTGCGGGAAAACAAGCCTGCTGCACGCCGTTTTGCCGCAAAAGCCCGCGGGCCTTCGCATAGAGGGCGGCGTATGGCTGGCAGGCGGCACGCGGCTTTCCTATGTGCCGCAAACAGCCGCGGGCGTGCACGGCACGCCGCAGGCCTTCGCCCGTGCCTGCGGGCTGGAAGAAAGCCGGTTTCTGGCCATTTTGCGCAAATTTGGTTTTTCCCGTGCACAGTTTGCCCTGCCGCTGGAGCAGGCCAGCGAGGGCCAGAAGAAAAAGGCCCTGTTGGCAAAAAGCCTGTGTGAAAGCGCACATTTGTATGTGTGGGACGAGCCGCTGAATTACCTGGACATCCCTGCACGCGAGCAGCTGGAGGCGCTGATTTTGGAATATTCCCCCACCCTGCTGTTTACAGAACACGACACCGTGTTCCGCCAGCGCATTGCCACGCAATGCGTGCAGCTGTAACAGCGGCCGCCGCGCTTGCGGGGCATGGCCCCCGAAAGGGAAGCCCCCTTTCCGCATTTCGCACGCCCAGGGGCGCGGCCCTACAGGGCCGTGCATGCGCGGGGCGGGCACCGGCAAAAAAACAGGCGTTTGCCCGGCATATTATGGTATAATGGGCTGCAGGAACAGAACACAGCGCGCCTGGCGGAAATTTTGCCGCCCCGCCGGGCTGGCGTGTACCCTGGGCGCGGCAGCAAAAAACGAACGCTGCGGGCCGCAGCATGCAGGCCCGCACAGAACGGAGGCATTGCCATGAACGAGACACCGCCGCGCCTGCCGCCCGAGGAACCCCGGCAGGAAAAGCACAACCCGGCCTGGGGCCGGGCCCAGCGCGCATGGCGGCGCACTGCGCTGCCCGCTTTGCTGCTGTGCGTGGCGGCAATGCCCGCCGCGCCGCTGCTTTTGGAGGGGCGGGTGGAAAACCGCCTTTTGCTTGCCCTTGCCTGCCTTGGCTGGCTGGGCGCGCTGCTGTGCCTTTTGTGCGGTGTGAACGCGCGGTGCGTGCGCCGGCATTGGGCCTGCCCGGCCTGTGGGCAAGCGCTGCCCGTGCGGCGTGCAACCATTTGGCTTACCCCTGTGTATGCAGCCCAATGCCCGGCCTGCGGCTGCGCGCTGGAGGGCCGCCCCGAAAGCAGTGATGAGCCAGAGGATGCGCCGGTGCCCGTGCCGGTGCCTGCCTCGCGCCTTGCGGCCGCCGTGGGCTGGCTTACAGCGGCATATGGGCTTGCGGGCGTGCTGCTTTCCGTGCTGCTTGTGCCGCAGGCGGCTGCGGGCGGCACGGCCGCGGCTGTGCTGAACACGGTGATTTTTGCGCTGGGCATTGCTGTGGCCATGCTGGGGCGCCGCCCCCTGCCTCAGGCGGAAGACGGGCGCGGCGTGACGGTGTTCGAGACGAAAGCCCCCCTTGTGCTTGGCCTTATTTTTACTTTGCCGGGGCTGGGAGCGGCGTTCTGCGCCATGTGCCTTGCCGTGGCAGACGGCGGGCTGCCCCCGTTTTTCCTGGTGGGCACCCTGAGCCTGGTTCTGCTGTGCTTTGGCCTGTGGATGGTGCTGGATTACCGCAACCGCCGCTTTGTGCGAAAAGAAGACGGCACCCTGCTTGCCTGCAATTTTCTGGGCCGTACGCGCTGTTTTCCGCCCGGCAGTGCGGCATGCGTGCGCGTGCAGCTGCCCAGCGGCAGCCTGCGCGTGCTGGACAAAGACGGAAAAAAGCTGTTTGCGTTCGAGCTGAACATGGTAAACGCCTGGCTGCTTGCCGGGGCGCTGGAGGACGCGGGCGCCGCCGTATCGCTTAGCCCGGGGCCGGGTGCGGACGGCATGCTGGCCGGCGGGGAGGGCAGCCCGGCTGTGCTGGACATGGACGAACGGGAAGAAACCTGGCAGCACCGCCATGTGCGGGCCATCTGCACCGGCGCCTGGGTGCTGGCGCTGGCCGTGTGCGCAGCGTGCGCCGTGCTGTTCTTTGTTCTGCTTCCCGTTTGGGGCATCCGAACCGTCTTTCTTCTGATTGCGGTTTCGCCGCTGCTGATCTACGGCTACTGGTTTGCCTTTCCGCAGGTGCTTTTGTGGGGCGAAAAGCCGCGCTATGCCACAGCGGAATGGAAGAAAAAGCACGCCAGCGTGCCGTTCGTGCTGCTGTTTCTCGAGCTGTTCCTCGCCATAGTGTTCACCGCCGCCACCTCGGTTTTGGCAGTGGCAGACCCCGGGCGCATGTTCTGCCTGTGCGCGCTGATAGGCGCCGCTTTGCTGGGCGTGTGCGTGCTGCGCATTCCGCGCCGCCTGCGCAATGCCGGGGCCGTTCTCTCGCTTGTGTGCTGTGTGCTGCTGTTGTGCTGGCCGCTGGGCTATGCGTTGAACCTGGCCTGCGCCGGCCCCACGCGCCATTACGAGGCGCAGGTGGTGCAGCAAAGGGTCACCTTCGATGAAGATGACGGCGAGGACAGCGAGCCGGATTACCTTCTCACCGTGCTTCTGCAGGACGGCAGGGCGCAGGAAGTGGACGTGCCCGCCTCCATTTACACCCTGGCCCAGGCGGGCCAGCCGCTGCGCGTGTGCGAGCGAAGCGGCATTTTCGGCATACGCCTGATAGATGTTCACAAATAAGCGATTTTCCGCCCGCAGAAAAGGCGGGGCGCGCCCCAAAGAAAGGAAGAAAACAACATGCAGCCACGCCGCATCGAGATGGCCACTTACCCCAGAAAGAAACACTTCGATTACTTTCGCGCCATGGCATACCCCTATGTGGGTGCCACGGTAAAAGCAGACATCACCGATTTTACAAAGGCCGTCAAGCGCGAGGGGCTGCCATTTTTTCTGAGCTTCTGCTACTGCACCGCAAGGGCCGCAAACGATGTGCCCGAATTCCGCCAGCGCATCGAAGGGGACGGCATTGTAGAATTTGCCCACTGCCCCACTTCGCACACCGTTGCGCTGGAGGACGGCACCTATTGCTACTGCACACTGCGCAGCGACATGCCGTTTGAGGAATACCTGCCCCGCGCCGTGCAGGCGCAGCAGGCCGCACAGCAGGCACGCTGTGTAGAGGACGGCGAAGAAGAGGCCGGCAGCCTTATTTTTATTTCCACGCTGCCGTGGTTTTCCTACGAAAGCCTGATTCAGCCTGTGCCCGCCCCGGCAGACAGCAACCCCCGCATCACCTGGGGCCGCTATACCCGGGAAGGCGGGCGCGTGCGCATGCCGGTGACAGCGCTGTGCCACCATGCCCTGGTGGATGGGCTGTATCTCGCCCGCTTTTACGAAGCGCTGGAGGCGCACTGCAGCGGGCTTTTGTAAGCGCCCTGTTTTGCATAAAGACAACTTTCTTTCTCCTTTCGAACCGCTCTGAAGAAGCGGGCAGCACGCAAAAAGCTTCTCTGGTATTGTTTTATAGTTCCCTCCGTCAGGGGCTGCTGTGAACAGGATAAATTGCACACATGCGCAGACGTTATTGGGATAAATCAAGAAAATGCTGACAGCAGGAAACACAGCGAAAAGCTGGCTGAACCCCTCACAGGGGGTAAAGAGAAACATATAGAGAAAAGGCTGCTCAAACAAAAAAGAGGGATGTAGGGCAGACCGTCGGCAGTCACCGCATTATACCCGAAAGCATGCTCAATCAAAAATGCGGCCCCCAAAGATATTGCTGCCGCGCAGTTTTGCGAAATCGGCCGGTTGCACATAGATCGGAAGAGCACACGTCTGA
>UREN01000026.1 GCA_900546885.1 uncultured Oscillospiraceae bacterium
TTTTTCAAGCAGAAGACGGCATACGAGATCACTGTGTGACTGGAGTTCAGACGTGTGCTCTTCCGATCTAGATGGGCCAGACATTTATTGTAACCAAATGGCTGGATAACTGCCTTGTGGCCTTTCCTCAGGAAGAGTGGGAGCGCATGGATGCACTTCTGGAGGAAAAGGGCATGCTTAAGCCGCGGCAGGTAAAGCGCTTTCTGTATGCCTATGCCTGCGAGGTAGAGCCGGACAAGCAAGGCCGCATCCTTTTGTCTCCGTCTCTTCGCGCCCACGCTGGCCTCACAAAGGATGTCACAATAATTGGCGTGGGCCGTTACGCCGAAATTT
Source organism: uncultured Oscillospiraceae bacterium (assembly GCA_900546885.1). Classification (GTDB taxonomy): domain Bacteria; phylum Bacillota; class Clostridia; order Oscillospirales; family Ruminococcaceae; genus Ruthenibacterium; species Ruthenibacterium merdipullorum. The sequence goes on from UREN01000026.1 coordinate 334, forward strand.
GGGATACGGCGGCATGGCACAAAGCCGAGCAGGAACTTGACAGCGCCCATGTAGAGGCGGCCATGGAAGAAATGGGGTTCTGAGGCTATGGAATTTCATCACATCCCTGTCCTCCTTGCACAGTGCATGGAAGCGCTTGCCATTCAGCCGGATGGCATTTACCTCGATGGCACTGTGGGCGGGGCAGGGCATTCAAAAGAAATTGCGGCCCGCCTGCAAACAGGCCGCCTGATCTGCCTGGATCAGGACCCGGATGCCGTGGCGACGGCGCGCGAACGGTTGGCCGGGCTGCCGGCAACCGTCATACAGGAAAATTTCCGCAACACTGCTGCCGCACTGGACGGCGCCGGCGTGACGGGGCTGAACGGCGCGCTGCTGGACCTTGGCGTGTCCAGCCATCAGCTGGACGAAACGGCGCGGGGGTTTTCCTATCAGGGAGATGCGCCGCTGGATATGCGCATGAGCCAGGCCGGCCCCACAGCGGCAGACCTTGTGAACGGCCTTTCCCGTGAAGAACTGAGCCGTATTTTGCGGGAATATGGCGAGGAGCCCTATGCCTGGCAAATTGCGGGCAGGATCTGTGCTGCCCGGCAGCAGGCTCCAATCCATACCACTTCGCAGCTGGCACAGCTGACGGCCGCTGCCATGCCGCCTGCACAGCGCCGGAAGGCGAAGAACCCGGCGCGGCGCACATTTCAGGCGCTTCGCATTGCGGTGAACGGCGAACTGGACGCATTGAGCGAGGGTATGGATGCCATTTTTGACCGGCTGTTGCCCGGGGGCCGTCTGTGTATCATCACTTTCCATTCTTTAGAGGACAGGCTGGTAAAACAGCGCTTCCGGCAGTGGGCTACGGCCTGTACCTGCCCGCCGGAATACCCAGTGTGCGTATGCGGCGGCAAAGCCAAAGGCAAACTGGTGTTCAAAAAACCTGTGGAGGCATCTCAGGCCGAGCAGCAGGCAAACCGGCGCGCGCGTTCGGCAAAATTGCGCGCGATAGAAAAATTATAAACAGAAACTTCTGCGAAAGCAGAAAAAGGAAGGGGGCGGGGCCAAATGCAGCAGACGGCCGCGTATGATTTGAACATGTATGCACGCAGTGCACGGCGCACGCAGCGGGAAGGGCAGGAAAGGCTTCGCGTAGAAAAGACAGAAAAGCGCGTGGTGCTGCGCAGGCTTTGGCAGCGCGCGCAGTTTGTGGTGCTGTGTGCCGTTGCGCTGGGGCTTATCTGCAGCGTGCTGGTAGCACAGTCTACACTGACGGAGCTGGGCGGGCAGATTGGCGATATGCAAAGCGAATTGACAGAGCTTCGCAGCGAATACGATTACCTGAATAACCAGCTGGAGATGCAGACGAACCTCACTGAAGTGGAGAACTATGCCAGAACCGAGCTGGGCCTTGTAAAAATGGACAAAAGCCAGATTACTTATGTGGCAGGGAATGAAGAGGCGCGCGTGGTGCGCCAGGCGTCAGGGTTCCAGCAGTTCCTGCAGCACATTACCGGCGGTTTTCTGAGCTTTATGTCATACCTTGACCCCTAACCCCATAAGAATTATCACCGCAGCCGCAAGGGCGAAAATGAGCGCCGTGGGTGCGGTGATTCTTCTTTTTTACCAGCGTGCGCACCGGCGGCAAAACGGCCGCTGTGCGCACGGCAGCCGGGCCCTGCGCACAGCGGCCTGCAAATAAGCGCGGCCCATGGCGCGGCGCCGTAAAAAGGAGAGAGCAACTTGGCACGACCGCAACAGAATTCAGACCAGCAGCGCCCGCAGCAGCCGGCGCCTCAAAGCAATGTGACGCGCAGCATGCGCATGCGCGCCGCCATTGTGGCGGCCGTGTTTGTGCTGGGCGGTTTTGGCACGCTGATTTATAACCTTGGGGTGCTGCAATTTGGGAAATATGAAGAATACAGCACGCGCGCCGCGGCTCAGCAGCTGCGTGATGAGCCCATTGAAGCCAACCGCGGCACAATTTATGATGCAAACATGAATGTGCTGGCAAAAAGTGCCACCGTATGGAATGTGGTGGTTTCGCCGAAGGACATGAACACGGCGGGCACAGACATTTATATGGTGGCGAAAAAGCTGGCCGAGATTTTAGAGCTGGAAGTAGAGCCGGTTGTGGAAAAATTGTCCAAGTCGGAATCCAATTATCAGACCATCAAGCGCCAGGTGGAAAAGCCGGTGGCAGATGAGATTACCCAGTGGATCACGGAATACAACGCGGATGAAAATAACAAAAAGAACCCCATTCGTGGCATCACGCTGGAGCAGGCGTCCAAGCGGTATTATCCCTATGGTGATATGGCGGCCACCGTCATTGGCTTTACCAATGCGGACGGTGATGGCACCATTGGGCTGGAGCACTATTACAACGAAACGCTCAAGGGCACGGACGGCCGCGTGGTGTCTGTGCAGAATGCCCGCGGCGAGGATATGCAGGACGAAGAATACAGCACGGTGTATGAAGCGCAGGACGGCAACAGCCTTGTGCTGAGCATTGATGAAAATATCCAGCAAAGCCTGGAGACGCACCTTTCCGCGGCCATTACGGAATACGGTGTGCAAAACCGCGGCGCAGGCATTGTGATGAATGTGAACACAGGTGAGATTTTGGCTATGGCGGTAGAGCCGTCCTACGACCTGAACGACCCCTTTACCATCACTGACCCCGTCATTTTGGAAGAACTGGCCGCCATTACGGACGAGGAAGAGCGCGCACAGGCGCAAACCAACGCGTTGTGGCAGCGCGTGTGGCGCAATAAAGCGGTGTCGGATACCTATTATCCGGGCTCTGTGTTTAAGATGATCACGGCCGCGGCGGCACTGGATTCTGGCCTTGTGGATACATCGCAGACCTTCAACTGCACCGGCGCGCTGGAGGTGGCCAAAGGCGTCACCATGCACTGCGCCGAGTTGAGCGGCCACGGCACACTGGATTTTTACGGCGGCCTTGACAACTCGTGCAACCCTTATTTCATCCAGATGGCCTGGAAGATGGGCACAGATGTGTTTTGCGATTACCTTCAGGCGTTCGGCTTTTTAGAGCGCACGGGGATTGATATGGATGACGAATCCCTTACCCAGACGGTCTCGCGGGAAAACATGGGCGTGGTAGAGCTTTCGTCCAGTGCATATGGCCAGACAACCTCTGTGACACCCATTGCGCTGATTACAGCAGCCTGCGCGGTGGTGAACGGCGGCAAGCTGCTGGAGCCTCATGTTGTGAAACAGATTTTGGATGCAGACGGAAATGTGGTGGAAAACATTGAACCTGTCATCAAGCGGCAGGTAATCAGTGAGGATGTCAGCAACACCATCTGCGCCATGCTGGAAAACAGTGTCAAAGAGGGCCATGGCAAAAATGCCTATGTGGCCGGGTACCATGTGGGCGGCAAATCCGGCACCAGCCAGAAAAACCAGGGCATTGGCGTGGGCGATGAAGAGGAAGAGCAGAAGTATATCTCGTCTTTCCTTGGGTTTGCCCCGGCAGATGACCCGCAGATTGCGGTGCTGGTGCTGCTGGATACCCCCACGCTTGTCACCAACTACGGCGGAAAAAACGCCGCCTTCGTGGTGGCCAACACCATCAACGATTCTTTGCCTTATCTGGGCGTAGAGCGGGAATACTCGGAAGAAGAACAGGCCATGGCCGAGGTGAGTGTGCCCGCCGTTGTGGGCATGGATTCCGCCAGCGCACAGGTGAAGATGAACCAGACAGGCCTGAATTTCGTAGTGCGCGGCAGCGGCAGCACCGTCACTTACCAATATCCGGCCGGCGGCACCGCCATTGCACGGCAAAGCACAATTGTGCTGTATACCGATGAGGGCGCCGGGCCGTCACTGGTGAAGGTGCCCAACGTGGTGGGCCAGAGTTACGATACAGCCATGCGCGTTTTGCAGCAGGCGGGGCTGAACATGCAGGCGAAGGGCGCACTGGTAGATTCGGCCAGTGTCCAGTGCTCGGCCCAAAGCGTGGCGGAAGGGACAGAAGTGGAAGAGGGCACCATTATTGAGGTGACCTTTATGGATACAACCAATTACAGCGACTGAACGCTGCCCGGCCTTGGGGCCGGGCACAGAGGAGGGGCCCAAATGAAACTGGAGACGCTATTTGCCGGTGTGGAATATACCGGCACACTGCCGCAGGGGGATGTGACCCTTGTGACGCAAGATTCGCGCCGGGCTGGGCCGGGGGCTGTGTTTGTGTGTGCAAAGGGCCATACGACAGATGGGCACACCTTTGCGCAAAAGGCGCTGGAGGCAGGCGCGGCATGCATTGTGACAGAGCGCCCCTTGGGCCTGCAGCGCGAAGTGCAGGTGGAAAACGGCCGCAAAGCATATGCGCGTTTGTGCGCAAACTATTTTGGGCACCCGGCGGAAAAGCTGCGCCTGGTAGCCGTGACGGGTACCAATGGCAAAACAACGGTCAGCACCGTGATCAAACAGGTGCTGGAGCAGGCGGGCTATAAGGCGGGCTTGATTGGAACTGTACATAACGAAATAGATCAGATGGAGGTTCCGGCGAAATTTACTACGCCGGAAGCGTGGGACCTGAACGCCCTGTTCAGCCGCATGGTGCTGGCGGGTTGTGCATTTGCCGTCATGGAGGCCTCCAGCCAGGCCCTGGATCAGCTTCGGCTGTGGGGGCTGAAGTTTGAAGTGGGTGTGTTCACGAACCTCACGCAGGACCATTTGGACTATCACGGCACATTCGAAAACTATTTTGCCGCCAAGAAAAGCCTGTTTGAGCAGGTGCACACCATGGTGGTGAACCAGGATGACCCCTATGGCCTGCGCCTCATTGCAGAAGTGCACCCGCCGCAGGTTATTACCTATTCGGCAGGGGATGACACGGCAGATTATACGGCGCGCAACATCCAGCTTTCTGCCGCAGGGGTAAAGTTCGAGATGGTGGGGCGCAGCTTCATACAACGGGTAAGGTTCCCTATGCCGGGCGAGTATTCTGTCTCCAATGCGCTTGCCGCAGCTGCAACGGCCATTGCGCTTGGCATAGACGCCGCCAAGGCCGCCACGGCACTGAATGCATCACGCGGGGTGCGCGGCCGAAGCGAGGTGCTGTACCATGGCGCTTTCACCATTTTGTGCGATTTTGCCCATACAGGGGACGCGATTGAGAAGGTGCTGGCCGGGCTTGCGCCGTTTGTGCAGGGCAGGCTTATCGTTCTGTTTGGCTGTGCGGGCGAGCGAGATGCCCAAAAACGTCCGCTGATGAGCAAGGCTGTTGTAAAGTATGCCGATTTTGCCATTTTGACCTCAGATAATCCCCGCAAGGAAAATCCCTATGATATAATAAAGGACGCTGAGCCGGTGCTGGCTGCCTCTAAAATGAAGTACATTGCCGAGGTGGACCGCCGGACGGCCCTTGCAAGGGCACTGGAGATGCTGCGCGAGGGTGACGTGCTGGTGCTGTGCGGAAAAGGCCATGAGGATTATCAGGCTGTGGACGGCGTAACGCTGTATCTGGATGAACACCGCATTGTGCACGACTGGCTGTGCGAAAAAGGCCTGATAGAGGGGTAGGCGCTCCTCGCAAGGCGGAGGGAGATGCAAGATGCAGCCGATTCGGGCAAATATATTGTGCCGCGGCCTGGGGCAGGTGGAAGGCGACCCTGTTGTGACGGCGGTTGTGACAGATAACCGCGCTGCCGGGCCGGGAAGCCTGTTTGTGTGCATCCGCGGCGCGCGCGCAGATGGCCACGACTATGCCGCAAAGGCAGTGCAGGCGGGCGCCTGCGCCGTGGTGGCACAGCATCCCGTGCAGGGGGTGCCCTCGGGGCGCTGTGTGCTGGTGCAAAACCCGCTGGATGCCATGATTCGCATGGGGGCCAATTACAGGGCAGGCTTTTCACCGGTGCTTGTGGGCGTCACGGGAAGCGTGGGAAAAACCACCACAAAAGAGTTTTGCTATGCAGTGTTCTCTGCGTTTGGGAAAACGCTGAAAACCGAAGGAAACCAGAACAATGAAATTGGCATGCCCAACACCCTGTTCCGGCTGGACGGCACCACACGGTATGCCGTGGTGGAGATGGGCATGCAGGGCCTTGGGGAAATAGAAAAGTTAACACTGGCCGCGCGCCCGTGCGGTGCTATCATCACATGCATTGGGCAATCTCACCTGGAACAGCTTGGCACGCGAGAAAATATTCTAAAGGCCAAAATGGAGATATGCGCCGGCCTGCCGGACGGTGCGCCGCTGATTGTGAATGCCGATAACGACCTGCTTTCCCACGCGCAAGTTCCCGCGAGGCTTCGCCGTGTCAGCTTTGGCATAGAAGCAGACGCAGACGTGCGTGCCAAAGGCATATCCACCGGGCCAAATGGAACAGATTTTACAATTTTGGATAAACAGCGCGGAGAATTTGCCGCGTATATCCCTGCCATGGGCGTGCACAATGTGTACGATGCCCTTTCGGCATGGGCGCTGGCAGTGTCGCTGGGGCTGGATGCGAGAAAAGCGGCTCAGGCGCTTGCCAATTACAAAACCACCGGCCACAGGCAGAACATTGTGCAGTTCCGCGGCCTTACGATGTTGGAAGACTGCTACAATGCCAGCCCGGACAGCATGCGCGCCGCGCTGCACACCTTACAGGCATACCCCGTAAAGGGCAGGCGCATCGCTGTGCTGGGGGATATGTTCGAACTGGGCAGTGCACAGCGCAGCGCGCATGAGCAGGTGGGGCGCCAGGCAGCTGAGGCCGGGGTGGACCTGCTTATCACCGTGGGGGATGCCATGCGCCACGCGCATGCCTGCGCCGAAGCCCTCGGTGTATCTGCTGTTCACTGCGAAAACAGGCAGGAGGCCTTGGAAAAGCTGCTGTGCACCTGCCGCACGGGCGATGCCGTTTTACTGAAGGCCAGCCATGGCATGCAGTTTGAAAAGATACTCAGCGCGTTCTATGCGCAGTATGAAGGGAGGCAGCAGCCATGATGGAAAAGATGTCCCTGCTTACAGCGGCGTTTACAGCGATGCTTGTCACGGCCGTCAGCGGCTTTGCTATTATCCCTGCACTGCACCGGATGCATTTTGGGCAGACCATTAAAGAAATAGGGCCCACATGGCATGCCGGAAAAAACGGCACCCCCACCATGGGCGGGCTTACATTTTACCTGGGTGATGTGCTGGGTGTGGCCGCAGGGTATGCCGTGCTGGTGCTGTGTGCCCCTGCGCTGATGGGCGGATATTTTTCTGTGCAGAGCATCACGCTTTATATCTGCATCCTCACGGCATTTGCATTTGGCGCAGTGGGGTTTGTGGATGATTATATCAAAGTGGTAAAAAAGCGTAACCTGGGCCTGCGCGCCCGTGCTAAAATTGTGGCACAGGTGCTGATTACGGCGGCATTCCTGTGTGCGCTTACCCTGAATGGAACGCTTACCACCTATGTCACGCTGCCGGTGCTGGGCACGGTGGATTTTGGCTATGCGTTTTACCCAATCTCGTTTCTTCTCATCATCGGCATGGTAAACGCCGTGAACCTGACGGACGGCATTGATGGGTTGTCCTCCAGCGTGACGTTTGTGGTGATGCTGGGTTTTTTGTTCGTGGCAAGCTTTTTGGGAAACACTGCAGTGGCGCTGTTTGCGGCGGCCATTGCGGGTGGCTGTGCAGGCTTTCTCTCCTGGAATTTTTACCCGGCAAAAACCTTCATGGGCGACACGGGCAGCATGTTTCTGGGGGGCGCCGTGGTAGCCGCGGCATATGGCCTGCGCAGGCCAGAGCTGCTCATCTTTTTCGGTGTGGTATATCTGGCCGAAGCGGGCAGCGTGATGCTGCAGGTGGCCTATTTCAAGCTGACGCATGGCAAGCGCATTTTCAAAATGAGCCCTATCCACCACCATTTCGAGCTGAGCGGCTGGAACGAAGTGAAAATTGTCTATGTGTTTAGCTTCGTGGCGCTGACGGGCGTGGTGCTGGGGTGCATGCATATCTATCTTTCCTGAAAACAGGCGATTGGAAAGGGGGCTGGCTGAATGCCGCCACAAGCAAAAGCGCTGCACGCGCTGGCAAAAAAGCGGACGGCCCGCCCGCCGCTGGATTGGCCGCTGCTTATCATTGTGCTCACGCTGGTGGGCTTTGGGCTGGTGATGTTGTTCAGCGCCAGCTACCCGGCAGGGTATTACCGCTTTGGTGACAGCTATGAGTTTATCCGCCCGCAGATGTTCTACGCGGCGGTGGGCATCATTGCCATGTTTGTCATCTCGCATATCGATTATCATATCCTGCACCGCTTTGCCTTGCCCCTGATGGCGCTTTCCATTACGCTGTTGGTTTTGGTGCTGATTATCGGCTCGGAATATAACGGTGCCAAGCGCTGGATCAATCTTGGCTTCGGCACGCTGCAGCCGTCAGAGATTGCCAAATTTGCGGTGATAGCGCTGTTTGCGCATATCATTTCCCTGAACCATGACAAAATGAAAACATTCCGCTATGGGGTGCTGCCCTTCCTGCTGGTGCTGGGCACCATTGCGGGCCTTATGTTGCTGGAGCCGCATCTCTCCGGCACCGTGATCATTTTGGGCATTGGTGCCATTATGATGTTTGTGGGCGGCACAGGGCTTGTGTGGTTTGGCCTTGGCATTGGCCTTGGCGCCGTGGGCATTGCGGGCGCCGTGCTGCTTGTGCCGGACCTTGTGCCCTACGCCATGACCCGCATTGAAATGTGGCAAGACCCGTTTACCGACCCCAACGGATACCAAACCGTGCAAAGCTTGTATGCCATTGCCTCCGGCGGGCTGACGGGCCTGGGGATTGGAAACTCCAGACAAAAGCACTTGTATGTGCCCGAACCGTATAACGATTTTATTTTTTCCATCACCTGTGAAGAGCTTGGGTTTATTGGCGCGCTGCTGGTTATTTTTCTGTTTGTGGCCCTTTTGCTGCGCGGCATCTATGTGGCTGTAAATGCGCGGGATAAATTTGGCTCTATGCTGGTGGTGGGCGTCATTGTGCAAATTACGCTGCAGGCGGCGCTGAATATCGCCGTGGTAACCAACACCATCCCCAATACAGGCATCAGCCTGCCGTTCTTTTCCTCGGGAGGCACTTCGCTGGTCATGCTTTTGTGTGAAATGGGCGTAGTGCTGAACGTGTCGCGGCAAAGCGCGGTGAAACGGCTGTAATATCTGCCCCGAAACGGCCAAAAGGCCGTTTCGGGTTTTCGTGCTTTTGAAACCCGGGCACATGAGGCCCGGTTGCCTTTTTGAAGGAGGAACAATTTATGAAGGTATTGATTGCGGCCGGCGGCACAGCCGGGCACATCAACCCCGCACTGGCCATTGCAGGCGAGATAAAGGCGCGGTGCCCGCAGGCAGAGGTGCACTTTGCCGGGCGCAAAAAAGGCATGGAATATGGCCTTGTCACCAGGGCAGGCTACCCGTTCCACCCCATTGAGGTGAATGGCATTCAGCGAAAACTCACGCCGAAGAATGTGGTGCGGAACGCGGTGGCTCTGTATCATCTGGCGCTCAGTGCGCCGCGTGCCGCCGCGATTTTGAACGAGGTGCAGCCGGGCCTTGTGATTGGCGCGGGCGGCTATGTCAGCGGGCCGGTGGTGCAGGCTGCCCAGCGGCGCGGCATCCCCACGGCCATTCATGAGCAGAACGCGTTTCCGGGGGTGACGAACAAGATATTGGCAAAGCATGCCAGCGCAGTGCTGGCCGCCATGCCGGATGCGGTTGAACGCCTGGGTGCGCCGGAAAGAACCGTGGTGGTGGGCAACCCTGTGCGTGCGGAAATGTTCCGTGCCGACCGTGCGGCTGCGCGCCGGGCTCTGGGGGTGCAGCCGGGGCAGATTGTGATTGTCTCGTTTGGGGGGTCACTGGGCGCACAGGTGCTGAACGAGCGCGTGGCAGACCTGGCCGTGTGGGAACTGGCAAACCGGAATTTCCGCCACATCCACGCCACCGGCAGCATTGAAAAAGCAGATTTTGCCGCTTTAAGTGAAAAGCTTGGCATTGCGCACGACAAGCGCTTTGAGATACGGGAGTACATTGATGATATGCCCGCCCTTCTTGCGGCGGCAGATCTTGTCATCAGCCGCGCAGGCGCCCTGACACTGGCAGAGATATCTGCCGTGGGCCGGGCCAGTGTCCTGATTCCATCGCCCAATGTGGCAGAGAACCATCAATACCACAATGCCATGCAGCTTGCAAAGCTGGGTGCAGCTGTGGTTTTGGAGGAAAAGCAGCTCACAGGCGATGTGCTGGTTCAAACGGTAGACAGCTTGACGCAGGACCCCGCCCGCCTTCTGGAAATGGGTGCCAAAGCGCGGGCGCTTGCACAGCCGGATTCTTTAGAGCGCATTTGGCGTGAATTGGAGAAAATTTGCAACCCCAACACTTGAAACAGCGCCCTTTTCACCGAAATTGCCCCGTTTGCATAGAATGGGCTAGCACCGGCGGAAAAGCACGATTTTCCTTGCCGGTGCCGGCATCATGGCATGTGGGCAGGCCCTCGCTTTTCCCGCTGCGCATGATGCGCATCAAGGGGGAAACGGGGTGTTCGGATGCAAGCGCTGAACGTTTGGGGGGCACATGGGCTTCATGGCACTGTGCGGGTGCCCGGTGCGAAAAACAGTGCATTGCCGCTTTTGGCGGCATCCCTTCTTTGTACACAGGCGGTGGCTCTGGAAAATGTGCCGGGCCTGACAGACGTGGCGTGTGCCGTGCACATTTTGCGGGCACTGGGCTGCGGGGTGCGCGGGCCTCACAAAGGCGTGGTGGATGTGCTGCCCGCCAGCGAGCCAGGCAGCACCGTGCCACAGGAAGATATGTGTGCCATGCGCTCTTCGCTGTTCTTTCTGGCACCCATGCTGGTGCGGGCCGGGCAGGCGTGCATTGGCCTGCCTGGCGGCTGTAAACTTGGCGCGCGGCCCATTGATATGCATCTGAAAGGCCTTGCCCAGATGGGTGCACAGGTGGAGGAAAATGGTGCCTCACTTTTCCTGCGGGCCCCGCGCGGGCTGCAGGGGGCAGATATCACGTTGCGCTTTCCCAGCGTGGGGGCCAGCGAAACACTTCTGATGGCCGCTGTATGTGCAAAGGGAATGACGGTGCTGCGCGGCGCGGCCACAGAGCCGGAAGTGCAGGACCTTGCTCATTTCCTGTGTAAAGCCGGGGCCAGCATAGAAGGCATTGGCACACGCACCCTGCGGGTGATGGGCAGGCCGCAGCTGGGCGGCGCAAGGCATACGGTGTGTGCAGACCGCATTGTGGCCTCTACCGCCCTGTGCGCCGTGGCAGCATGCGGCGGAAATATCTGCCTTGTTGGCGAGAACGGCACGCATATCGCGGCGCTGCTGCATATTCTGCGGCGCATGGGGTGCGATGTGTGCCGCACCCCCGGCGGCCTTTTGATGGCAAGGCAGGGGCGGCTTTGCGCGGCGGGCGCCCTGTATACCGATGTTTACCCGGCGCTGGCCACCGATGCGGCGCCATTGCTTGCAGCCACATTTTTGAAAAGCGAGGGCTTTTCCGCCGTGACAGATACTGTTTTTGAAAACCGCTTTGCCTGTGCGGAAGGGTTTTCCGCCATGGGCGGCAACGTAAAGGTGTCGGGCCGCACCCTGCTGGCAAAAGGCAGGCGCAGGCTGCATGCGGCCGATGTGGCCGCGCCGGATTTGCGCGGCGGCGCGGCTTTGTGTATTGCGGCGCTGTGTGCAGATGGGAAAAGCACCATCCGCCAGGCACATCATATTGCCCGCGGCTATGAAGATATGGCGGCATTGCTGAACGGAATGGGTGCGCGGGCCGAATGGTGTGAAAAAGAGGCCCCGCAGATGGCGGCAAACGCCTGAATGCAGCCCAAAAGGCGGGCAGCGCCGGGCCCAAACACAACATCAGGAAAGGAGGCATGCGCATGGCACAGCAAAAGCGGCCCCAAAGGCCAGTATATCCGCAGGAAGAGCGAACGGCCAAGCGCATGCCGCAGCGCCCGGTATACAGTGAGGAATACCCGCCGCCGCACCAGAGGCGAAAGGCGCCAACCCGCGTGGATTACAGCGGCATTTCCCCCATCATTACCAGGCGAAAAGAACCGCAGGCGGCGCCGTTTGTGAATGACCTGCCTGCCCGCCGCATCGCAGCGCCACAGGCGGCACCTTCGCCCACTCCGCCGCCTCGCAGGCAAACGGGTTCCGGCGCGCAGGCGCCCTCGCAGCAGCGCGCTTCCCGCACAGGCACAGCGCAGCAGGCGGCAGCTGCCACGCGGCGGCAGCCAGAGCGGCAGCGCACCTGGCATGATGATGCGGCCCCACCGGCGCGCCTTAAGCCGCATGCCCCTGTATATGACCAAAACGCCGGCCGCTCTGCGGCACGGCATGACCGCCCGGCACCGAAAAAAAGACGCAGGCGCAAACGTCCGCTTACACCAAGGCAGAAAAGGCTGCGCGGCGTTTTGATTGGAGGCACCCTGTGCCTTGCTGCTCTGGTTGCGGGTGCCTTGTTCAGCATGAAAGTGTTGTTCAAACTTTCCAATATTGAAGTGCGCCAGCCAGAGGAAGAAACCACGGTATACTCTGATGAACAGATTACGGCTGCCCTTGGGCTGGAGATGGGCACGCAGCTTTTTTCCATCGACTTGGAACAGGCAACACAAACGTTAAGCACGGCACTGCCCTACCTGCGGGAAGTGCAGGTGAGGCGCAGGCTGCCTGCCACGCTGGTGGTCAGTGTGCAGCCCGCGCACGAAACCTATGCGGTTGCTTACGAGGGCGGCTGGGCCGTGGTAAGCGAAGACCTTAAAGTTTTGCGCCTTTCGGCAGAGCAGCCGCAGGGCATAGCCGCTGTCACCGGGCTGGAGGCTTCTGCGCCCGCGGAAGGGCAGCCGCTGCAGGTGGCCCAGGCAGATAAGATGGAAGCCCTGCAAACTCTGCAGGCCCAGGCCCAGGCGGCCGGGCTGGAACAGCTGACAGCCATCGATATGACAAGCCTTTCGGAAGTGAGCGCCGTATATGCCGGCCGCGTAAAAATCACCTTTGGAACGATGAACGATATCGAATACAAGTGCAGCTGGGCGGCACGCCTTCTGCTGGGCGAAGATGACAGTGCCATGATTGGAGAACATGAGACCGGCACGCTGGATGTGAGCCACCGCACACAAGATGGAAAGGGACAGGCTATTTGGCGCGCAGGCGCCATTTGACATGGTTGAAAGGGGAAACACTTTACAGCTTGGCGGCCGCAAAATGGCCTGAAAATGGAAAACCCTTTACAGAAAATCGGAAAAGTATTGAAATTGCGTGTGAAATCTGCTATCCTTATAAATAATGTAAACTACACGAGTTGTCTTTTAGGAGGAGTACCTGTGGCTTTCATCCTGGATGTAGAAAATGAAAATATCACTAATATCAAAGTGGTAGGTGTTGGTGGCGGCGGCGGCAACGCGGTGAACCGGATGGTTACCAGCGGCCTGCGCGGCGTGGAGTTCATCAGCATGAATACGGACCAGCAGGCCCTGTACGCCTCGAAGGCGACGCAGAAGGTTCAGCTTGGCGCCAAACTTACCAAGGGGCGCGGTGCCGGCGCAAACCCTGAGATTGGCCAGCGCAGCGCAGAAGAGAGCCGCGACGAGATCGCAGCCGCGCTGAAAGGCGCGCAGATGGCTTTCATTACGGCAGGCATGGGCGGCGGCACCGGCACAGGTGCGGCGCCGGTGGTTGCAGAGGTTGCCAAAGAGCTTGGTATTCTGACGGTGGGCATCGTCACAAAACCCTTTGCCTTCGAGGGCAAGCGCAAGCTGAATATTGCCGAAATTGGCATTGAGGGCCTGCTTGACCGGGTGGATTCTTTGATTGTCATCCCGAACGAGCGCCTGAAACTGATCAGCCAGGAAAAAATTACCCTGCTGAATGCCTTTGAGGCGGCCGATAATGTTCTGCGCCAGGGTGTGGAGAGCATTTCTGCCCTGATCAATGTGGCGGCCTTCATCAACCTCGACTTTGCCGATGTGCGCAGCATCATGAAGGATGCGGGCTATGCCCATATGGGCGTGGGCCGCGCAAAAGGTGTGAACAAGGCGGAAGATGCAGCCAATGCCGCCGTGTCCAGCCCCTTGCTGGAGACAAGCATCTCCGGCGCGCGCGGTGTCATCATCAACATTACTTCCTCGCCCGATATTGGCCTGGATGATGTAGAGCGTGCCGCCACACTCATCACAAATTCGGCGCACCCGGATGCGAACATCATTTGGGGCGCGGCTTTTGATGAATCTATGAAAGACGAAATGTGCATTACGGTAATCGCCACGGGCTTCGAAGCGGGCGCGGGCGAGGCCGAGGCTGTGCCTGCCGCCGCGGTTGCCGGCCATGAAGCGGCCCAGCAATATGCCTTTACCAGTGAAAAAGCGCCCGTGCAGCAGGCACAGCCTGTAGCACAGCCACAGCCGGAGCCGGTGGCGGCGCCCGCCCCGGTGGCACCTGCGCCGGAACCGGAGGACGCTTTTAACCTGGATGATATCCTTACGGTGTTGAATAACCGGCACTAACCGCATTGAGCGGGGCGTTGCGCCCCGCTTTTTGCCTTGCTTTTACTCTCTTGGCAAAGGAGGTGCGCGTTGGTGGACGAGCACCTGTTGACGCAACAGCAGATGGAGGCCATTCAGAAAAATGGCTTCAAAACAGAGATGTTCGGTTTTCACCGGGCACAGGTACTGTCTTATCTGGAGAGTCTGAGCCAGCAATACGCGCAACAGGAAGCGGAGCTGCGTGCGCGTGCGGAAGAATTGCAGGCTCAGGTTTTAAGCACGCAAAATATGCTGCGTGAGAGCTCGGCACGGGAAAATGCCCTGACTGTCTCGCGGGATGAACAGGCGCGCCGTGTGCACATGGCACAGGCAGAAACCCAGGCTTTCCGTGCTGAACTGCTCAGCACGCGGGAAGAGATTCATACGCTGCATGCAAAGCTGGAGGAAACCGAAAAAAGCCTGACGGCCCTTCAAAAAGAGCGGGATGAATTGCTGGCTTCCAACGATGGCATGGCAGCCCAGCTGCAGCAGGTGAGAGATTCGCTTGCCCAGCAGCGCGCCCGTGCCGACCAGGAAAGCAGGCGCGCCAAGGAAGAAATGGTATCTGCGCAGATTCGTGCGGCTGAATTGGCTCAGAAAGCCAACGCACAGGCGCAGAAGACTTTGGAAAAGGCCAAAACGGACGCCGAGCAGCTTTTGCAGGACGCAGACGCAAAAGCTTCGGTGCGGATGGAGCAGGCGAACGAACAGGCGGAATTGATTGTGGCGCGTGCCCACAGCGAAAAATCGCAAATGCGCGATATGGTGGCACGCTCGGCAGATGATATTGCCGCCAGTGTAAAAGTGCTGAAAGCACAGCTTGCCGCGGTGGATGAGAAAATTGTCACCGCAGCCAACGACCTGCAGCGCGCAACCGATGGCATTGCTGCAGCGCTTGCAAATGCGGAACGCGATTTGCAGACGCTGGGGGCCAAAATGAAAGAGTTCCCCGGCCGCGCGCCGGAACGGGCCGCGGTGGAAGTAAAACCGGTTTTTTCGCAGCCTGCGGCGGCAGAGCAGGTGGACGTGCAAGCCCCTGCCGCCTCTGCTGCGGCACAGCCTGTGCTTTCCGAAGAAAGGGCAGAGGCCTCTGACGCCGGAAAGCAGCCGGATATTTTTGAGCAGCCTGCGGTTGCTGCATCCGGAAGCGCAGCAGAAGACCCCTTCTTTGATGTGCTTTCCAAAATAGAAGAAACGCATGCAATGCCGGAAGAGGCCGACCCCGTGCCCTCTCTTTCCCGGCCGGTGGAAAACCGTGCCGCTGTGCAGGCGGCGTCTGCTTCCGCAGGGCAGGAAGCATGGCCTGGTGCGCGCGTGCGCCCTGCCGGGCAGCGGGTTCCGGGCCAGCGCCCGGCAGCTTACCGGCCCGTACACGCCCGCAAAAAGCGCACATTTTTGGACACTTTGGCCGATTTGCTGCGCTGAACCGTATAAAAAGGAGAATGAGATATGTCGATTGAATTGTCGGCTGCAAACTTTGAACAGGAAACCCAGGTGGCTGGCCCCGTTATTGTAGATTTTTGGGCACCGTGGTGCAACCCGTGCCGGATGCTGGCGCCTGTTTTGGAAGAGCTTGCGAAGGACAAGCCAGAGGTAAAGGTGTGCAAAGTGAATATCGACGAAGAGCAGGCCCTGGCCGAGCGCTTTGGCGTAATGAGCATCCCCACTGTGGTGTGCCTGCGGGATGGCGTGGAAAAAAGCCGCAGCGTGGGCCTGATGCCGAAGGACAGGTTGATTGCCGCTCTTGGGCTGTAAGGCTGCAAGAAATAAAAGAAAAACGCCGCCTCTTTCCAATTGGAAGAGGCGGCGTTTTGTATGCGGAGAAGAGGAAAGGGGCCTTTTTTCAGGCAGGAAATAACAGGCGGCGCCTGTGGCACGCCGTCAATGCCTGTTCACACTGCTGGTGCCCTTTTCCAAAAGGTAAGTGGCTTCTAAATCTGCCAGGTGCAGTTTGACAGCCAAGGGGTACTCATCGTAGGCGTTGGAAATGGTAAAACTTCCGCCGCGCACAGCATCGTCAAAGCCTCCCATATGCCAGCGGATGGCAACGGCCTCTGCCGGTTTCAGGCGAATGAAGCGTTCAATCAAATAAACACTTTTTTCCCCATGTCCATAGGGAAAGGCGTCCTGCACAGTAAAAGTGGGCACGCGTTCCCACTGGCCGGTGGCGTCATTTTTTACGTTGCGAAACCCCGGTTTGTAGTAATTGGCCTTGCACAGGTCGTGCAGAAGGGAAACAAGCGTAAAGGTTTCTTTGCTGTCCTCCGCTGCATCAAAATACCGTTTCATCAGCACATGATATACATTCAGGCTGTGCATCACAAGGCCGCACTCACATGCTCCGTGGAAGCGGGTAGAGGCGGGCGCCGTGAAAAAGTCGGTGGTGCAAAGCCAATCCAGCAATTTATCTGCACCGGGCCGCGTGACATTTTCACGAAAAATGCTCAAAAATTCTTCTTTATAGTTCATCACTCAAATTTCCATTTCTTCTAAAATGCCTTTTAAAATAGCAATTTCGTCGTGAGAAAGGCTGATGCCCTTGCCCATTTTGCTTCCATCGGGCGCCCAATCGCGGATATCATATTTGGGCTCGCGCCCATTCCAGCTCACCATATTCAGCTGGCGCTCCCAGCCGTTCGGGCTCTGTGAAAGCACTGCGATGCGCTCTGTAATTTCATACTTGAATTCTGCCATTTTGTAAATACACCTCACAATGTAGTCCGGCACGTGCCCTTTTAAAGCACTCGGGTACGCGCAATGCCTGTTTTTTCATTGTAGCGGAAAGCAATGGGAATTGCAAGCGCAGGAAAAGCCTGCCTGGCTGTGCGGCAGCTTTCTGGCACAGGAATTTTTCTGAAAAAGGGGTTGACAAGGCGCGGCCTTCTTCGTATAATAATAAAGCACTCATTTGAGGGCGCTGCGGAATTGTGTAATGGTAGCACCTGCGACTCTGACTCGTATTGTGAGGGTTCGAATCCTTCTTCCGCAACCATAACGGCAGCCTGTGCGCTGCCGTTTTCTTTCGGGGTATAGCGCAGATGGTAGCGCGCTTGGTTCGGGACCAAGAGGCCTGGAGTTCAAATCTCCATACTCCGACCAATCCGCCGCAGGCAGCCGCCTGCGGCGGATTTTTTATACACTGCATGAAAAAGGGCAAAAGCGGCCCTAAGAGGCTGTTTGCCATGCCCGCAGAAATGCCAACCTTCATGCAAGTTTACCACGGCAATATGTGCAATTGGGCCCAACAGCAGCCGGCTGTGGCACATGTGCTTGCCCAGACAGAGCAGGGGAATTTGGCATCCGAGCGCGTTTTGCAAAAGTGCGGGTTTCGGAAATGTGCGGCAGGGCCTGTGGTATGGTGGATCTTATCATGGTAAAAAACCAGGCTGCCAGGCATAACGCCTGGCAGCCTGGTTGGATTATGCAGAGCATCATTCCTCCTGTGTCAGCCGGCCAATCAAAAGCTCATACAGTTCATCGCCATGGGCAATGAACTGTTCCCGTGCAAGCTTGGCGGAAAACTTATCCGGCATGGCCACCGTCAGCTGGAACAAAGGGGCAGAGCCCTCTTCAATGCTGCAATGAACGAGATACCCGCCGGACGTCTCTTCCAGCTGCACTTTGTGCTGGGCGCTTTTTCGGGCAAACAGCTGTGCGCGCACCACCGCGCGGGAGGCGCACTCTCGCACAGTAAGCGGAACATCGTCCTGCAAAGTGTCCGCCACTTCCCGGCCCTTGGGAAGAATGTGATAGCCATCTTCCCGTTTTTCCACAAGGCCTTGTTCACATAAATCGGAAAGGCACGCCGCAAATTCAAAGTAGTTTACCAGCGCCTCATTCAGAAGGGCGGCCTCCAGCTCTTCGCCCGTGAGCGGCGAGGCGGCATTTTTGATAAGATAACACAGCAGGATGCGTATTTCCGTGGAAGAATTCAGCCCGCCCGGTTTGACACCGGCAGTGAAGGCGTTTCCAGCCATCCGGCGGCCTCCTTTTTGAGTGCCCGGCAAAAACAGCATTTTGCAAAAGGGCACATTCTATTACTTTTTTTCATTGTACCCCAAACCAGAGCACTTGTAAAGAACAGAGCACAGGCAGGTGCAGCGCGGGGAACATTGCAGTCAGGTAAAAACAGTCTTCATCTGCTTTGTGCTCTCTGGGGTGGAATAGTGCCATACATCCATGTGGCTGCCATGAAAAAAACGGCGAAGCGGCAGGTGAAGACCTTGTTCTTCCAACACCTGCGTCACAGCAAGTTTTACTTTCATACGCTGCGGGCAGATACTTTTGATGTATACGCTTACCAGCTGGCCCGGCGCCAGGGTATCGTCGGGCTCAGCCAGCCCAGCCAGGTTCGGCGCAAGCTCTATAAACACGCCATAGCTTTCCACACTGCGCACCACGCCGACAACCGTTTGCCCGGCAGCAAAGCGCGCGGCATTTTCCTGCCATGTGCCCAGCAGTTCTTTCATGGTAAGCACAAGGCGCCCGGCCTCATCCCGTGTTTTGACAAGGCACTCGATGTCCTGCCCGCAGGCCACACGGTCGGCCGGGCTTTGAATGCGGGAAACAGACATGCAGTCTATCGGCATCAGGGCGGAAATTCCGCACCCGACATCACAAAAAGCGCCGAAGGGCTCCAGCCGCGTCACCCGGGCACTCAGCACATCGCCGGGCAAGAGAAGGTCCAGATATTCCGTTTTGCACATCTGCTGCGCCTGTGCGCGGGAAAGCGTGGCCACGGGCGGCTGCGTTGTCTCGTCCAGTGCCTGCACAGTAAAACACACGGTACGCCCTACGCGGGTAATCAGCGCCACATCGCGCACATTGCCTTCCCGCACGCCCCACGCACACTCTTCATGGGGGATAACGCCCAGCGCCGAACCCAGGTTTAGGCGCAGGGCCCTGTTTTCGTCAAACATCAGCGCGCGCCCGCACAGGATATCCCGCGCCCGCAGCGCGTTTTGCAGTGCGGCCAGGCTGTAGCCATCGGGGCAGCGCATGGCCCCCTCGGCGGCAAATTTCATGTAGTCCACCATCCTTTTCGGCAGGCGGCTTGCCGGCCGCCGCCCGCGCTGTTTCTCGCCGCGGCATTGGCGGCGCAGTAAAATATATGTGAACTTTGCGCCGATTATTTGCAAGCTTAAGGGTTTTAGGCTATACTATAAAAGATAGTGGGCGAGAAACGGCCGGTGTACGGCTTTTGCCCTATTTTGTACCCAAAGGAGGCCGTGGGATGGACGTGCGTGTAGGCGACCATATTCTGACCAAAAAGCCGCATCCCTGTGGCGCCAGCGAATTTGCTGTTCTTCGCGTGGGGATGGATTTTCGCATCCGCTGTGTGAAATGCGGCCGTGAAGTGATGGTGGCGCGAAGCAAGATTGAAAAAAACATTAAAAAAATTGTGCGTGAGGCTCTGCCGCTTTAGCAGGGCTTCTTTCTGTCCGTGCAGAGGGTTCTTTGCACGGAGATTTTTCAGATAAATCAGGAAGGAAGCTTTGCACATGATGGAAAAACTGCGCGCTGTGCGCGCGCGATATGAAGAACTGGGCCAGCTTTTGCAGCAGCCTGACGTTGCGGCAGACCCGGCGCAATATGCCCGCTTAATGAAAGAATATAAAAACCTGACGCCGCTTGCAGAAGCATGCGATGCCTATGCGCAGGCCCAGCACACTTTTGAGGGGGCCAAAGAGCTGCTGGAAGAAGGCGGCCTTGAGCCGGAATTGAAAGAAATGGCCCAGCAGGAATATAGCGAAACCAAACAGCGTCTGGAACAGCTGGAGGAAGAGATTCGGCTTTTGCTGTTGCCGAAGGATGAAAATGACGAAAAAAACGTCATTGTGGAAATACGCGGCGGCGCGGGCGGTGAAGAGGCGGCGCTGTTCGCCCACAGTTTGTACCGCATGTACAACATGTACGCAGAGGCGCGCGGATGGAAAACCGAGCTGCTGGGCGCCAATGTCACCGAGCTGGGCGGCATGAAGGAAGTGAGCTTTTCCATTGACGGTGCGGGTGCCTACAGCCGCATGAAGTTTGAAAGCGGTGTGCACCGCGTGCAGCGCGTGCCCGAGACAGAAGCCCAGGGGCGGGTGCATACGTCCACTGTCACGGTGGCCGTGATGCCGGAGGCGGAGGAAGTGGAGCTTGAGCTGGACCCTGCGGATTTAAAAATAGATACGTTCCGTTCCTCTGGCGCGGGCGGGCAGCACATCAACAAAACGTCCTCTGCCATTCGTGTTACGCACCTGCCCACGGGCATGGTGGTGGAATGCCAGGATGAACGCAGCCAGTATAAAAACAAAGATAAGGCCCTGAAGGTGCTGCGCAGCAGGCTTTTGGCACAAAAGCAGGCGGAACAGGACGCACAGCTTGCCGCGCAGCGGAAAAGCCAGGTGGGCACGGGTGACCGTTCCGAGCGCATCCGCACTTATAATTACCCGCAGGGCCGTGTGACAGACCACCGCATCGGCCTTACCCTGTATAAGCTGGACGCCATTTTGGACGGTGCCCTGGACGAAGTGATAGATGCGCTGGCCACGGCAGACAGGGCCGAAAAGCTGAAGGCCGCAGGGGAGGAGGGCGCGCGATGAAAACAGAGCTTCTTGCCCCGCGGCCGGACGCCATTGAAAAGGCGGCGGGCATTTTGCGCGCAGGCGGCCTTGTTGCCATTCCTACCGAGACGGTGTACGGCCTTGCGGCAAACGCGCTGGACGGCGCAGCCGTAAGCGCTATTTTTGCAGCCAAAGGCCGTCCGCAGGATAACCCCCTGATTTCCCACATTGCTTCCATGGATATGCTGGACATGGTGGCCGGCAGCGTGCCGCCGCAGGCGCAAAGGCTGGCAGAGGCCTTTTGGCCCGGGCCGCTGACCATGGTGCTGCCGCGCGGCGCTGCTGTGGCACGGGAAGTATGTGCCGGGCTGGAAACAGCTGCCGTGCGCATGCCCAGCCACCCTGTGGCACAGGCCGTTATCCGCGCGGCAGGCGTGCCGCTGGCGGCGCCTTCGGCCAACCTTTCCGGCAGCCCAAGCCCTACAACCGCACAGGATGTGCTGGCAGATATGGACGGGCGCGTGCCGCTAATTCTGGACGGCGGCGCCTGTGAGGTGGGCGTGGAATCTACCGTGGTGTCTTTGGCTGGGCCTTCGCCCGTGCTGCTTCGGCCGGGCGGCATTACAAAAGAACAGCTTGAGGCGGTTTTGGGCTGTGAAGTGCAGCTGGCCCATGCGGTGCTGCATGGCTTGCGTGAAGGGGAAAAAGCGGCTTCCCCGGGCATGAAATATAAACATTATGCCCCCAAAGCGGAAGTAACGCTGGTAAAAGGCCCTTTCCGCGCATATTGTGATTATGTGGCCGGGCATGCCGGGCCCGGTGTGTTTGCCCTGTGCTATGAGGGCGAGGAAGCGGAACTGAACGTGCCTGCCGTCACTTACGGCCGCAGGGAAAGTGCTGCCAGCCAGGCGCACGCCCTGTTTGGGGCCCTGCGCGAACTGGACCGACGCGGCGCGCGCACAGTCTATGCGCGCTGCCCACGGGCAGATGGCATGGCGCTGGCGGTGTATAACCGCATTTTGCGTGCAGCGGCGTTCCGGGTGGTGGATGTATGAAGACGGTTGCCATTACGGGCCGCTCTGGCTGCGGAAAAAGCACTGTGGCGGAATACTACCGAAACAGAGGGTTTCCCGTGCTGGACGGCGACGCCATAGCGCGGGAGGTAACACAGCCCGGCAGCCCATGCCTTCCGGCTCTTGCGGCGGCGTTTGGCGCCGATATTCTGGATGAGGCCGGGCGGCTGCGCCGCGGCTTGCTTGCCCGGCGCGCCTTTGCCACAAAAGAAGATGCCCGCCGCCTGACGGATATCACGCATCCGGAAATTGTGCGAAGGCTGCTGGCCGGTGTGGCAAAGGCGAAGGCCGCAGGGGCGGATCTGGTGTTTGTGGACGGCGCCGTGATTGTGGGCGCGCCCTTCGAGCCATTCTGCGATGCCATTATTGTGGTGCGCGCGCCGCAGCATGTGCTGGAGCAGCGCATTGTGCAGCGCGACGGCGTTTCTCTGGCGGCGGCGCGGGCGCGGCTGGGCTCTCAGCTTGCGCAGGAAAAGCTGGATGCTGCGGCCACTTATATTCTGGAAAATAAAGAAAGCGAGCAAGCCCTGCTTGCTCAGGCCCAGACTGTGCTGGAAAACCTTCTAAAAGAGGGGATGACATGAGCAGACGACGCAAGCGCTTTTGGCTTTTGGCGCTTTTGGCCGTATGCGTCTGTGTGTTTCTGTTTTTTGCCCGGGTGGGCGGCAATATCGAGCGTGCCATATACCCGCGCACCTACCGGGCATATGTAGAATACTATGCAGATAAATATGGCCTGGAATACGCACAGGTGTATGCCATCATCAAAACGGAAAGCGGCTTTAAGCCCAACGCACTCTCGGGCGTAGGGGCGCGGGGCCTGATGCAGATTACCGAAGAGACATTTGAATGGATCAAAACGAAAATAGCGCCCAGCGAGCCTGTCACCTTTGACGATTTATATGACCCGGAGGTAAATATCCGGTTTGGAACCTATTACCTTTATTATTGCATGGACCGGTATGCAGGTGACTTTGCCACGGCCAGCGCAGCTTACCACAGTGGGCAGGGCCTTGTAGACCAGCTGCTGGAGGACACCCGCTATTCTGCGGATGGCATTACGCTGCACACGTTCCCTTACGAGCAAATGAACCTGTATGTGCACAAGGTGCAGCGGAATTATGCAAAGTATCAAGAGCTTTACCCATAAAATTAAAATAGTCTGGATGAAAAAGGAGAAACGGATATGGAAACAAAAGCGGCAAAAGATTTGGAAAAGGAACTGCTGTTCAGCCAGCCGCACATTTCGGACGAGTGGCCCGCGGCGCGCGAAGAGGCTGAGGCATTCTGCGAGGATTATAAGGCCTTTTTGAACAATGCCAAGACGGAACGCGAGGCCGCGGCGGAAATAGAAAAACGCCTGGTGGCAGCAGGCTACCGCCCATTCGGCCACATGGCTAAAACGGCGCTGAAACCGGGCGATAAAGTGTACTATAATAACCGCGGCAAGGCCATTTTAGCGGCCACCATTGGCACACGCAGCCTGGAAGAGGGCGCGCACTTTATGATTGCGCACATCGATTCGCCCCGGCTGGATTTGAAGCCGAACCCTCTGTATGAGGAGGGCGGCCTTTCACTGTTTAAAACCCACTATTATGGTGGTGTCCGCAAATATCAGTGGGGCGCCACGCCGCTTTCCCTGCATGGGGTGGTGTACAAGCGCGGCGGCGAAAAGGTGGAATTCTGCGTGGGCGAAGCGCCGGGAGACCCTGTGTTCTGCGTGACAGACCTTTTGCCGCACCTCAGTGCAGACCAGAACAAGCGCACCCTTGGCGAAGGCCTGAAAGGGGAAGAGCTGAACATTGTGGTGGGCAGCATTCCCTATGCGGACAAAGAGGCGAAAGAGCGCATCAAGCTGTATACCATGCAGCTTTTGAACGAGCGCTATGGCATTACAGAGCGCGATTTCACACGCGCTGAAATTGAAGCGGTGCCGGCGTTCAAGGCGGCGGATGTAGGCTTTGACCGCAGCATGATTGGCGCCTATGGGCATGATGACCGTGTATGCGCATACACGGCCCTTCGCGCCGAAATCGACGCGAAGGCGCCCGCATTCACCACCCTGTGTGTGCTGACCGATAAGGAAGAGGTGGGCTCGGAAGGCACAACGGGCCTGCAGGGCGATTACACCTTCCACTTCTTGAAAGCGCTGGCGCGTGCGCAGGGGGCAGATTATGAAGAGATGCTGCGCCGTTCGGTGTGCGTGTCGGCAGATGTGAACGCAGCGCTGGACCCCACATTCCCCGAAGTGCACGACCCGCGCAATGCCGCCCGCATGAACTGTGGTGTGTGCCTGACAAAATATACGGGCGCGCGCGGCAAGGGCGGCACGAACGACGCCAGTGCCGAGACGCTGAGCTATGTGACAAATGTGTTTGACGACGCGGGCGTTGCCTGGCAGACGGGCGAGCTTGGCAAAGTGGACCAGGGCGGCGGCGGAACCATTGCCAAGTTTGTGTCGAACCGCAATGTGGACACGGTGGACATTGGCGTGCCCATGCTTTCAATGCATGCGCCGTTCGAGCTTGTGGCAAAGCAGGACGTGTTGATGACATACCGCGCATTTTTGGCGTTTGCTACAGCGAAGCAGTAAGTTTTACATTCATCAAAGGGCAAGGGGCGCGCCAGCCATACGGCTGGCACGCACCTTTTTCCTTCACGGTTCGAAAAGGCCCGTCCCCTGCTTCGCAAGGGGGCATTGCTTTGGAAAAGGGTGCCCTTTTGCGCTTTGCGGGCGGCGCAGCTTGCTTTTCCGAATGGAGTATGGTACAGTCATCTTATCATGTTTGCCCGTGCGTGGAAAACCTGCGTGCGGGATGTGGAAAGGGTGGACAGGCATGCAGAATATCAGCTTGGCAGATTTTTTGGAATACCGCTTTCTCTCAAAGCTGCAGCTTTCGCCGGACGGCACGAAGGCGGCCTTTGTGGTGAGCAGGCAGAACAAACAGGAGAACAACTATGCCGCAGATATCTATTTGGCACACTGTGCGGCCCACAGCATCAAACAGCTGACGCACACCGGAAAAGAGCACGATTTTGTGTGGGACGGTGCCGATACGCTGCTTTTCCCTTCGTGCCGCTGCAAGGAGGATGAGGCCCCGCGCTTTTACCAGAAAACGGTGTTTTACCGCCTTTCGCTTTCCGGCGGCGAGGCATACCGCGCCTTTGAGGTGCCGTATGATGTGAAAGAGATATGCCCCTGCGGTGACGGGGTGCATTACGCTATGGCTGTGCGCATAGACCACACGAGGCCAGACCCGCGCACCCATACCATGGAAGAGTGTGAAGATGCAGAGGATTATATTCTGCTGGAAGAAATGCCCTTTGCCACAAACGGCGAAGGGTATACAAGCCGGGTGCGAATGACACTGGCCCTGTATAACGCCGAAACGGATGAAACCAAGCTGCTTACGCCGCCGATGTTTATGCTGGGGGCGTTCCGGTGGGCCGGAAAACAGCTTGTGTATACCGGGCACAGTTACACAACAGTAAAGGCGAAAACAAAAGGCATGTATGCCTACAGCCTTGCCACGGGTGAAACGCGCACCCTGGTGGAAGACGGCGCGCTTGCCATTTACCATATTGGGGAAGAAGAGGGCACGGTGCTGTTTACCGCGTCGGATCTAAAGCAATATGGCAGCGCTTCCGGGCAGGATTTTTACAAGCTGAGCCTTGCGGGCGGCGGCTGTGAAAAGCTGTTGGCACACGAGCTTGTGCCGGGCACAAGCCCCATCACCGACAGCACCTACGGCGGCGGAAACGCGTTTGTGTGCGCACAGGGCGCGGCGCACTACATTGTGCTGGACCGCTTTCAAAGCCATATCCGCAGCATAGATGCGGCCGGTGTACAGCAGGAGATATTGGGCTTTGACGGCGGTATTCAGATGTTTGACATGCGCGGCGGGGCCACCGTGTTTGTGGGCATGCAGAAAAACAGCCTGCAGGAGCTGTATGTGCTGGCGGGCGGCAAAGCCGTGTGCATTTCCGCTTTCAACAGCCCGTTGCTTTCCGCACGGGCTGTACAGCCCGTGCATTACACGCCGTTTCAAAACCGTGCAGGGCAGCAGATAGACGGCTGGGTACTTATGCCGTCTGGCTATGAAAAAGGGAAAAAATACCCCGGCATTCTGGAGATACACGGCGGCCCGAAGGCGGCCTATGGCGAGGTGTTTTTCCACGAGATGCAGGTGCTGGCAGGGCGCGGCTATTTTGTGTTTTTCTGCAACCCGCGCGGTTCCGACGCGCGAGGCGTGCAGTTTGCGGACGTGCGAGGAAAGTACGGCACCATTGACTATGAAGATTTGATGGATTTTACAGACCACGTCCTTGCACAATACCCGGACATTGATACCGCCCGCGTGGGCGTGACGGGCGGAAGTTACGGCGGCATTATGACAAACTGGATCATTGCCCACACGCACCGCTTTGCGGCGGCTGTAAGCTGCCGCAGCGTGGCAAACTTCGTAAGCGATTTCGGCCAGTCGGAAATCAGCTATGACGACGACCTTGCGCCGGATTCCACCCCCTGGAACGCGCCGGAGCTTTTGTGGAAGGAATCGGCCATGCCGTATCTTTCCGGTTGCAAGACGCCTACGCTGTTTTTGCATTCCACCGAAGACCACACCTGTTGTGTAGAGCAAACGAAAGAAATTTTCGCCGCTTTGACGCTTCTTGGCGTGCCTGCAAGGGCGTGCCTGTTCAAGGGGGAGAACCACGAGCTTTCCCGCAGCGGCAAGCCTCGCCACCGTGTGCGCCGGCTGAAAGAACTGGTGCAGTGGATGGATGCCTGGCTGAAACCACAAGACGGCCCGGCAGCTGCGGAATAAAAGCTGGCCGGAAAACTTCCACAACAGCCAGGAAAAGGGCCCCGGAAATTCCGGGGCCCTTTTGTTTGAAAACGAAGATCGGAAGAGCACACGTCTGAACTCCAGTCACACAGTGATATCGTATGCCGTCTTCTGCTTGAAAAAAAAAAA
>UREN01000027.1 GCA_900546885.1 uncultured Oscillospiraceae bacterium
TGTCCGTCGCTTTATTCCGGCACAAGTACGCATGAGGGAAGCTTTCCGCTATAAAAAGTTTTCTGATATCAGATAAAATCAGTAAAAACCAAGGGTATGCCCCCTCCAGCGGGCATACCCTTTTTCTATATTCACCAGTGGATTTTAAATTCCCTTGAAATTGCCGCCCTTCCTTGGAAGGGAACCGGCCGCCCGCACACGGTATTTCGGTTTTATGGCTCTGCCTCCGGCTGCGCCGCAGGCGCGCTTTCGGCCGGCGGCACACCGGCTTTCTGCACAGGGTTGCCCTGCGCGTCAATGCCCTTTTCTGCCAGGCGCCGGGCCAGGATATCGCTGGTGAGTGAATACAGCACCGCAAACGCGGGCACGCCCACCACCATGCCTACAAAGCCGAACAGGCCGCCGCCCACAATAATGGCCACCAAAACCCAGAAGGCAGACAGGCCTGTGGAATCTCCCAAAATTTTGGGCCCAAGAATATTTCCGTCAAACTGCTGCAGCGCCAGCACAAACACGGCAAAGCCCAATGCGTCCCACGGGTTGATGATGAGCAAAATCAGAATGCTGGGGATGGCGCCAATGAACGGGCCAAAAAAGGGGATAATATTCGTCACGCCCACAATCACGCTGATGAGCACTGCAAACGGCATGCGGAACAGGGACATGCCCACAAAACAGAGAATGCCGATGATGGTGCTGTCAATCAGCTTGCCGTTGATAAAGCCGCTGAACACCTGGTTTGCATGGTGGCTTTCCGCCAGCACGCGCTGCGCCCTGGGCAGAGGGAACACGGCCAACACCACCTTTTTCAGCTGACGCAGCAGCTTATCCTTGCTCATCAGCATATAAATAGAGGAAATCACCGCCGTGATGGCGCTGACAAGCCCACTGCCAATGGCCACGCCATAACCCACCACCTTGGGCAGCATGGCGCTGACAAGGCCTGTGGCGCGTGTAAGCAGCTGTTGATACGAGCCAATCAGGTCTTCCACTCCGTTCAGGCTGAGATCGGCCTCTTGGATGGCACGGTTCAGGTTTTCCATATAGCCAGGCACGCGGTTAATCAGTATCATCAGACTGTCCACCACCTGCGGCACCACCATGCGAATGAGAAACGCAACCACAAGCACCGTCAGCACGCAGGTTAAGGCGATGGAAAGCCCGCGGCGGCAGTGAAACTTTTTTTCGAAAAAGCGCACGGGCCCATCCAGCAGATAGGCCAGGGCCAGGCCCCAAATGAAAGGCGCAATAATGCGCACCCAGGCGGCCAGCTGTGCCCTTACGGCATCAAAATTGGAAAGCGCCAGGTAAAAAGTCACCCCGGCAAACACTACAATAATGTTGGAAGCTACCCTTTGTGTCAGTTTCCATTTCTTTTTCTTCATGCTTTCGCCTCTTCTCCAGCCGCTCCGTGCCGTTTTATCGAAACACCATTCGCCGCCGAACGGTGCGTATTGCCCACAGCGAAGGGGAAACCGGGCACCCGGCTTTGTGTGCGCGGCCGCATAATCATGCGCCGGGCGTGCCGTTTTCCTCTACAAAGCCCTTTAGAATATCATACAGCGTCACCGGCGCGTCAAGCGTCTGTTTGTTCAAAGCCTGCTGCCAGTCTGGGACGCCCATGGCATCCAGCCAGAGGCACAGTTGCGCCCCGGTTTCGTACGGCATACGGTCGGCCAGAAACGATGCATCAATTTTGCCTGCCCGCAGCATGGGAATCACTTCTGTGAACGAGACGTTTTTCTGGTTGTCAAAATACATAACCCCCAAATCATACCCCACTGCCCGCGCTGCCTGAATGGCGGCATAGGCGGCCGTTCCCTCCGCCGTCTCCATAGAAAGCTCTGCCTGCAGGTAGGCCGGGTTGGCCTGCAGCCTTTGTTCCATAACGTCTATGGATTCCCGGGCAAGGGCACGCAGGCTTTCCTGCGTGCCGCTTTCGCCTGCCAGCTCCTTTTGCACCTGGGCCAAAATCGAATACTGCTTTTCCATCCAATCAATGTCGGTTTTGCTCAGATCTTCCATAAACCTGCCCCCGGCCGGCCAGTTGTTCTGCATATAATAGTGGAACGCCTCATGCGCCAGAAAAGCAATGAAATGGCGGGAAGTACCCTGCGTTTGCAGCGAAGTCTTTGCGTCATACCGCATATAATAAAGCTCATTTCCCCAAAGCCGGTAAGTTTGCCCAATTTCGTTAAAGTTTCCTATGGAAAGTTTCCATTTCATCACCTGAGGCGTCAGCCAGCTCAGGCGGTAAACCTCCAGGGGAATATCTTCCGGCATCTTCAGTTTGACGGCAAACGGGCTGCGCACCTCGGCAGAGGGGTTGATAAGATAAGAGGGCTGAAACAACCCGCCTATCGCCAAGACGGTTCGGTGTGAGAGGTTAAACCCATTCCAGATATCCGCCCGTTGCGTTTGCTCACAATATTGGCTGAATTCCCGTAAAAGCTGCTGGTCGGCATCGTTTAAAGAGCGATACTCTGCGCCCACCCGGTTGAACAGCACTGTCCCCAGCGCCACCAGCAGCAGCGCACCCAAAATGGCGGCCAACAGCATAAATTTTCTTTTTTTTGTTCTGTGTCATATTCGCCGTTCCTTTATCTTGTCTGTTTTTTCGATGCTTCACAGGATGCTACAAAAATGCCTGTCAAATCTCCGTGCACGGAACCGTCCATACGGTCATGAGCCGCGGCAGTTGCCCCATGGGCCGCCCATATCCGGGTGAATGGACGCCCTGCAACCATCACCTGTTCCGCCCTTCCGTCCTCTGCTGCCGGGAATTCGGCCTGCGGCCCGCCGCTTTCCGGCAATGGGCGGTATTCCGCCGACGCGGCCGGGGCAGCGCCGGTGAAGGGCAGAAGATCTGCCTCGCGCACTGCGCTGCCCGCCATAGCGGCATTTGCCCCGCTTGAATTCAAAGCGGCTTGTGCATCCGGCGCAGGCGCCGGTGCGCGCAGAAGCGAAGCCGGGGCCTTGCCCCACCCCGGGCAACAAATGCTTATGCCGCCCACTATGCCGGCAAGCAGAAGCAGTGCGGTCCACTTTTCCATGCGCTATCCTCCTTCCGCGCCGCCCGGCGCTACAGGCGTTTTGGACGTTTAAAGACCATTGTTCGTAAAAAAGGTGGGAAGTGGTCTTGCTTTAAAGACCATATTGATTATATAAAACACCAATGGTATTTTCAATAGATGTTAAAAAATATGGCAGATTTGTTTTCTTTCCGCGCCCTCCCCTGCAGGGAGTGCAGGCGGGCATCAATCCTCTTTGTCTTGTAAAAAGCGCACATTGACAGGTGCTTCTGCCGTTTGCAGCCGCTTTTCCAGTGCCATATTGACAATGCCCTGAAAAAGCGGATAATATAAAGGCAAGCATCAGGAGGGAGCGGCACGTTATGCCTAAAAAAACCAATTGTCTTTATTCTCAAGTTGCTGACGCATTAATCGCACAAATCAACGGCCATATGTATGGCAAGCTGCTGCCTTCCGAGCGCGCGCTGTGCGAGCAATATCAGGTTAGCCGCACCACCATCCGGCAGGCGCTGCACCTTCTTGCACAGCGTGGCTATGTGGATGGCGTCCGTGGAAAGGGCATGGTCGTTTCACACCCGCAGCTTCTGCAAGAGCTGCATTCTGTTTACAACTTTCACGAGGAAATGCGGCGACAGGGAAAGCGGCCGGAAACGCACATGGTTGATTTTGTGGTGCAGGCTGCAAGCGGCGGGCTGGCCTCCGTGTTCTCTTTGCCGGAGGGCAGCCCCGTATACCGAATGATACGGCTGCGCCTGGCGGATGGTGTGCCCATGCTGCTGGAGACAACCTACCTCTCCTATCAGCGCTTTCCCGGAATTCAGCAGAAAGAGCTGGAGAAAGGCCCGCTCCATCATTTGCTTTCTTCCCGCTATGGCTTGAAGCTTACGGCCGCCGAGGAAACGTTTGAACCCATTTTGCTGCGCCCGCTCGAGGCGCAAATGCTTAAGACCGAAGAAAACGCCCTTGGCATGTTGGTAGAGCGCATCTCTCTGGAAGGGGAGGCGCGTGTGGTGGAGTTTTCAAAAGGCGTATCGCCGGCCCGTAAGTTCCGGCACCACATTATCTTGAAGTATTAAAAATGCGCTTTGTGCCAAGGCCTCGGCCCCGGGCTTCGGCGCCGCACAAGGGGGAGAAACCGCAGTGTGAGGGATAATAGGGCCAATGGACGTCCACAAAAAAGGGGGGAGCCCTCTGCGCTGTTTGATTCCCTGGCCCTGGGGCAAACGCCCCCTTCCCGCCGTGCCCTTTGCCACGAGTGTTTTCCGCTTTGAATTTCACAAAAATTTTTCAGACGGAACCGTCTATAAGTGCTATAATGCATTTGTAGACGATTTCGTCTCTTTTATTTCAGGGTTGAGGAGCGCGCTTTGCCATGGTGTTGTTGGATGTCGTTCGCCTTCTTGCGGCCATTGCGTTGGCCTTTGTGGCCGGAAAACTGGTTGCCAAATTAAACCTGCCTTCCATTTTGGGCTGGCTGATTACCGGTATGATTTTGGGGCCGCATGCGTGGAACCTGTTAAGCGATTCCGTTTTGGGCTCTGCCTGGTTCGATGTGACAGAAAGCCTGCTGGAATGCACGGTGGGCCTGATGATTGGCACCGAGCTTTTGTGGCACCAAATGAAAAAGGCGGGTGCGCAGATTGTTGTAACCACTATCACGGAATCTCTGGGAACTTTTCTTGTGGTAAGCCTGGTGTTCGGCGCCATATTCTGGGCCACAGGCACCCCCATTTATCTGGCCTTTATTTTCGGCGGCATTGCGCTGGCCACCGCGCCCGCGCCATCGCTGTCTATTGTAAGCCAGATGCGAACCTCCGGCCCGGTTACCCGCACGCTGATTCCCATGGCAGCGCTGGATGACCTTGTGGGCGCCTTTGTATTTTTTATGGTAATTGCTTTTGTATCTGCCCATGTCTCCACGGCCGGCGTCCCGGTGGGTGTGGTGATTTTCCTGGTATTTCTGCCGGTGTTCATTGGCATTGCCACGGGTTTCCTTGCCGGCAAACTGATGCAAAAGGCAAAAACAGCGCGCGGCGCCCTGGCTGTGATGCTCCTGATGCTGTTGGTTTCTGCCGGCATTGGGTTTGCCATCAACAGCATGCTGTCCACGCCGGTGCTGAACTTTATGCTGATTGGCATGGCTTTTTCCACCGTGTTTGCCAACATGATATCGCAAGAAAAGCTGGATGGCATCATGAAGGTGATGAACCCGGTGATTGGTTTTGCGCTGATTGTTGCCATTCTCAATCTGGGTGCCCCGCTGGATTATCACCTGATTTTCGGCGCCGGGCTTTACACTGCCGTTTATATCGTCTCCCGCGCCATTGGCAAATACAGCGGGGCCTATTTCGGCGCGGCCATCACACATGCCCCTAAAACGGTGCGCAATTTTCTGGGCTTTACGCTGCTGCCCCATTCCGGCGTGTCTCTGGTGTTTACGGGCGTAGCTGTTTCTGTGCTGGGCGATGCCGCGCCGGAATGTGCCTCTATCATTCAGGGCACAATTGCCGCAGCCGCAGTCATCAACGAGATTATCGCCGTGTACATGGCGAAAAAAGGCTTTGAATGGGCCGGAGAACTTCCGGAAGACGGCCGCAGAAAAAAGAAGGGGGGCGTGCCCGCATGACACAGGCAGAACGCCAGAGCCAAAGCCGCAGAAAAATTTTGGAAGCCGCCATGGATGAATTTGGCGCGCGGGATTTTGATGCCGTGACCATGGAGGCCATTTGTGCCAGCCACGGCATCTCAAAAGGCATGATGTATCATTATTACACCGGTAAAGACGAGCTGTTTCTTGCCTGTGTGGGGCATGTTTTTCAATCTTTGCTGAAGTATGTCCGGCACGATGCAGCTGCGTTGGGAAAACAGGCTGCCTTTGAAACCATAAAAAATTATTTTGCCATTCGGGAATGCTATTTTCAGCGGCACCCAAAAGAAAAGAATATCTTTGAAAATGCACTGCTGCGTACACCCAAGCATTTGCAGGAAGAAATCAGCCGCCTGCACCAGCCTTTATTCGAGATGAATCAAACCTTCTTGAAAGGAATTGTGCTAAAGATGCAGTTGCGCGGCGGGCTGCGCAATGACCAGGTGTTGCAATACATCGAATGCGTGGGTACTTTGCTGCCCTCCATGCTGCGCTTGTACCAGATGCCGGGCGGCCTGTCAGACCTGCATGCCATGCTGGCCACTTCGGAAGAGATTTTAGACATGCTGCTGTCCGGCGTAATTCGGCAAGAGGGGGCCATCTGATGCCCCATGGGCAGGCGCCTATGGCACGGCCCTTACACAGGGGCATTATTTGCAGGGGCCTTGCGGGGCTGCAGCGCAGAAATTTTACATACAAAGCCGGGCAAAAAGAAAACAGGCGTGCCGGAAGGGTTCTTCCGGCACGCCTGTTTTTACAAAGCGGCCTTTGTGCCGGGCCGTGCAGCCCGTCATTTTGGGTTATACGAAATAGACAAGCTCGTCTTCCGGCGGCTGGGCCGGTGTCACGCTTTCGGCCACCAGCCAGGGGCCGGGGCCCTGATAAATGGCGTGTTTTTTCACCGTCACCTTGGCTGTCACCGTCACCCAGGTGCGGTGCTTGAGCTGTTTTGCCTGTTCCGCCTCGCAAATAAGCCCGATGAACGTGATGTCCTCTGCACAGCAGGTCATGCCAAAGCGCCCGGCCACAAAGCAGCCCTCCGGCACGCGCTTTGTCTGGCACACATAGGCCTTGAAGCGGATGGTTTTGCCCAGATATTTTTTTACATTGTCAAAAATGTCGATATAGAACAGGCCGTAATCCTCATCGCCAATGTCCACCACGTCTGCATCCATGTCAAAGGGCAGCTCGTCCACAATGGTGTCGGGCTCTACTTCGCCGTCCACTGTCTCGAACAAAATCTGCGCGCGGCGGTTCACCATGCGCACCGCGCGGTGCAGGGTGGCTTTATCGGTGGCCTGTGTCACGCGGTTGAAAATCACCACGTCCGGCTCCTGCATTTTCTCCACGGCAAGCTGGCGCATATTGGCAAGGTAGGAGGGGAAAGTGGTGGAATCGGCCACCGTCATCATCTGAAAAATCTCCCAGCCCTTGGGCAGTGCGTCATACAGCACCTGCACGGGCCACATGCCGTTGTACTCTACCAGCACCCTGTCTACGCGGTGCTTTTTGGTGTAGTCTTCCAAAAGCTGCCGCGTCAGGGCCTGCTGGCCTTCTACCGGCAGCACGGCCACGTTGCCGCCCGCAAATTTCTGCGGCTCGTATTCTACTTCGCCGTCCTCGCAAAGCACAAGCAGCGTTTTTTCCCCGGTATTGAAATCCGGGTCCTCCAGGGTTTCCTGAATAAAGCTGGTTTTGCCCGCCTCCAGAAAGCCAAGGAATACATAAAGCGGAACAGCCATGCGCCGCCCTCCTTTTTCTAAACTGTTACAAATGGAACAACTCGCGCAGGGCCTGTTCGGGAAGGCCGGTGCCAATCACGCAGATGCGGCCGGTGTAATCCGGCGCGCCGGCACGCACGTTGCCCTCACCGGGTACATAGTCGAAATGCAGCCAGCCCTGCGGCCCGGCCACAATGCCCTTGGCGCGCAGCACCGCGCCGTATTCGCCGGAATCCAGCGCGGCAAAGGCGTCGTTCAGCTCAGCCTCGGTGTACACGCGCGGCGTTTCGCCGCCAAAGCTTTGAAATACCTCGTCTGCATGGTGGTGGCCCTCGTGGCCGTGGTGGTGCCCGCAGCCGCAGGCGCCGCCGTGCTCGTGACGTTCATGTTCATGCCCGTGCCCGTAGGCATGCTCTTCTTCGTGCCCGTGCCGGCAGGCCTCGCAGGTGCAGCCCTCTTCGTGGTGGTGTTCGTGGGCGTGCTCATGGGCCACTTCTTCGGCCAGCTGGGCCATCAGGGTGCCGCGGCGCTCCATCGCGTCCAGCAGCTGTGCGCCAGAGAGCTCGTCCCACGGGGTGGTGACAATGGGCGCCTGGGCGTTCTTTTCGCGCAACAGGGCCACAGCGGCAGCCAGCTTTTCTTCGCTGAGATTCTGGGTGCGGCTGAGGATGATGGCGCTGGCGTGCTCAATTTGGTTGTTATAGAACTCGCCAAAGTTTTTCATATACAGCTTCACCTTGCCCGCATCGGCCACGGTGACAAAGCCGGCCAGCTCTACGTCTGCGTGCAGGGCCTGCACGGCGGCAATCACGTCTGAAAGCTTGCCCACGCCCGAGGGCTCAATCAGAATGCGGTCCGGCGCATATTCGTCCAGCACCTTCTGCAGGGCCCGGCCAAAATCGCCCACCAGGCTGCAGCAGATGCAGCCGGAGTTCATCTCTGTAATTTGGATGCCGGCTTCTTTCAGAAAGCCGCCGTCAATGCCAATCTCACCAAATTCGTTTTCAATCAGCACCAGCTTCTCCCCGGCATATCCATCGGCAATGAGCTTTTTGATGAGCGTGGTTTTGCCCGCGCCCAAAAACCCGGAAAAAATCGTTATCTTTGTCATGCTAGCTCCTTCTTTTTATGTGCTTTATTTTTCTGTTCCAAAGGCAGTGCCGCCTCAGCCGGGGCGGCGCGCCGCCTGCACGCCTTCTGCACCCTCTGCTTTTTGCCGGGCGAAAAATTCCTCTGCCAGAAGGTCCATATACACAAGGGCGTACAGCTTTCCGCGCCAGCGCCAGGCGTCCCGGCGGCGGCCGGCCTCCCGGAATCCTGCGCGGCGGTACAGCGCCAGAGCCGGGGCGTTGCCCGCCCAGACGCTCAGCCAAACGCTGTGAAGCCCCAGCGCACCGAACCCATACTCCAGCAGGGCATCCAGCGCGGCGGCGCCAAGCCCGCGCCCGCGGGCCGTCGCCTCCCCGATAAACATGCCCAAGGTGGCGCTGCGCACCGTCTCGTCCAGCCCTGCCAGCTCGCAGAACCCCACGGGCCGGCCGCCGGGCCGGGCGAGAATGAGAAAGGACGGCTTGCCCTGCCGGGAGGCAAAAAAGCCGCGCGCCATCTCTTCTGTGAAATCCACATCGGCTCCGCCGTAGTTTTCCGCCACAAAAGCATCCTTCATCCAGCGGCAGTACAGCGGGGCGTCCTCCGGCGTCACGGCCCGAAGCGTCACAGGGCCCTGCTTCGGGGCGGCGGGCGCCTGCCTGCCGGGCAGCCCGGCTTTCATACCCCGCTCACTCATATGTGCTTTGGACCAGGTAGGCCTCCAGCAGGCGCAGGGTGTTCTCTGCGCCCGCAAGGTGGCTGCGCTCGTACCCGTGCGAGGCATAAACGCCTGCACCAATCAGGCCGTGGCGCACATCATAGCCCGCGCGCAGGGTGCCCTCTACGTCCGAGCCATAGTGCGGGTACACATCCACGGCAAAATCTACGCCCGCGGCCTGTGCCGCGGCCACAAGCCCGTTTACCACGGCCTCGTGGTACGGGCCGCCGGAATCTTTCGCACAGATGGACACCTGCTTTTCCGTGCAGCCAAGCCCATCGCCTACGCAGCCCATATCGACGCTGATGGCCTCGGTGACGCCCTGCGGCACGCTGGCGCTGCCGCCGTGGCCCACCTCTTCAAACACGGTGATATGGTGCCAAACGGCGCGCGCCGGTTTTTTGGCACCCCCGGCAAGGCCCTTGGCCTGTGCCAGCAGAATGGCCACGCTGAGCTTGTCATCCAGAAAACGGCTTTTGATGTAACCGCTTTCGGTGATGGTGGTGCGCGCGTCAAAACAGGCAATGTCGCCCGTGCGGATGCCCAGCGCCAGCACATCTTCTTTGGAGGCAACGTCTTCGTCCAGCACAAGTTCCATGGAATCGAACGTGCGTTTTTCGTTCGAATATTCGCCATTCACATGCACAGAGGCGTTCTTCAGCTGGAACGTGCCGGAGAACACCTTGCCGCTGCGCGTGGAAAGGCGCACATTTTCAGCCTCGGTGTTGTTGGCGTTCAGCCCGCCCAGCGGCGTCAGGCGCAGGCGGCCGTTCGGCTTTATCTCGGCCACCATGGCGCCCAGCGTATCCAGGTGCGCCTCTAAAAGCAGGCCCCCCTCGCCGCCGGGGCACCCCTCGTTTACACACACCAGCACGCCGCCCTTGTTTGTCAGCACGGGTGAAAAGCCCAGCGCCCGGTATTGCCCCAGCACATACTGCGCTGCGGCTGCGGTGTGGCCGGTGGGGCTGTCGATGGCCAGCACGGCCAGCAGCTGCTGTTTCAGATATTCCATTTGCGTCATACGGGTTCTCCTTTGATGAAAAATGGGCAAAATGTGCGCTGTTTGCGCGGGGCCCATACGCCTGTTATTATACCCCTGCACCCGGGCAGATGCAAGAAAAAGCCCGGCTGCAGCGATGCAAAGGGCATGTGCCTTTGCGCCGCGCACCATGCCGGGCACGCCTGCCGTTCAGCCGTGTTCGGCCGTGGCAATGAGGTATTTGAAGATTTGAGGTTTATACTGCTCGTATAAACCCAGCTTTTCATACAGTTCTTTATAATAGGTAAACAGGGTGGCCTTGGTTTTTACCACATTGATCAGGTCCATCTGGGTGTGGGTGATGCTGGCCGGGTTTTTCACATAGTAATACACCGCCGCATCCAGGGCGAAAAAGCGCTGGGCATAGCGGATGTATTCCAGGTTGAACAAAAAGTCCTCGCTCCACGAGAGGGCTGTGTTGCAGCGTATGCTGTGGGCGCGGATAATATCGGCCCGGTACAGTTTGTTCCACAGCACACCGTAATAAAAGCTGGCGGGTTCGTCCATCAGGCCCAGGGCAAACTGTGTTTGGTCCAGCACGCTGCCGCTTTTTAAAAAGCCATGCCGTGTGATGCCAGAGGGGGCCACGCGGAAATAATCGGCTATCACAAGGTCGCACCGCAGGCTTTCGGCCGTGCGCACCAGCTGCTCGGTGGCGTTTGGGGCCAGGTAATCGTCGGAATCGACAAACTGGATATAATCGCCCCGCGCGGCGCGCAGCGCGTCGTTGCGCGCTGCGGAAACACCGGCGTTTTCTTTGTCAATTACGCGGATGCGTGCGTCCACCCGGGCGTACATGCGGCAGATGTGCGGCGAAGAGTCGGCGCTGCCGTCGTTCACCAGCAGCAATTCAATGTTTTCATATGTCTGCCGGCGGGCGGTCTCGATGCATTTTGCCAGCCCCACGGCGGCATTGTACACGGGGATGATGATGGAGACAAGAGGCCCGTTCATCTATGCGCTTCCTTTCCAAAGTGGCGTGCCGCCCTGGGCGCGCGCTTTTTGCTATATGGTTTCTTCATGCAGCTTCTGGGCGCCCATCCACAGGCGCCAATACTCGCCCTTTTGGGCCAGAAGCTGCTCGTGGGTGCCTTCTTCGGCAATGCGCTCGCCGTCCAGCACCAAAATGCGGTCTGCATTGCGGATGGTGGTGAGGCGGTGGGCAATGGTAAGCGTGGTGCGCCCTTTGGCAAGGCGCGCCAGGCTTTGCCCTACCAGGTATTCGCTTTCGTTGTCCAGCGCGCTGGTGGCCTCGTCCAGAATCAGCACGGGCGGGTTTTTCAAAAACACCCGCGCAATGGACACGCGCTGCTTCTGCCCGCCAGAGAGTTTTACCCCGCGCTCACCCACATAGGTGTCATAGCCGTTTTGCAGCTTTTCAATGAACTCGTGGGCGCCGGCAAGGCGCGCGGCCTGCTCGATGTCTGCGCGGCTTGCGCCCGGGCGCCCATAGGCGATGTTTTCCGCCACTGTGCCGGAGAATAAGTACACATCCTGCTGCACAATACCAATGGCGCTGCGCAGGCTTTTCAGGGTGACAGTGCGGATATCCTGCCCGTCCAGAAAGATGTGCCCGCTGGTGGCGTCGTAAAAGCGGGGAATGAGATTCGTCAGTGTGGTTTTTCCGCCGCCGGAGGGGCCCACCAGCGCCAGCTTTTCGCCCGCCTTTACCGTAAGGCAGATATCGCGCAGCACCTTGTTGTGGTCGTCGGGGTATTCGAACGAGACATGGTCAAACACAATTTCGCCCTTCACATCATGCAAAGGTTTGGCGCCGGGCTCGTCCAGAATATCGATTTCCGCGTCCATAATCTCGCAAAAGCGCTCGATGCCGGTGACGCCGCGCTGGAACTGCTCGGCAAATTCAATGATGCGCCGGATGGTGGCCAGCAGGGTGGTGACGTACATCACATAGGCCACCATATCGCCGGGGTCGATGGCGCCGCGCATCATAAAAATGCCGCCCGCCACCAGCACCACCAGGTACATCAGCCCGTCAAACAGGCGCGTGGTGGTGTTGAAAGCGGCCATCCAGTGATACATATCCTTTTTGATGGAAAGAAACGAGGCGTTGTCGCGCTCGAACTTTTCTTTTTCCGCCTCTTCACCGGAAAAGGCCTTCACCACGCGCTCGCCCAGCAGGCTGTCTTCAATGCGGGCGTTCAGCTCGCCAATTTGCCTGCGCTGGCGGCGGAAGGTGACACGCACCATGTGGTTAAAGCGCGTGCAGCACACCAGCATCACCGGCAGGCAGGCAAAAATAAGCAGTGTGAGAGGCACGTTGGTGCGCAGCAGAATGATGAATGCGGCCGTGCCCTTCAAAATGGCAATGAAAAATTCTTCCGGGCAGTGATGGGCAAATTCTGTCACGTCAAACAGGTCGTTCGTCAGCCTGCCCATAATCTGCCCCACCTTGGTGCTGGCAAAATAGGCATCGGAAAGGCGCTGCAGGTGGGCAAAGGCATCGCGGCGCATGTCGGTTTCAATGTGCGCGCCCATCACATGGCCGGTGCTTTGCATAAAGTAGTTGGCGGCCGCGTCCAAAACGCGCAGCACAAGGTATACGGCGCCCACCTGCAAAATAAAGCCCAGCGTAAGCGACGCAAGGTTTTCAGCGGCGCGGTTGGTGATGGCGCGCAGCATCAGCGGCAGCACCAATTCGCACAGTGTGGTGAGCCCGGCGCACACAAGGTCAAACACCAAAATGCCCTTGTAGCGCAGCAGATAAGGCAGAAAACGCCGCAAAAGCGACGTTTTCTGCTGCGAGGGAAGGTTTTGTTCCATAAGAGATGCCCCGTTTTTCTAAAAATCAGCTTTGGCCGTATTCATCCAGCAGGCGGTGGCGTTCGTCCCAAAGCTTCTGTGAGAGGTCTACATAATAGCGGTGCGGGTTTTCAAAGCGCTTCACTTCGTCCCACAGGGTGTCCACCTGCTGGCGGCAATAAGCGCGAATTTCTTTCAGCGGCGGGTTTTCATACACGCGTCGCCCGCCCACATAGATGGGCACATTCAGCTTGCGCAGGCAGATGTTTTCAAACGTGCGTTTTTTCCAGGTTTGCACGGGGTCAAACAATGTCAGGCCGTGCTCGGTGTCTACTGTCTCGTCCCACATGGTGATGTAGTCTGCCATGGCTTTCCCGGTTTCTTTGTCGTAAATGCGGTACAAATTTTTCAAATGCGGGGTGGTGATTTTCTCGGCCGTTTCGCTGATTTTGATTTTGGGCACATATGTCTCGCCCTCTTTCACCGCAGCCAGTTTGTACACGCCGCCGAAGACGGGCGCACTTTTGGACGTGATGAGGTTTTCGCCAATGCCGAAGGAATCCACTTTGGCCCCCTGCAAAATCAAATCGCGCACAATGTATTCGTCCAGCGAGTTGGACGCACAGATGCTGCAATCTTCATAGCCCGCGGCGTCCAGCATTTTGCGCGCTTTTTTGGAAAGATAGGCAATGTCGCCGGAATCGATGCGCACGCCCTTCGGGCGGATGCCGCGGGGCTTGAGCACCTCGTCGAATACGCGGATGGCGTTGGGAATGCCGCTTTTTGTCACGCTGTAAGTATCCACCAGCAGGGTGCAGTTATCGGGGTACAGCTCGGCATAGCGGCGGAACGCCTCATACTCGGAGGGGAACATCTGCACCCACGAGTGAGCCATGGTGCCCAGCGCGGGAATGCCGTAGACACGGTCTGCCATCACGCAGGCAGTGCCGGCCACGCCGCCAATATAGGCTGCGCGCGCGCCCAGCACGGCGGCGTCATAGCCCTGCGCCCGGCGCGAGCCAAACTCCATCACCGCACGGCCCTCGCTGGCGCGCACAATGCGGTTGGTTTTGGTGCAAATGAGGCTTTGATGGTTAAACGTAACCAGCAGCAGCGTTTCAATCAGCTGCGCCTCAATGGCGGGCCCCTCTACAATGACAATGGGCTCGCCGGGGAAAATGGGCGTGCCCTCCGGCACGGCCCAGATGTTGCAGTGGA
Source organism: uncultured Oscillospiraceae bacterium (assembly GCA_900546885.1). Lineage (GTDB taxonomy): Bacteria > Bacillota > Clostridia > Oscillospirales > Ruminococcaceae > Ruthenibacterium > Ruthenibacterium merdipullorum. Next base: position 14,228 of record UREN01000027.1, read on the forward strand.
ACTGAAAGTTGCGCAGATATTCCAAAAAGCCCTCGGAAAAGCAGCCCTTCGAGCGCAGGTAGCAAAGGTCGCCCTCGTCGAAGTGAAGGTTGTCAATCACTTCGCAGAACTGCGCCAGCCCAGCCGCAATGGCAAAGCCGCCGTCATCCGGTATTTTGCGGAAGAACATGTCAAACACGCCCACTTTGTCCTCATAGCCGCTGTCGAAATAGCCGCGCGCCATGGTGAGCTCGTAAAAATCCATCAAAAGTGTCAGGTTGCGTGCTTCGCTGATATCTTTCATTGTGGTCCTCCTCCAAGCAAACCCGGCGCGGTTGCCGGGCACAAATCTCCGGCGCGCGGCGCCGGGCGGGATAACGGCGTGTCAGCGCCCTTCGGGCGGGGTGCGCGGCGGGCGGCCCTGCGGCCGGGGCGCACTGCCGCCGTTTGGCCGCGCGCCGGCACTGTTTTGCCGTGCGCGCCGCGCTTTGCGCTTTTTTGCATCGTGCAGAAGCCATGCGTAAAGCCCGGCATAAAACAGAGCGAACAAGGCCGTCAGCACATACACCACGCACATATAGGTGCTGGTGAAAAAGGCCTTCAGGCGCGAAAAGGCATACAGCACGGGGTTCAGCGCCACATCCTGTGCGGCCAGAAGGTCTACCGTGCCAATCACTTCGCCGGAAAGCGACACCGTCACCGTGCCAATTTTATCCCCTTTTTGAATGGGAGCCTCCACGCTTTCCGGCACGTCAAACGTCTGCTGCAGCGCATCGTCGCTGTCGTTGGGCAAAATGGTGGCAAGGTTATCTGCCGGCACAAGGGCAAGCGTGTCGGTCTCAGCGGAATGCGTCACCGCCACCTCGTGAATGGGGGTGTCGGTGGAAAGCGTGGGCCGCACGGAAAAAGAAGAAAAAATCCAGTCGTACAGCGTGGCGGTGTCGTGAAACGACAGGGCATAGCCGTCCTCTGCGGGGTCCCACGGGCAGCCAAGCACCACGCCAATAAAGCTTTCGCCCGCCTCGTTCACCGCGGCAGACACAAAGTTGCGTCCCGCGTCATAGGTAGAGCCCGTTTTGATGCCCTTGATGTAAGAGCGGTACATATCGCCGGATGCCTCTTTGATCATGGCGTTGGAGTTGGTGATGAAATAGGCGGCGTCCGGGTTCTGCTCGGGAAATTCCGCCGTGGTATGCTTGTTGGTCAGGGGCATCCAGTACAGGGGGGTGCCCACGACAGTGCGGAATATCTCGTGCTTCCAGCACTCCTGCGCAATCAGAAAAATATCGCGCGCGGTGGAATAGTTGCCCTCATCCATATCGGCAAGGCCGTTGGCGCTGGTGAAATTGGTGTTTGTGCAGCCCAGTTCGGCCGCGCGGGCGTTCATCAGGGCATAGAAATTGTTCAAATCTCCGTTTCCAAGAAAGTAGCCCACATTTTTGGCTGCCTCGTTGGCACTGGGCAGCATCATGGCATACAGAAGGTCAATGGCGCGCACTTCCTCGTTGGGCAGAATGTCTGCGTTGGAGGCCTGCGGGTCTGTAATCTCTTCGGTGTACAGCGCCGTGCCGCCCGAGATATAGGTGCCCTCCAGATCTTCCACATTTTCTATCAGCAAAAGGGCCGTCATCAGCTTGGTAAGGCTGGCCACGCTGCGCTTTTCATCGGCGTTCTGCTCGTAGACGCACAGGCCGGTGTCCAGGTTTACGATATACACGCTCTGTGCAGAAAGCTGGGTGCCCTCCGGCAGCTCAAAGCCTGCGGCGCCCGCCGGAAAGGCCGGCGCCACAAACACAAGCAGCACAATCATTACACAGGCAAGGCATCGTCTCATGGCGGTGATTCTCCAAAAAAGATGGGTTCCAGAACAGTATGCACCGCAAATGGCGGGTTACCCGCCGGCGCGAAAAATTTACGGCCTTTCACTGCACCTGTCTGGAGCCGTGTTCCGTTATTTGTTTAGTATATCAGATTGAGGGCGATATTTCAAAGTTTTCGGGCGCAGGCGGGCAGGTTTCACAAAAAAGCAGGGCCGGGAATGCCCGCCGTGCTGCACGGGATTCCCGGCCCTGCCAAAAGAAGGAGGGAAGGCGGCCCTGTGCGGGCACGCCTTGTTTTTTATTCGCCAATAATCTCAATAAAAAAGGTGCGCTGCTGCACGCCGTCAAACTCGGCCAGGTACACATCCTGCGCCATGCCCATCACCAGCTCGCCGTCTATGAGGGGGATGACGCAGTGGTTGCCCACCAGCATGGATTTCAGGTGCCCCGGCGCGTTCCCGCCGATGGCGCCATAGCTGGGAAGAAAGTGAGAATGCGCGTAGTTTTTGTGCAGGGGAACCAGATCTTCCAGCGTGGCCTCAATGTCCTTTTCCAGGCAGGGCAGGCTTTCGTTCACCATGATGCCGGCCGTGGTGTGCGAGAGAATGACATACACCACGCCGTTTTTGATCTTGGACTGCGCCGCAAACCGGCGCACATCATCGGTGATTTTGATTAGTTCAAACTCTTTGGAAGAGCACTTTTTTACCTTTGTAAATTCAACCATGGTTCTCAACCTCCAAACCAAGGAATCTTACGGCGTTCCCGCCCAGAATTTTGGCCAGCGTCTCTGGCGAGAAGGGCTGATATTCCAGCCCGCGCTTGATGCGCGCCGGGCGGAAACGTGGATTGTTGGAGCCGAACAGGATCTTGTCGGCAAGGTTGTGCTCTACCCAAAGCGGGCCCATCAGCTTGAAAAACAGCTGCTCAAAAAACTGTTCAGGGCAATCCATATAGCAGCAGGCAGTGTCTGCATATACGTTGGGATACTTCAAAATGATGGCCGCCGTTTCCAGCACCCACGGGAACCCGAAATGCGCCAGATTGATGCGCAGCTGCGGGTAGCGCACGGCAACCTCCTCGAACAGTTCGGGATGAGAATATTTTAAGAACGTGTTCGGCTGCCAGGACATGCCGCAGTGGAATGTGATGGGCACATTGTAAGAAAGGCACAGCTCGTAAATGGGAAAGAGCTTGGGGTCGTTTGGATAAAACTGCTGTTTTGCCGGGTGCAGTTTCAGGCCGCGCAATTTCAGTGTGCCGAATGCGTGGCGAAGGATATCCAGCGCGTCGGGACGATTGGGGTCTACTGTGGCAAAGCCGATAAAGCGCGCAGGGTCCAGCGCGACGATTTTGGCAATTTCCTCATTTGAAAGCACCGCGCCGCCTTCTGCAGCACAATCTTCCCCCAGCAGAACCAGTTTGTCCACTCCGGCAAAAGTCATTTGCTTTTCCACAAGTTCCAGGGGAAAGGGGCTCATCAAATCATATCCCATTGCTTTTTTACGCGCGGCCACGCGCTGGGGGTCTTCACAAACAGGGCCGTAAAATGCGGGATGCACATGTACGTCAATAACCATGGGTACCACCTTTTGCTTTATATAAAATTAGGATCGGACAAGTTTGAGCAGAACATGTTGTTATAAAGACATCTTAAATATAAGATAGCGGGACAGGAGGCCGTTGTCAATAGAAAAATTACATTTCTGGTGTGCTTTTCCAGGAAACCCAACAAAAACTGCGGGAAAAAGGCGAAAATGAAGAGCTGCGCGGCCAACCGCGGTCAATTTCAAATTATGCAGCAAAAATCGTGCAAAATCACGGTTTTTCTCCAAATACAGGGAAAAGGTGCGGCGGGCAAAGGAAACAAAAAAATAACTGTTGACATACATAAAATTGTGTTGTATGATACAAAAAACAAATGTTGTTATTAAGATGTCTTAAATTCATAATAAAAAGAAGAAAGAATTGCCCGCAATCAATTTTTCGGGGCACCCCCCGACATGATAAGGAGGAATACAACTGATGAAAAAGAAACTTGCAGCCGCGCTGCTGGCCATTGCAATGCTGGCGGCGTCTCTGGCCGGATGCAGTTCGCCCAGCAGCTCTCAGCCAGCGGGAAGCACGTCTTCTTCTGCGTCCACGGCGGAAAGCGGCGAAAAAGTGCTGACGATTGCGCAGGGCGGCGACATCACCACGTTTGATATGCAAAACCACAACAACGGCGTCACCGGCGCGGTGCTGGGCAATTTCAGCCACAGCCTGATTGAGCGCGCCGATGAGGACAACGCCTGGGTGTGCGTGCTGGCTGAAAGCTATGAGACCATTGATGATTCCACCTGGGAATTCAAGCTGCGCGATGACGTCACCTGGCACAATGGCGACCCGTTCACGGCCGCGGATGTAAAGTGGACGCTGGAGCGTGTGGCCACAGATGAATCGCTGGCCGAAAACCACATCTTCTCTGTAATCAAAGAAGTGCAGATCGTGGACGACTACACCGTGCGCATCATTACCGATGGCCCGTATCCCACCATGCTTTCACTGCTGTCCAAAAACGGCAGCCAGATGATGCCCTCCAAGTACATTGAGGAGAATGGCCTGGACTATTATCTGGAAAACCCCATCGGGTGCGGCCCGTACAAGTTTAAGGAATGGGTAAAAGACGATGTGGTGGTGCTGGAGCGGTATGACGACTACTTCGGCGAAACACCGTATTGGGATGAAGTGCGTTTCCGCTCTATCCCCGAAGCATCCACCCGCGTGGCGGAACTGCTTACCGGCAATGTGGATATCATCGTGAACGTGCCCACCAACGAGTGGGACCGCATCGATGAAAATGAAGGCACTGAGATGGTGCTGGGCAACGGCACGCGCATCTACAATGTCATCATGAAGTGGGACAGCACGCCCACACAGAACCAGCAGGTGCGTGAGGCGGTGGCCTATGCGCTGGATGCGCAGACCATTATCGACACCGTGCTGAAAGGCGCGGGCACCCCGTGCTACACGCGTATTGCCCCGGGCGTGTTCGGCCAGGACGAAAGCCTGTATGGCATTGACAAATACGATGTGGAAAAGGCAAAAGAACTGGTGGCTTCCTCTGGTTACAATGGGGAAGAGATCGAGCTGCTGGTGCCCACCGGCCGTTATCTGATGGATGCCGACGTGGGCAACGTGGTGGCCGGCATGCTGCAGCAGGTTGGCCTGAATGTGAAGGTGAACGTGCTGGAGTGGAGCGCCTATATCAATAAATTCAATGCCGGTGAATTCAACGGCATGGCGCTGATCGCCTATGGCGACGACTTCTTTGACGCTTCTTACGGCATGAATGAATACCGCACGGAGAACTGCACGCCCATCAGCTGCTACAGCTCCACCGAATACGATGAGCTGTATCTGGAAGCCTTGAGCAACATGGATCCGGACAGCCGTGCCGAACAGCTTGTGGAGATGCAGCAGATGATCTTTGTGGACGAGTGCGTACAGGCCCCGTTCATTCATCTGAAAGTGCCCTATGGCATCAGCTCTGATATCAACTTTACGCCCCGCATCGATGAAATGTTCTACGTAGACCGCATCACGCTGAAATAGCGGCGTCTGCAACGCAACCGCAAAAGGAGGCGCATCGGGCTATGCCGGTGCGTCTCCTTTCTGAATAAAAGGAGATTTTTCCATGGGTAGATATTTGCTGAAACGGATCGTGCAGATCATTCCCGTGCTTTTGATCCTGACGTTGATTATTTTCTGCCTGGTATATGTGGCGGGCGACCCTGTTGCCCTGATGCTGCCGCCGGAGGCGGGCGAGCAGGCCAAAGCTGCTCTCAGGGAAGCTTTGGGGCTGGACAAGCCTTTTTATGAGCAGTTCTTCATCTACATAGGAAATCTGCTGAGGGGCGATTTTGGCACCTCGTATCAATATAATCAGGATGCGCTCAGCCTGGTGTTGGAGCGCATGCCGTATTCGCTGCAGCTGGCCGGCGTGTCGCTTGCATGCTCTGTGGTAGTGGGTATCGTGCTGGGGGTTGCCGCGGCGCACTTCCGCAACAGCCCGTTCGACCTTCTGGTGAATGGATTTGCGGCGCTGGGCCAGGCGCTGCCGGGATTCTGGGTGGCCATCATGCTGATCTTGCTGTTTGCGGTAAAGCTGCAACTGCTGCCGGTGTCCGGTTCCGGCACGTGGCAGAACCTGGTGCTGCCGGCGGCCACCCTCACTTTAGTGACGTCGGCAAAGATCATTCCGCTGGTGCGCTCGAATATGATCGAAGTGATGCAGCAGGATTATATCCGCACAGCGCGCAGCAAAGGCCTGCGCAGCAGCACCGTGGTGTTCAAACACGCGTTCAAGAACACGCTTGTGCCCGTGATCACCATCATTGCCATGCAGCTGCCCACGCTGATCGGCGGCGCGCTGATCACCGAAACCATTTTTGCCTGGCCCGGCCTTGGCATGCTGATCTATCGCGGTGTGGCAAATCTGGATATGACAGTGGTGCAGGCCGGTGTAATGGCAGTGGCTTTGATCACGATCGTGGCGAACCTGCTTTCCGATATTGCCTATTGCCTGATCGACCCCACGATCCGGTATCAATAAGGGGGGACCGGAATGAAAAAAATCAGACGCTTTTTCAAGCTGCTGTTTCGCAGCAGCACGGGCACGGCGGGCATGGTGATCGTCATCCTGATCTGCCTGTGCGCGATTTTTGCCAGCCAGCTGGCCCCGTACGACCCCAATGCCATGGACCTGACAAATATGACAAAACCTCCCGCATGGATGGAGGGTGGCGACTGGAGCCATGTTCTTGGCACTGATAACCTGGGGCGGGATATTTTGTCACGCATGCTGTACGGCTCGCAGATCTCGCTGGTGGTGGGCATTCTGGCCACGCTGACCAGCGGTGCGGTCGGCATGGTGCTGGGCCTTGTGTCGGGGTATTACGGCGGTGTGACGGATCACGTCATCATGCGCATCGCCGACGCATTTTATGCCATCCCGGGCATTTTGCTGGCGCTGGTGACGCTGATGGTGTTCAAAAGTTCCGGCATCGTGACCCTGGTGCTGGTGATCGCGGCCATCTCATGGGTGCAGTATGCGCGCCTGATCCGCTCGGAAGTGCTGCGCCTGAAAGGAAAAGAATTTGTAAAAGCATCCAAGACACTGGGCGCATCGTCCGGATATATCATTTTTCATCATATCCTGCCCAATGTGTGGCCCTCTTTTATCGTGGTGTCCACCATGAGCGTGGCGGGTAGCATCATCACCGAGGCGTCTCTCAGCTTTCTTGGCGTGGGCATCCAGGCACCGCTGATCTCCTGGGGCGGCATGCTTAGCGACGGGCGTGTGCTGCTGGCCACCCACTGGTGGGTAGCCACGTTCCCCGGCATTATGATCACGGTTGCCATCCTGGGCATCACGTTCCTCGGCAACTGGCTGCGGGACGTGCTGGACCCCCACAATAAAGGCTTGTAAAGGAGGGGGATCGGCATGGAACAGACACTGTTGAAAGTGGAAAATCTGGAAGTGAAGTTCAAAACGCTGGAGGGCATGCAAACTGCCGTTCAGGGTGTTTCGTTCGACGTGGCGCAGGGCGAGGTGTTTTGCCTGGTGGGCGAAAGCGGGTGCGGCAAAAGCCTGACGAGCCTGTCCATCATGGGCCTTGTGGAAAAGCCCGGTATCGTTGAGGCAGACGCCATCATTCTGGACGGCCAGGACATCAGCCATCTCAAAGAGGAAAAGCTGCGGGAACTGCGCGGCAATAAAATGTCCATGATATTTCAGGAACCGCTCACCTCGCTGAATCCGCTGTTCACGGTGGGCAACCAGATGGACGAAGTGTTTCGGTTGCACCAGAAGGCAAGCCGCGCCAAGGCAAAACAGATGAGCGTGGACATGCTGCGGTTCGTGGGCATCCCGGACCCGGAAGATGTGTATAAAAGATATCCGGCTGCTCTGAGCGGCGGCATGCGCCAGCGTGTGATGATCGCCATGGCTCTTTCCTGCAGGCCGAAGTTGCTGATTGCAGACGAGCCCACCACCGCGCTGGACGTAACGATCCAAAAACAGATCTTAAAGCTGATGAAGGATCTTCGCCGGGAGCTGGGTACGTCCATCATTTTTATCACACATGATCTTGGCGTGGTGGCGGAAATGGCGGACCGCGTTGCCGTGATGTATGCGGGGCAGATCGTGGAACAGGCTAGTGTGTACGATTTGTTCCAAAAGCCGCTGCACCCATATACGGAGGGGCTTATCAACAGCACCATCCGCTTGGGCGATGGGCGCAGGCGCCTGCCCACCATCGCGGGAACGGTGCCGCCAATCTCCAAAATGGTCGCAGGGTGCAGGTTTCATCCGCGCTGCCCGTACGCCACGCCGGCGTGCCGGGAAAGCGCGCCGCCTGTGATCGAGGCGGAGGGGCGCATGGTGCGCTGCATACGGTATGCGCAGGAACAAAAGCAGGAAGGCGGTGTGCACGTATGAGCGAGGCGTGTTTGCAAAAAGAGCCCTGCCTGCTGGAAGTGCAGGGGCTGAAAATGCTCTTTCCCACTGGCGGCAGCATTCTGGGCAAGAACAGGCGGTATGTTCACGCGGTGGACGGGGTGAGCTTTTCACTTCGCGCCGGTGAGACGCTGGGCATCGTAGGGGAAAGCGGATGCGGAAAATCCACCGTGGGAAACCTGATTGTCCGGCTGCTGAAGGAGACGGAAGGGCGCATCCTGTTCGACGGCCACGATATCACAGCCATGAACGCCCGGCAGTTCAAGCCGCTTCGGAAAGAGATGCAGATGGTGTTTCAGGACCCGTTCTCCTCGCTGAACCCAAGGAAAAAGGTGTTTGACATCATTGCAGAACCCTATCATATCCAGACAAAGATGAGCCCCGCGGAGATCCGCAAGAACGTGGAATACATGATGGAGCTGGTGGGGCTGGACAAAAGCTATCAAAACCGGTATCCGCATGAATTTTCCGGCGGGCAGCGCCAGCGCATCGGCATCGCCCGCGCCCTGGCGCTGAGGCCTAAGCTGGTGATCTGCGACGAGCCGGTGTCGGCGCTGGACGTGTCTATCCAGGCGCAGATCTTGAACCTTTTGAAAGACCTGCAGGAAGAGTTGCAGCTGACCTATATCTTTATTGCGCATGGCCTGCCCACCGTGCAGTACATCAGCGACCGAATTGCCGTGATGTATCTGGGAAAGATCATGGAGCTGGCGCCCGAACACGAGTTGTTCGAACATACCATGCATCCATATACCGAAGGGCTGCTGGACGCCATTCCGGTGGGAGACCCCACAAAGAGGGACGAGGAAGACAAACCCATTTTGGAGGGGGATCTGCCCAGCCCGCTGAACCTGCCGAAGGGCTGCCGGTTCTGTTCGCGCTGCAAGTATGCGCAGCAGGTGTGTGCGCAGAAAGAGCCGGAACTGGCTGAAGTGACGCCGGGCCATTATGTGTGCTGCCATTTTCCGCTTGTGGCAGGCGGGGAAAAGAAAGCGGAATAAGCCGCGCCGGCCCACGGCGCGGCAAGCGGAAACAGAACAGGAGGTTTTGTACGATGCCGATCTCACAACAATATGCGGCGCAGATCGAACGATACGTGCAGCAGCACCGGCAGGAACTGGTGGATATTCTAATTGAAATGATCGCCGTGCCCAGCGTGAAAAGCCCTGCTTTGCCGGGCATGCCGTTTGGCGAAAACTGCGCCAAAGCGCTGGAAAAAGGAATGGAGATCTGCCGGCGTTACGGGATGGATACCGAATGCTATGAAAACTATGCGGCCGGCGCTCAGTGTGGAAACGGCGACAAGCAGATCGGGTTTATCGCGCATCTGGATGTGGTCCCCGTGGGGGAAGGTTGGAGCTCGGACCCGTTTGTGGGCGTGGAGCGGGACGGCTTTGTGGTGGGCCGCGGCTCGCGCGATAACAAGGCGGGGTTTGCCGCGGCGCTGATGGCGGTGAATTGTGTGCGGGAACTGGGCATTCCGCTGCGGTCTTCCCTGCGCATCCTGATGGGAAGCGATGAGGAATGCGGCATGTCCGACATGGTCTACATGGTGAAGAATCACAAGATGCCGGATTTCTCCATTGTGACGGATTGTTACTTCCCTGTGGCGCATGGCGAAAAGGGCCGCGTGTGCGGGGATGTGGTCATGCAGATAGACCCGGAAAAGCTGCGCATGGAAGGCGGGCAGGCGCCCAATATCATTCCGAATACGTGTGCTGCCGTGCTGCCGCGCCGCGCGGGGCAGCTGGCCGGGGTGCGCAAGCTGGCGGAAAGTTTTGAAGGTATCCATGCCGATGCAAAGGAAGATGACATCGTCATCATGGCGCAGGGCGTGTCGGCACATGCCTCAGAGCCGTTCAAGGCGGTGAATGCCATCTGGCGCCTGGCGGCATTTTTGTCCGAGGCAAAGCTGCTGGATGGCGCCGAGGCCAAAGCGGTGGAATATATCCGGCAGGCCTTTGCGCCTTACTATGGCGAAAGCTTTGGGGTGCAGTATGAAGACGAGGCCTCCGGCAAAACCACATTGATCCCCGGCATGGTGCGCACGGAGGACGGGCAGCTGCGCGTGACGCTGGACTGCCGTTACAGCGTGACGGATAAAAAGGCACGCGTGTTGCCGCTGATCGTATCCAGCGTGGAAAAGGCGGGCTGGAAGTTTGAAGTGCAGGAGGCCACGGATTCCCACTATATCCCGAAGGACCACCCCGTGGCCCAACGCCTGACACAGGTGTTTAATGCCGTGGCGGGGGAAGAAAAGCAACCCTATGTACTTGCGGGCGGCACTTATGCCAGCAAGGTGCCAAACTCGGTGGCGTTTGGCCCGGGCAACGCGAAAGAACCGGGGATGATGCCATATGGCCCGGGCCGCGGCGACGCGCACCAGCCGGATGAGAGCCAGCACATCGGCTGCCTGATGGACGCGGTGCGAATTTATGCGCTGGGCATCATCGAACTGGACGACATATTGCACGCCCTGCCGGCGTAGGGGGTGTAAAAAACCGGGCTGCGGGCCCGGCCGCCCGGGAACGGGCCAAAGCGGAAAACAAAGCGCTTTTGCTTTGACTATTCCGGCCGCAGGCTGTATGATAAAAGCAGCAGCGCCGCAGGGCGGCCCGCGCGGCGCAGAAAACAAGACCGGGAGAGAAAGACCGATGACATTGAAACGCGATGCCCAGCTGCCGCTGTATCAGCAGCTTGCAAACGAGATCAAAGCCCAGATCGCTTCAGGAGAATTGCGTCAGAATGAACAGCTGATGACGGAGATGGAGCTGAGCCGTACCTTCGGCGTAAGCCGCATCACGGTGCGCAAAGCTCTGGAATTGCTGGTGGAGGAAGATATTCTCAGCAAGCGCCAGGGCGTGGGCGCCTTCGTCACCGGCAAAAAGCTGGTGCGCAGCATGAATGTGATGATGGGCTTTACCCAAACCTGTGAGGCAAACGGGCAGAAGGCCACCAGCCGGCTGCTGTTTGCCGGGCTGAACGATGCGCGCCCTGCGGACGTTGAGCTGCTGGGTGTCAAAGAGGGCGAGGCCGTGCTCAGCCTGCGCCGGCTGCGCTTTTGCGATGGCGTGCCGGTGATGGTGGAAGAGGTGCGCATGCAGCGCTCTTTCGCCTATCTTCTGGGGGAGGACCTCACCGGCTCGCTGCACAAGCTTCTGGCGGAAAACGGCGTCAAAGTGGTGAAGGGCGTAAAAAATATCAACATCGGCTATGCCACCAAAGAGGAAAGCTCGCTGCTGGGCGTGGGCGAGGGCGCGGCGCTGCTGCTGCAGCGCGACGTGAGCTATGACGAGAATGGGCAGGCCGTTTACCGCAGCAAAAGCGTTATCAATGCCGACCGGTACACCTGCACGGTCACCATGCAGGCATGACAAAAGCTTCCGGCCTGGGTTTGCTGCAAAGAAAATACAAAATGCATTGACAAGATGTATTAAGATGTAATATAATTGTATTAAACAAACCGGCAGGAGGTTGAAACAGAACATGGACCCGAAGAGCATTGTTGCAGAGATTAAAAAAACGCGCCCGCAAATTAAATCGGTATATTTTGTGGGGTGCGGCGCCTCGAAGGCAGAGCTGTACCCCGGCAAATACTTTCTGGAGAAAAACGCAAAACAGCTGCGCGCAGGGCATTATACGGCCAATGAGTTCTGCTATGCCACGCCCGCAGGGGTAAATGACCAGGCGGTGGTGATTACCTGTTCTTTGGGCGGCACCACGCCAGAGACGGTGGCTGCCTCGAAAAAGGCTATGGAGCTGGGCGCGGCCGTGGTGGCCGTTACGCATGACGGTGAATCTCCCCTGGCAAAGAACGCCCATTATGTTCTGGTGCACGGGTTTGAAAAAAACTATGCAGCCAAGCTGGAGAAGATGACGGGCGTGCTGGCCCTGGCGGTAGAGCTTTTGAACACATATGAGGGCTATGCCCATTACGCAGAGATGCAGACGGCCTTTGCCAACATTTACGACCTCATTGAAAACACGGTGCCCTATGTGCTGCCGGCGGCAAAGAAATTTGCCCAGGAATATAAAGATGTGCCCGTTCTGTATGTCATGAGCTCCGGCGCCACGCAGGCGGTGGCCTACACCTTTTCGCTGTGTTTGATGATGGAGATGCAGTGGATCAATTCCGGCAATTTCCACGACGGCGAGTTTTTCCATGGCCCCTTTGAAATTGTGGATAAGGACGTGCCCTTCCTGCTGCTGATGAACGACGGGCCCACCCGCCCGATGGACGCGCGTGCCCTCACCTTCCTCGAGCGCTTCCAGGCCAAGGTGACGCTGGTGGACGGAAAAGATTACGGAATCTCTTCTGTCATTCCGGCGCCGGTGGTGGAATATTTCAACCCCATGGTGCTCAGCGCGGTGCTGCGCGTTTATGCCGAGCAGCTGGCGCTTGTGCGCTGCCACCCGCTTACCATGCGGCGCTATATGTGGAAGCTGGAATATTAAAGGGAACGGCCGTTTTCCGGCAAGATTCCAGCGCGGGGGCGGGCAGGTTCAGGTCCTGCGGGTCACAGTCCAGCCCAAAGCGCACCCGCAGCAGCGGCGCCA
>UREN01000028.1 GCA_900546885.1 uncultured Oscillospiraceae bacterium
TATGATTGTACAATAATTATACTAAAATGGTATAATTATATCCAACCCTTTGCGTTTTGCGAATTGCAAATGGACCATATATGGTGTATAATTCCATTTGCATTATAGAAGAGAGCAGGTGTGTGGATGGAAGTGGTAAAGCGCAGCGGCGCAGGGCAGGCATACGACGCACGGAAGATTACCGGTGCTATGGAAAAGGCTTTTGTAAGTGTGGGGCAGGCGTGCAGCCGCGAAGTGATGGATAAAATGCTGCAGGAGGTGGAACAAAATGTGCTGGCGAACGGCCCCTGTACGGTAGAGGCAATTCAGGACGAGGTAGAGCAGGTTTTAATGGCAAATGGCTTTTATGCCGTGGCCAAAAGCTATATCCTGTACAGACAGAAACGGGCAGAACTGCGCGCGGCGCGCACCGCGCTGACAGATGCGGTGGATGCGCCCGGGCTGGATGAGTGCCTGGCCGAAATACAGCAGGCGTTTGAGGGGCCGGAATATTCGCTTACCGTCCTTTCCGGCAAATTTTCCAGCTTTTTGAAAAGCGGCATGCCCCGGCAAGAGGCGCTGGGGGCGCTGGTGAAGGCCGCGGTGGAGCTTACCACACAGCAGGCCCCGAAGTGGGAGTTTATTGCAGCGCGCCTTTTGAATTATAAATTTGAATTGGAGCTGCAGGCCGAGCTTGAGAAGCGCGGCATTCACACCTTTTATGAAAAACTGCGATATTTGACAGACGAAGGGCTGTACGGCGCCTATATTTTGGAGCGTTACTCCCGCGAAGAACTGGAACAGGCGGCCAGTTTCCTGCGGCCGGAACGAAACGCCCTGTTCACCTATGCGGGGCTGGATTTGCAGCTGAAGCGCTATGTCATCCATACGCATCAGCGCGTGCCGCTGGAAACGCCGCAGGAGATGTACCTGGGCATTGCCCTGCACCTTGCCATGGAGGAAAAACAGGATAGGCTGGGCTGGGTGCAGCGTTTTTACGACATGCTCAGCAAAATGGAAGTGACCATGGCCACGCCCACGCTATCCAACGCGCGCAAGCCGTATCATCAGCTCTCCAGCTGCTTTATTGACACTGTGCCGGACAGCCTGGAGGGCATTTACCGCTCGCTTGATAATTTTGCACAGGTAAGCAAATTTGGCGGCGGCATGGGCCTGTACTTTGGCAAGGTGCGCGCCACGGGCAGCAGCATCCGCGGCTTTGAGGGGGCTGCTGGCGGCGTTATCCGCTGGATCAAGCTTGTGAACGACACTGCCGTGGCGGTGGACCAGCTTGGCATGCGCCAGGGGGCCGTAGCCGTTTACCTGGACGCCTGGCACAAAGACCTGCCGGAATTTTTGCAGCTGCGCACCAACAACGGCGACGACCGCATGAAGGCGCACGACGTGTTCCCGGCGGTGTGCTACCCCGACCTGTTCTGGAGGCTGGCCACGCAGGATTTGAACCACGAATGGCACCTTCTTTGCCCGCACGAGGTGCTTAGCGTAAAGGGTTATGCGCTGGAAGATTATTATGGCGAAGAATGGGAAAAGCGGTATCTTGACTGTGTGAACGACCCGCGCATTTCAAAGCGCACCGTGACGGTAAAGGATATTGTGCGGCTTGTGCTGAAATCTGCCGTAGAGACGGGCACGCCGTTCACCTTTAACCGCGACACGGTAAACCGTGCGAACCCTAATGGGCACCAGGGCATCATTTACTGTTCAAACCTGTGCACCGAGATTGCACAGAATATGGCGCCCATTGAAAGCGTTTCCACCGAGGTTAAAACCGAAAACGGGGACACCGTGGTGGTGACCACCACGCGGCCGGGCGAGCTTGTGGTGTGCAACCTTGCTTCGCTTTCCCTTGGCAATATCCCCGTAGAGGATGACGCCTATCTGCACAAACTGGTGGCCAGTGTGGTGCGTGCGCTGGATAACGTGATTGATTTGAACTTTTACCCGCTGCCCTATGCCAGGGTTACCAACCGCCGCTACCGCAGCATTGGCCTTGGGGTAAGCGGCTACCATCACATGCTGGCGAAACGCGGCATCAAGTGGGAAAGCGAAGAACATCTTGCCTTTGTAGACGATGTGTTTGAACGCATCAACCACGCAGCCATTGCCGCCAGCACGGCGCTTGCCGCCGAAAAAGGCAGCTATGCTTTCTTTGAGGGCAGCGATTGGCAGACGGGCGCATACTTTGAAAAGCGCGGTTACACCTCTGCCGCATGGAAAGAACTTTCCGCAGCGGTGGCACGCCAGGGCATGCGCAATGCATACCTGCTTGCGGTGGCGCCCACCTCCAGCACCAGCATCCTGGCGGGCACCACCGCCGGGCTGGACCCTGTGATGAAACGCTTTTTCCTGGAAGAGAAAAAGGGAAGCATGCTCCCCCGCGTTGCGCCCGAACTTTCCATGAAAACATACTGGTACTATAAAAACGCGCATCTGATTGACCAAAGCTGGAGCGTGCGCGCCTGCGGGGTGCGCCAGCGCCATATCGACCAGGCACAAAGTATGAACCTGTATATCACCAACGATTTCACCATGCGGCAGGTGCTGGAATTATATCTGCTTGCCTGGCGCAGCGGCGTAAAGACCATCTATTATGTGCGCTCGAAATCGCTGGAAGTGGAAGAATGCGAAAGCTGCTCGTCCTGAGCGCGAAAGGAGAAAACATACCATGGCAGAACTTGTAAAAAAGCCGCTGTTCAACCCTGGCGGCGATACCGAGGTGCGCCTGCGGCGCATGATTGGGGGCAACACCACCAATTTGAACGATTTCAACAACATGCGCTATACCTGGGTGAGCGGCTGGTATCGCCAGGCCATGAACAATTTCTGGATTCCGGAAGAAATCAACCTTTCGCAGGACGTAAAAGATTACCCGAACCTCCCGGCGCCCGAACGCACGGCTTATGATAAAATTTTAAGTTTTCTTGTGTTTCTGGATTCCATCCAGACGGCCAACCTTCCGTGCATCGGCGAATACATTACGGCCAACGAGGTAAACCTTTGCCTGTCTATTCAGACGTTTCAGGAATGTGTGCACAGCCAGAGCTACAGCTATATGCTGGATACCATCTGCAGCCCCACTCAGCGCGATGACATTCTGTATCAATGGAAAACAGACGAGCATCTGCTGCGCCGCAACACCTTTATTGGCGATTTGTACAATGAGTTCCAGAAGCAAAAGGATGCTTTCACGCTATTGAAGGTCATGATGGCGAACTATATTCTGGAGGGCGTATATTTTTATTCCGGCTTCATGTTTTTTTATAACCTGGCCCGAAACGGGAAGATGCCCGGCTCTGCCCAGGAAATCCGCTATATCAACCGGGACGAAAACACGCATCTATGGCTGTTCCGCAACATTATTCTGGAGCTTCAGAAAGAAAACCCCGAGCTTTTTACCCCGGAAAATATCGAGGTGCTGCGCGGCATGCTGGAAGAGGGCGTCCGGCAGGAGATTGCCTGGGGCCACTATGTCATTGGCGACGACATTCCCGGCCTGACAAAAGGCATGGTGACGGACTATATTAAGTATCTGGGCAACCTGCGCTGGGCAGGCCTTGGCTACGGCACGCTGTACGAGGGCTATGACAGCGAGCCGGAGAATATGGCATGGGTAAGCCAGTATTCCAACGCCAACATGGTGAAAACAGATTTCTTTGAGGCCAAAAGCACGGCCTATGCCAAAAGCACGGCGCTGGTGGACGATTTATAAGCTGCTTTGCGGTGGAAAGTGCGCAAAGGCCTTCTGGGCGCAGCCTTCCGCCAGAAGGGCGGCCGGTTGTCTATTTTCTTGTTGACAACCGGCCGCATGTTCTGTATAATATTTTTTGTTCGCACGGCGAATGCGATATTCCTCCTTAGCTCAGTCGGTAGAGCATGCGGCTGTTAACCGCAGGGTCGTCTGTTCGAGCCAGACAGGGGGAGCCAAAAAAGAGCACCGGTATCCGGTGCTCTTTTTCTTTGCTTTTGGCTGCGGGCCGCAGCCCGCTTTACCGCCTGCGCGCTTTTACCAGCAGCATCATGGGGCGGCGCAGCTCATCGCGCATGCCGGGCAGATCCAGCATCGTTTCGGGCGGCGCGGGCTCTCGCACGCTGCACACCTCAAACCCGTTTTCCCACAGAGCCTGCAGGTAAGTGGTGAGGGTGCGGTGATATTTCGTCACGGTTTCCCCAAGGAATGTGGCGGTGCGCGGCCCCTCTTCATAATAGTGGTCTACGGGAAAATGCAGGATGCTGCCATCTGTGTCATACACCCATTCCTGCGAGCCCTCTGCCGTGAACACGGGGTGCTCGGTGCTGAACACAAACCAGCCGCCCGGGCACAGCCAGTGGGAAATGTTCTGCACCAGGCCGGGCCAGTCCTGCACATAATGAAAGGCCAGAGAAGACAGCACAATGTCAAAACTGGCGTTTGGAAAGCGGGCGTCTTCCATGGCGCAGCGCTGGTATGTGATGGCGCGCGGGCCGCGCTTTTGCTGTGCCACGGCCAGCATTTTTTCCGAAATATCCACCCCAAGCACACTGGCGGCACCATGGTCTGCCGCATACATGCAGTGCCAGCCATATCCGCAGCCAAGGTCCAGCACGCGGCGGCCCTCAAACTGCGGCAGCATGGGCTGCAGCGTGGGCCATTCGCCCGCGCCCGCAAGGCCAAGCTGCGAGCGGGCCATCTGGCTGTACTTTTCAAAAAAGACGGGGTTATCGTAAGCGTTTTCCTTCATGCTTTGCATCCTTTCCGCATCTGTTGCCGCCAATTACTCTGCATTTTTTAGTGTTTTTGTTTTTTAGATGATGACAAAAACAAGAAAAAACCGCACTGTTAAGCCGTTTTTGGCCTGGCAATGCAGTTTTCTCGATGGTAGGGCCTCCGGGACTTGAACCCGGGACCAACGGCTTATAAGGCCGCTGCTCTAACCGACTGAGCTAAGGCCCCAAAACATTCCGCTGCCCTGCACGGCAAGCGGCACTTTCTATTATACTCAAATTTTCAGCGTTTGAAAAGCCCTGTGTGAAAAAAGCTGCGGGCGGGGCAGGCGGGGCCGCGTTTTCCGGCGCCTTGGAAAAAGAGCTTGCAGCGGCCCGCCTTTATGCGGGCACGCCATGACGGGCCGCTGCATCTGCACGCTACCAGCCTTGACAGGGCGTGGACAGGCAGATATACTGATACCTGATTATTAAAACAACTTTAATAAGTGGTAAAAAGGGGGAACCGCCATGCAGGCAGGTAAGCAGCCGCGCACGGGCGCGGCCGTGCGCGTGCTGCGCGCCCTGAAAGGTATGGGCCGTGCCACCAAGCAGCAGCTTGCGCAGGCCACAGGCCTCAGTGTGATGGCTGTGGGCACCGCGGTGGATCAGCTGCTGGCAAAAGGGCGCATTTTGTGCCGGGGGCGGGCCGTCGGCACCGGCGGGCGCCCGGCCGCGGAATATGGTTACCATGCGGGGTATGCGCATGCGCTGATTCTGTGCGCATGGGAGCAGCATGGCCGCGACAGCCTGCACCTGCGCACGGTGGACCTGATGGGGAACTGTGTGCACAGCGCCACACACCCGCTGGAACATGTGCAGCTGGGCGCCTTTGTGCCGGAGATTGAGGCAGTGCTGGAACAGGACAAAGCCGTGGCGGCCCTGGGCTTTGGCCTGCCGGGCACACAGCGGCTGGGGCGCTTAGTGACAAGCGACTATGCGGGCCTGCTGGGCACAGAGTTTGCCGCATATTACAGGCAGCGCTTTTCCATGCCGGTGGTGCTGGAAAACGATGTCAATGCAGCCGCGCTGGGCTATTGCTCCCTGCGGGGGAAGCCGGACGCCACGGTGTGTTACCTGTATTTTCCGCGCCATTATGGCCCGGGGGCCGGCCTTGTGCTGGCGGGCCGGCGCTTTTGCGGCGCGCGCGGCCTTGCCGGGGAGATTGGCCGCCTTTTGCCCGGCACAGATTGGCGGGCGTTTTCCTGGGATGCCTTTTTGCCCGCCTGCCGCGCTGTGGCGGCATGCGCCGGGGCGGCTGCCGCTTTTTGGGACCCGGAGGAAATTGTGCTGTGCGGGGAAGCGTTGGGCCCCGCACACCTGGAACAGGTGCGCCGCCAATGCGCGAAAATGCTGGCGGGCCCGCCGCCCAGGTTCACACTGGCGGAAAATTTTCTGGAAGATTACACAGCCGGCGTGGCCAGCCAGACGCTGGAGGCGCTGGAATGTGCGCTGGAAACAGAGCTTTGAGGGGGAGCATTCAAATGGCAACACTTTTTTTGGCAATGATATACAGTGCCTTCGTCAGCCTTGGCCTGCCAGATTCCATGCTGGGTGCGGCCTGGCCCGAGATGGTGGCAGGCTTTGCCGTGCCGGTGGAAAGCGCGGGCACTGCGGCCATGGTTACCAGCTTGTGCACAGTCATCTCCAGCCTGTTTACAAACCGGCTGGTGGCAAGGTTTGGCACAGGCCGCACCGCACTGTTCAGCGTGATGCTGACGGCCGCCGCCCTTACGGGCATTGCCCTTGCGCCCTCGTTTTTATGGCTGTGTGTGCTGGCCGTGCCCCTGGGCCTTGGCGCAGGCGCAGTGGACGCCGCGCTGAACAATTTTGTGGCCCTGCACTATGCGGCGCGCCACATGAGCTGGCTGCACTGCTGCTGGGGCCTTGGCGCCACGCTGGGGCCGGTGATTCTATCGGTGTTTCTGGGCGGGCACAATGGTTGGCGCTTTGGCTATGGCGCCGTGGCTGCGCTGCAGTGGTGTCTGGTGCTGGCGCTGGCTGCTACGCTTCGGCTGTGGGGCCGCTACGAGCCGCGGCAGCCCGGCGAGCCCGGGCAAGCCCGGGCGGGCACACAGCTTTCGCTTATCTCCACCGCCCGTCAAACCGGCGTATGGGCGGCCATGCTCAGCTATTTCTGCTATTGCGCGGTGGAAAATACAACCCTTTTGTGGGGCGCCAGCTATTTTGTCTCTGCGCGCGGCTTTTCCACCGTGGCGGCGGCACAGGCGGCCTCTGTGTTTGTGCTGGGCATCACGGTCGGGCGCTTTTTATGCGGCTTTGCCTCTGCCCGCTTGTCCTCTTCGGCGCTTATTTTGGGCGGCGGTGCGCTGGCAGCGCTGGGGGCTGCAGGCATGGCCCTGCTGCCCGCAAGCCTGGGCCCGGCGGCGCTTTGCGTGGTGGGGCTGGGGTTTGCGCCCGCCTACCCCTGCATGATGCACGAGACGCCGCGCCGTTTTGGCGCAACGCGTTCGCAGGGCGTCATCAGCCTGCAGATGGCGGCAGCCTATGTGGGCAATGTATGCATGCCGCCGCTGTTCGGCCTGGTGGCGGCGCAGGTGGGCATGTGGCTGCTGCCGGTGTTTTTGCTGTGCGGTGTTGCGGGTTACGCCGCCTGCACGGCGTATTTGGCCCGCTGGGTGCGCACCCGCCCAGAGGCGCCACAGTGACGGCCGCAGTGGAAACCGGACAACGCGCCTTTGGGCGTGTTGTTTTAGGAAAGCAGAGAGGGACGGCATCCGTCGTCCCTCAAAAAATTTCTTGTTTCACCGCCCGTTTCCCCGGGCGGCTTTTTATTTACAGGGGCTGCGGCGGCGCGCCGCTTTACCCGGCGCAGGCGCCGTTGGGCACCGGGCGCTCGGGCTGGGCCAGCACGGGAAGGATGCCGTTGGCATAGCCGATGTCGAACAGCATGCCCTCGGACACAATGCCCGCCATCTTCCGGGGCGCAAGGTTCACAACAAACAGTGCCTGGCGGCCCTCGATCTCGCGCGGGTTTTCCCGCTCGGCTTTCATTCCCACCAGAATGGTGCGCTGGAACTCGCCAAAATCAACACAGAGTTTCACAAGCTTATTGGAATTTTCCACATCCTCCACGCGAAGAATGGTGCCCACGCGGATATCCAGCGCATCCAAAACAGAAAGATCCACCACAGGTTTTACAGGCAGGTGTTTCATTCAGAATCCACTTCTTTCGTCCGGGCCAAAACCGGCCGGCGGCTTTGTATTTCTTTTTTCAGGTGAGGCTACAGGTCTTTCAAATCGTACGGGGTAGCCTGGTATACATAATAGTTCAGCCAGTTGGAAAACAGCAGGTGCGCATGGCTGCGCCAGCGGAAAATAGCCGGCTGCGCAGGGTCATCATGAAGGAAATAATGCTTGGGCGGCGCAATGGAAAGGCCGCGCGCCACGTCGCGCTCATATTCGGCGCGCAGCGTGTCGCGGTCGTATTCCATATGGCCCAAAATAAAGATGCGCCGGCCGGAATCGGTGCTTAAAAGGTGCAGGCCGGCCTCTTCGCTCTCGGCCAGGATGCGCAGCGCGGGCTGCTTTTCCACATCGGCCCGCCGCACCTCGGTGTGGCGGGAATGCGGCGCCCAGAACACCTCGTCAAACCCGCGCACCAGCGGGTTCGCAGGGCGCAGCACCCGGTGGGGAAACACGCCGAACATCTTTTCCTTCAGTTCGTATTTTGGAATGCCGTAATGGTAATACAGCGCCGCCTGGGCGCCCCAGCACACATGCAGCGAGGAGTATACGTTGGTTTTGCTGAACTCGAACACGCGGCACAGCTCGGGCCAGTAATCCACCTGTTCAAAGGCAAGCGTTTCCACCGGCGCGCCTGTCACAATCATGCCGTCGAAGCGCTGGCTTTTCACCTCGTCGAATGTGCGGTAAAAGGTTTGCAAATGCGAAGGGGGCACATGAGTGGAGGAATGGCTGCCCATGTGCACCAGCGAAAGCTCTACCTGCAGGGGGCTGTTGGCCAACAGGCGTGCAAGCTGCGTCTCGGTGGCAATTTTGGTAGGCATCAGGTTCACAAGCAGAATGCGCAGCGGGCGGATATCCTGGCTCATGGCGCGTGCGCGGCGCATAACAAAAATATTTTCCCCTTCCAGCGCCTGATAGGCGGGAAGCTCCTGCGGGATGATGAGCGGCATGGCGCGCCCTCCGTTCCGTGCAAAATGCGCCTGCGCTGCGCAGGCGTAAATTTATTATATCATGTGCGCCAGTGCCGTACAAGCGCCGAAAGTGTTTGCAATGCGCCTGCGTGCGTGGTATTCTAGAACAAGTTGAAACACCGCCCCGTGCGCCCTGGCGCGCGGCATTTGGAAAGGAAGAAGAACATGTTGACCGTTACCGACGTAAGCCTGCAGTTTTCCACAGGGACGCTGTATAAGCATGTGGATTTGAAATTTACCCCGGGCAACTGCTATGGCATCATCGGCGCGAACGGCGCGGGGAAATCTACCTTCCTGCGCATTTTGTCCGGCGAGCTGGAGCCCACCACGGGCAGCGTTTCCCTTGGGCCGGACGACCGCATGAGCGTGCTGGAGCAGGACCATTTCCGCTATGAAAATGACAGTGTGATGGATGTGGTGCTGCGCGGCAACCCGAAGCTGTATGCCATTATGAAAGAAAAAGATGCGCTGTATGCCAAGCCGGATTTTTCCGAGGCGGACGGAGAGCGCGCGGCCGAACTGGAGGGCGAATTCGCCGAGTTGGACGGCTGGGAGGCCGAAAGCCAGGCAGACCAGCTTTTGAACGGGCTGGGCATCCCCATGGAGCAGCACGCCGTGCAGATGAACACACTTTCCGAGCGCCAGAAGGTAAAGGTTCTGCTGGCAAAGGCGCTGTTCGGCTCGCCCAGCATCATCCTGCTGGACGAGCCCACCAACGGCCTGGACATCGACAGCATCGAATGGCTGGAAGAATTCCTCATTGATTACGACGGCACCATTCTGGTGGTAAGCCACGACCGCCACTTTTTGAACGCCGTGTGCACGCATATTGTGGACATTGACTACAACAAGGTGCAGATGTATGCGGGCAACTACGATTTCTGGTATGAATCCAGCCAGCTTATTCAGCAGCTTATCCGCAACCAGAACAAGAAAAAGGAAGAGAAGATACGCGAGCTGCAAAGTTTCATCCAGCGGTTTTCTGCCAACAAATCGAAATCCCGGCAGGCCACCAGCCGCAAGAAAATTCTGGATTCCATCACGCTGGAAGAGATGCCGGCATCCAGCCGCAAATACCCCTTTGTGGGCTTTTCGCCCGAGCGGGAGGCAGGCAAGGACATCCTGTTCGTAGAGGGGCTTTCAAAAACGGTGGACGGCGTGAAGGTGCTGGACAACGTAAGCTTTGTCATGAACCGCAACGACAAAATAGCCCTGGTGGGCGATAATGAGGCCGGCCAGACGGCGCTGATGCAGATATTGGCCGGGGAGATGCAGCCGGACGAAGGCAGCTTTAAATGGGGCGTTTCCACCTCGCAAAGCTTTTTCCCAAAAGATAACAGCGCGTTTTTTGAAGGGTTTGAAGGCAACCTGATTGACTGGCTGCGTCAGTACAGCGAAGACCCGGCCGAGACCTTTCTGCGCGGCTTTTTGGGGCGCATGCTGTTTTCGGGCGACGAAGTGTATAAGCCCGCCAGTGTGCTTTCGGGCGGCGAGAAGGTGCGCTGCATGCTCAGCCGCATGATGATGACGCACGCCAATGTGCTGGTGCTGGATCAGCCCACCCGCCATTTGGACCTCGAGAGCATCCAGGCGCTGGCAAACGGCCTGGCGGCGTTCCGGGGCAATGTTATTGTGGCATGCCATGACCACCAGTTTATCGACGAGGTGGCCAACCGCATCATCGAGCTGCCCCTTGGCCGCCCCGGCTGCATCGACCGCGAGGGCACGCTGGACGAATTTATTGCCTATAAGCGCGAGCGCGGGCTGTAAGGCCCGCTGCAAAGAAAGGAAGAGAGAAGGCATGGTTCGGTTTGCTGTAATTGGCACAAGCGCCATCACCACCCGCTTTCTGGAGGCGCTGGCGGCGGCCGGGCAGGGCGCCGTGCTGCAAGCGGTGTATTCCCGCACAAAGCAGCGCGCGCAGGCGTTCGGCGCGCAGTATGGCGCCAAGGCGTATTACGACAGCCTGCAGGCGCTGGCCGCAGATAAAAATGTGGACGCCGTGTATATCGCCAGCCCAAACAGCCTGCACTGTGCGCAGGCGCTGTGCATGCTGCGCGCGGGCAAGCATGTGCTGTGCGAAAAGCCCATGGCAGCCACGGCGCAACAGGCGCGGCAGATGTTTCGGGCCGCCGAGGAAAACGGCGTGGTGCTGATGGAGGCCATGCGCTCGCTGTACACCCCCGGTTTTGCCCGGCTGTGCGGGCTGGTGCAGGCCGTGGGCCCGGTGCGCAGCGCGCGCATCCCATATGCCAAATACTCTTCGCGTTACGGCCTTGTGCGCCAGGGCAGGCCCACAAATATTTTCAGCACAGAGTTTGCCACCGGCGCGCTGATGGACCTTGGCGTATACTGCGTAAACCTTGCGCTGGGCCTGTTCGGCATGCCGAAAGGCATCCAGGCGTCCGCTGTGAAGCTGCCGAACGGCGCAGACGGCGCGGGCGCCATTCTGGCCCGGTATGACGATAAGCTGGTGGAGCTGGCCTATTCCAAAATAACCGATGGCCGCCTGCCTGGCGAAGTACAGGGCGAGCAGGGCACTGTCCTTGTTCACCACCCGGACGAGATTACGCGTTTAGAGGTGCTTTGGCGCGATGGGCGGCGCGAGGATATTACAGTTCAAAACCCGCCGAACAACCTGTGCGGCGAAGTGCAGCAGTTTCTGCGCCTGCTGGGCGGGGCACATGGCTATGAGGCGGCAAAGGGCCAGACCCTTGCGGCGCTGGCGCTGATGGACGAAGCGCGGCGGCAGGCAGGCCTGCATTTTGCCGCGGATGAGGCATAAACACACCGGTGCAGAACAGGCGGCATAGAAAGGATGAGCGGCAGATTGGAAAACAGCAAAGCGAGAAACATCCGCCTTGTGGGGCTGGATTTGGACGGCACGGTATTCACCGATGAAAAAACCATCACCCCGGCCACAAAGGACGCCATTGCGCGCGCTGTGCGCGCGGGTGTGGCGGTGCTGCCGGTGACGGGCCGCCCGCGCAGCGGCCTGCCGGAAGAGGTGCTGGCCATCCCCGGCGTGCGCTATGCCATCACCTCGAACGGCGCCATGTGCGAGGACCTTGCCGAAGGCAGCGTACTGGTGCGCCTTGCCATGGACGAAGAGACGGCGCTGCGCGCACTGCATATTGCCGAAAAGTATGATGTGGTCATTGACATCTACATTGACGGGCAGGCCTACACGGCCGCCGAGAGCATGCAGCTTGTGCAGACGCATGTGCCCGAAAGTTTCCGCCCGTACTTTCTTAAAACGCGCAGGCTGGTGGAAAACCGTGAACAGCTTTTGCGCCGGAAGGGCCGCGGGGCGGAGAAATTCACCATTTTGTTCCGCGATATGGCCCAGCGGGCGGCGGCCTGGCAGGAGTTTGAGCAAACCGGCCTGTTCGAGCTTTCCGGCGGCATTCCGGAAAATATTGAGGTGAACGCCAAAGGCGTGGACAAGGGCCGTGCTTTGCTTGCGCTGGCCGGGCGGCTGGGCTTTTCGCGCGGGCAGACCATGGCCTGCGGCGATGCTTCGAACGATATTGCCATGCTGCGCGCAGCGGGGCTGGGTGTTGCCATGGGCAACGCCACGCCCGAGGCCGTGGCAGCGGCGGATGTGCAGACGGACACAAACAACAACGACGGCGTGGCAAAGGCCATCCGGCGCTGGGTGCTGGGCGAAGAGGTGTAAGCGCGAGCGTTGGGCGCCGGGCACTGCCCGGTGCCTGTGTTCCCCGGCTGCGGGCTGCGGAATATGCGAAAAAACGATATTTCCGGCGCCTTCATGCGGCAAAAGCGCTGCCCTGCGCACATTGCAGGCCACCCGCGTGCGTGTGTTCTTCCCTGTATTAGGCGCACTGTCGAAAGAGCATTGCCCCTGAAACAGAAAATGGAGGGCGCAGCATCGTCAAAGACATTTGCAGGCCAAAGGCATGGCCTGCATTCTCCCGTTGTGCATACATTGGAACCTTAAGTGGAATTGTGAACAGAAAAGCCCGTGGGACATGGCGCCCATGGGCTTTTTTATTCCGTCTGCACAGGCCCCTTCCCAAAAAGCTTTCCCCCTTCAAGCGTGCGGCGCCGGGCAAAGAAGCGTTCGCTTGTTCGGGCTGCGGCGGCCAGCCCTGCGCGGCCGGGCGGGGCCGGGCTTTGTTGCCGCACGGCAAAAAGGCAGAAAGAGAATTGGGGAAAGTGGGGCAGCTTTCAAGGGAAACGAGAAAACATTTCGAAGAATATGTAAAATATTTACCCCAAATATTGTCAATTTTACCAATATAATATTGAAATAGTTAATGTTATCATATATTTGTGCCTAAAAAATATATATTTTATGTAATGAAATAGTAAAATTATAGTAAAATCAGGCACAGGCAAGTTTAAAAAAGGAGGAACCCTGTCTTATGAAAAAGTTGCTTAGTGTATGTTTAGTGTTAAGCATGCTGCTGGCCCTGGTGGCCTGTGGCGGCGACACACCGGCCTCTACGGCTTCCGGTGCGTCCCCGGCATCCGGCTCGGGCACTTCGGCAGAGCCCAGCGGCAAGCTGGTCATCTATTCCCCCAATTCGGATACGCAGGTAGCCAGCAGCCTTACCAACGGCTTTATGGTGAAATACCCCAACATTGAAGTGGAACTGCAATCCATGGGCACAGGTGATGTGCTGGCCCGTATCGAGGCCGAAAAAGAAAACCCGCAGGCCGATATCAACTGGGGCGCCATCAACTACAACTTCTATCATCAGCACCCCGACCTGTGGGAGCCGTATGTTTCGCCCAATGAGGAAAACCTGGACGAAAACTACCGCAACGACACAGACGGCAATGTCACCTACTGCAACCTGTCTGGCAGCGGCTGCTTTATTCTGAACAACACCCTGCTGAAAGAACTGGGCGTGGAAGTGAACGGCTATGCCGATTTGCTGCAGCCCGAGCTGAAGGGAAAGATTGCAATGGGCGACCCCACTGCATCTTCCAGTGCATTTGCAGAGCTGACC
Organism: uncultured Oscillospiraceae bacterium; assembly: GCA_900546885.1. GTDB lineage: Bacteria > Bacillota > Clostridia > Oscillospirales > Ruminococcaceae > Ruthenibacterium > Ruthenibacterium merdipullorum. The sequence goes on from UREN01000028.1 coordinate 13,901, forward strand.
AACATGCTGCTGGTGATGGGCGAGGGCGAGACGCCTGCCGAATGCTATCAGAGCGATGCCGCCTGGGACTATGTGGATAAATTTATTGATAACCTGGACGGAATCATCCTCTCCAGTTCTTCCCAGGTGTACAAGGGCGTCATTGACGGCGAGTATGCTGTGGGCGTCTCTTATGAAGACCCTGTTGTGCAGGCCATTATTGACAATGCCGAGAATCCCGACGCAGACCTTTCGCTGGTTTATCCGGAAGAGGGCGCTGTGTGGCTGCCCGCCGGCGTGGCCATTGTGAAAAACGCCCCCAATATGGAAAATGCCAAACTGTTCATTGATTATCTGTTGAGCGAAGAGTGCCAGACGGCCCTGGCCGAAACCACAATCCGCGGCACCATGACGTCCATCCCCCAGACGAACGAGGCAATGAAGCCCTTTGATGAGATCAATGTGGTATACGAAGATCAAAAGGCGGTTGCCGAGCAGCAGACCAGCATGCTGGAGCGCTGGACAGACCTGCTCACAGGTTGACGGCAGCCTGGAAACCATCACAAGGGGATTTTGATATGAGTGTTTGTATTCGCATCAAAGATGCTGTAAAAAAATATGGCGATAATACGATCATCTCAGATCTGTCTCTGGATATCAAGGAGGGTGAATTTTTCACCCTCCTTGGTCCATCCGGGTGCGGAAAAACAACGCTTCTGAGAATGATAGCAGGCTTTAACAGTATTGAAGGCGGAGATTTCTATTTCAATGACAAGCGCATCAACGATATAGACCCGGCCCGCAGAAACATCGGCATGGTGTTTCAGAACTATGCCATCTTTCCGCACATGACAGTGCGCGATAACGTGGCCTTCGGCCTGAAAAACAGAAAAGAATCGAAAGAGACCATCCAGGCCGAGACAGACCGGTTTATGGAGCTGATGCACATCAAAGAATATGCCGACCGCATGCCAGACCGGCTTTCGGGCGGCCAGCAGCAGCGTGTGGCGCTGGCGCGTGCGCTGGTTATCAAGCCGGACGTGCTGCTGATGGACGAACCGCTGAGCAACCTGGACGCCAAGCTTCGCGTAGAGATGCGCACGGTGATCAAAGAGATACAGCACACGGTGGGCATTACCAACGTATATGTCACCCACGACCAGGAAGAGGCCATGGCCGTGTCGGACCGCATTGCCGTTATGAACCAGGGTGTCATCCAGCAGGTGGGCACCCCAAAGGCAATTTATCAGCGTCCGGCCAACCTGTTCGTGGCCACATTCATCGGGCGCTCGAACATTCTGCCTGGCGAGCTGAAACCGGAAGGCGGCAAATGCATGCTGAGCTTTGACGGCGGTTTTTCGGTGCCGGTGGAAAACGTGCTGCCCGAACAGCAGAAGCCGCAGCGCGTTCAGGTTTCTGTAAGGCCGGAAGAGTTTGTGTTGAACACGGCCGAGCAGGCCAGCGGCCTGAAGGCCACAGTGGACAGCAGCGTGTTTCTGGGGCTGAACACCCACTATTTTGCCCATACAGACACAGGCGAGCGCATCGAGATTGTTCAGGAATCGCAGATAGACAACGTCATTCCTGACGGCACGGTGATCCGCCTTGGGGTAAAAACCGAGAAAATCAACATCTTTGCGGAAGATGGAACGCGCAACCTGCTGGAAGGCGTGCACGACGACAACGCAGTTTGACAGGCGGGGGGCGGTGCTATGAAAAAGACAAAGAGGCTTGACCCGTGGGTTGTTGTCACGCTGGTCATTCTGTTCTGCTATCTGCTGTTCCTTATTTACCCAATGTTCAACCTGCTGCGGCAATCGGTGTTCAGCGGCGAAACAGGCGCGTTTACCCTGGAATATTTCCAGAAATTTTTCGGCAAAACCTATTACCTCTCCACACTGTGGAATTCCTTTAAAGTGTCGGTGGCCGCCACGGTTATCACACTGGTTATAGGGGTGCCGCTGGCCTATGTATATAACATGTATTACATAAAAGGCCGGGGCTTCTTGCAAATTATCATCATTCTGTGCAGCATGTCGGCGCCCTTCATTGGTGCCTATTCGTGGATTTTGCTTTTGGGCAATTCAGGCATCATCCGCAAGGCAATCAAATCTCTGCTGGGCATCACATTGCCCAGCATCTACGGCTTCAACGGCATTTTGCTGGTGCTGTCGCTTCAGCTGTTTCCTCTGGTGTTTCTGTATGTCTCCGGCGCTATGAAAAACATTGACAACTCTTTGCTGGAGGCATCTGAAAACATGGGCTGCAAGGGCGTAATGCGCTTTTTTAAAGTAATCTTGCCCCTGTGCATGCCCACCATCCTGGCCGCTACGCTGCTGGTGTTCATGCGCGCCTTTGCCGATTTTGGCACGCCGCTGCTGATTGGGCAGGGCTACCGCACCTTCCCGGTAGAGATATACAATGCTTTCTTTTCCGAGACGGCGGGCGGCGATTACGGCTTTGCCTGTGCCACCGCCGTAATCGCCATTCTCATCACCACAGTGGTGTTTCTTGTACAAAAGCGCACATCCAACCGATTTTCCTTCACCATGAACGCCCTTCATCCCATCGAGCGCAAAAAGGCAAAAGGGCCGTTCAGCGTTCTTATCCACATCTTTGCTTATGGCGTAGTAGGTGTTGCGTTCCTGCCGCAAATTTATATCCTGTATGAGTCTTTCCGAAAAACTTCCGGCAAGGCATTTGTGCCAGGCTATTCCCTGGAAAGCTACCGTTCTGCCTTCCAGGTGGCAGGCAGCGCCATCAAAAACACCTTTGTGATTGGCCTGAGCGCCCTGGCCGTCATCATCCTGCTGGCGGTTCTGGTGGCCTATTTGGTGGTGCGGCGCAGAAGCACGGCCAACAATGTTATCGACATCATGAGCATGCTGCCCTACATCATTCCGGGCAGCGTGGTGGGCATTGCGCTTATTATGGCTTTCAACCAGAAACCGCTCATTCTCACGGGCACCATGATTATCATGGTGATTGCTTTGGTGATACGCCGCCTGCCGTACACAATACGCAGTTCGGTGGCCACCCTGCAGCAGATTCCCATTACGGTGGAGGAGGCCGCTATCTCGCTTGGCGCCTCAAAAGCCAAAACCTTTTTCCTTGTTACGGTGCCCATGATGGCAAACGGCATCATTTCCGGTGCCATCTTAAGCTGGGTAACCATCATCACCGAACTCTCTACGGCAATCTGCCTGTACACAGTGCGCACACAAACGCTGACGCTGGCCATCTATGTGTATGTGTCCCGCGGCAACGATGGCATTGCTGCGGCTTTGGCCACCATCCTGTCTTTGACCACGGTGGTATCTTTGTGCATTTTCATGAAGGTGTCCAAATCCAAAGATGTAACACTTTGACGGGAGGTGCGGTATGAAACCTGTGGTAGAAAGGCTGATGGGCAAAACCATCATCAGCGTGCAGGCCTATGAAGACACACCGCTGTACGGCCCGCAGAACATGCGCATCATGGCGCAAAGCGTACTAATGGGCGGGGCCGAAGGTCTGCGCGCATGCTGGCCCCAAGATATCCGGGCCATCCGGGCCATCACCAGCAAACCCATCGTGGGCATTTATAAAGATTTCCCCGAAGGGCAAGACCCCCTCGACGCAATTTATATCACCCCCACGCTGGAGCGTGCGAAAGAGGTGATAGATGCGGGGGCGGATGTGCTGGGCCTGGATTGCACGCTGCGCCCCCAGCGAGGGCTTGAGGCGCTGAAGGCGCTGCTGGGCGAAGTGCACCGGCTTTGGCCGCACATTGCCGTTATGGCAGATTTATCCACCCTGGAAGAAGGCGTGGCCGTGGCCGAAACGGGCCTTGTAGACATCATCTCTACCACCCTCAGCGGCTACACGCGCAGCAGTCTGGGCAGAAAGGGCGAAAAGCCGGATGTGCAGCTGATACGCGAGTTGAAAAAGGCCATACAGCTTCCGGTAAACGGCGAGGGCCATATTTGGGAATTGGCCGACCTTGAGGCGGTTTTGGATGCCGGAGCAGATATGGTGACCATCGGTTCGGCTGTCACACGGCCGCATCTCATTACCGAACGCTTTGTGGCATGCCAGCACCGCTGGCGCGCCCAAAAACAAACGAAAAAAGCAGAAAAATAAAATGGCAGGGGCCCCGGCAAAAGCCGGGGCCCCTGGCTTTGTTAAGCAGTGTGCGCCGAAAAAGCACGGTGCAGGCCGGCTTTAACCAAGCGGCAGGCACAGCTCGGCGCAGGCGCCACCCTGCGGGCGGTTGGAAAGCGACAGCCGGCCCCCATGCAGCTGTGCGGCTTCGCTGGCAATGGTAAGGCCAAGGCCCATATGGCCGGCGGCCGGGTTGCGCGCGGCGTCACCGGAATAAAAGGCCTGTGTGCCAAGGCGCAGCGCCTCGGGGGAAAAGCCGGGGCCCTCGTCCAGCACGCGCAGGCACAAAAAGTTGCCGCTGCACTCGGCCTGCAGGCTTACAAGGCCGCCCTGCGGTGAGGCAGAGACGGCGTTTTCCACCAGGTTCAACACGGCGCGGCACAACAGGTTTTTGGCACAGAACAACGCAGCCGGGCCGCCCTGCGGCACAGCTGCTTCAAAGCGCAGCCCGGCTTTTGTGCAAAGCGCCTGCGCGTCTTTGCACAGGGCGGCCAAAAGCGGGGCGGCAGGCGTTTCGGCCCGTTCTTCCTTCTGTGCTTCCAGCGCGGCCACAGCGCGCAGGGAATCGACATACTGCTGCGCGCGCAGGGCGTTTCGCACAACGCCCTGTGCCAGTGCCTGCTGCGGCGCGGGCAGGCCGTCTTCGCACAGAAGTTCGGCGTTGCCGCTGATGACGGTGAGTGGTGTTTTCAAATCGTGCGTCAGGGCGGCAAGCTGCCTGCGGCGCAGGGCCTCGGCCTTCCACTGGCTGTTCAGCGCAGAGGCAAGCTGCTGGCGCAGGCTGTCCATGGTGGCCAATGCACAGGCAAACTCCCGCACATGGGCCTTGCCCTGCGGCCAGCTTTCCAGCGTGCCCGAGGCAATGGCGCTGCCGGCTTCGGCCAACAGGCGGGCATCTGCCTGCAGGCGCCTGGAGACGGCACGCGTCACGGCCACCACACCGCCCAGGCAGGCCAGCGCGGTGGCAGCAAGGAACATGGCCTGAAAATCGGGCAATTTGCCGCGCAAAGCGGGGTTCGCATAGGGCACAGCATAGTCGTATTGAAAATAGGCCACAGCGCCGTCGGCCAGGGGCACAACCGTATGATATTGTGTATAGCCCAAGTTGCCGCTGCCGCCGCGCTGGGCATTCCGGGCCTTTTCCAGGTGCCAGGCATCCATGTTGGTGCACAGCACCGCCGCATCTGCCTGCGGCGAAGAAAATACGGCCCAGCGGCATAACTCCGGCAGCTCACCGGCGGGAAAACTGGCCGCCGTGTGCCCGGCCGCCAGGGCCGCCCCCTGCGCCGCCGCCTCGCTGCCGGCCGAGGCGGGCAAAATAAAGCCGCAGTTCATCAGAAGCTGAAAACTGAACAGCGCCGCAAAGCACACCGCAATGCACAGGGCGCCTGCGGCCAGCAGGTAACCCCACAGCAGCCCCGCAAGCGAATGCGCTTTCACTCGCTTTTCCATTTATACCCTACCCCCCACACTGTCTCGATGGGCGAAAGGCCAAAGGCCTTTAGCTTTGCACGGATGTTCTTCACATGCTCGGCCACGGCGGAATCGTCTGCCGTGGCCTCAAAGCCAAACACGGCCTCATAAATCTGCTCTTTGGAAAACGTCTGCCCCGCGTGCAGGGCAAGAAATTCACAGATGGCATATTCCCCTTTGGTAAGGCGAATGGGCACATCGTTGCAAAAGGCCGCCTTGCCGGGCATGTCGAACGAGACGCCACCCCGGCGCAGGTAGGCGCAGGGGGCGCGCCGCTCGCGCCGCAGGTGCGCGGCCACGCGGGCACGCAGCTCTGCAATGCGAAAGGGCTTGGCAAGGTAATCGTCCCCGCCCAGGCCCAGCCCGGTGAGCACATCCGCCTCCTGTGTTTTGGCGGTGAGAAACAGGATGGGGCAGGCCGCAAGGGCACGGATGCGCGCACAGGTGGCAAAACCGTCCTCTCCGGGCATCATCACATCCAGCAAAATGCAGTCTGCCCAGCGGCATGCTTCGGGCGTCACCGCAGCCCCGCTGGCCAGCGTTTTCACCGTGTGTCCGTCGCGCGCCAGCGCTGCTTGCAAAAGCGCGCGCACGTCTTCTTCATCGTCCACGGCAAGGATATTGGCCATCCCATTCACCTCTCATCACGTTAAAACAGGGTATAGCGCACACGAAAGGGCGTACAGCACATACACATGCGCGGGGTAAAACGCATAGAAAAACCGCCCAAGGGCGCGTCCGCCGCGCCCGCGCGCACCATTGTATGCCAGGAACAAAAGGGCAGCAAAAGCGCTCATCCATTCATACCCCATGGTAAACAGCGCCGAAAGGGGCAGCCCCGTCATGCGGATGCCAAGCAGCACAGTGCCGCCTTCGGTCAGCAGCGTCCAGCCAAACCAGGCCCCGGCCTGCACGCTGCGGCGGCCGCGCAGGGCATACAGCAGCACACCGCCCAGCATGAAATACAGGCTGCCGTCAATGATGACGCTGGTGGAGGGCAGCACAGTATAAAACAGCAGCCCCAGAATGCCCTGATAATCGCCCAGCAGCGGCGCCAGCAGGTATATGGCAAAATAGGGCCAGGCAATGGGCGCGGCCAGCAGCAGGGCGCCGCGCAGAAATTTGCGGCTGCGCACAAAATCGACGCCCCACAGCATCACCAAAATGAGGGTAAATGTAGAGAGCATGGCGTTCTGCGGAAAAAAGCCGTCCGCACGCTGAAGGCCGGGCATCAGAATACAGGCATACTGCACAGCGCCCATGCCTGCCCCCAGCAGCCAGATGCGCAGGAAATAGCGCGTTTTGCTGCGGGTATGGGCCCAGCCCTCCACCAGGCTGAACAGAAACAGCGGCGCGGAAAGGCGCCCCAGCCAGGTGAACACCAGGGGAATGGCGCCGGTAAAGCCGAAAAAGTAATAGATATGGTCCAGCAGCATCAGGCAGAGGGCCAGCAGTTTCAGCCCGTTCTGTGTGATGCCCTGCCGGGCAGCGGCAGGGGAAAGCGTTGCGGTTTGCATAATAAAAAACACTCCTTTTTCTGTGGGCGCAGGCGCGCCCAAGGCGGCTGTGTGCCCTCTGAAAAGAAGTGTACCTGCCATTTATCAGGAATTTATAAGGGGCGCGAAATTTATTTCGCACCCCTTTGCACGTTGAAACAGCTCAAAGCCCCTGCAAAAGCGGGCGTATCTCACAGGCGTTCCGGCGAATGAATGTGTCCATGCCCTCTTTGGTAAGCCAGCGGTAGGTATGGCCCTGCGGGGCGGCGCCCGTGCGGTAATATTCCACAATGTTCTTCATCTGTGCCGCCAGTGCGTCCGGCCCGTAATAGGGCAGGTATTCGTTGGGGAAATTGCCGGCGCCTGCCAGCACCCGCAGGGGCTCGAAGCCGGGGTTTTCGGAAAAAAACTGCATGTCCAGGCCATACCAATCTTTTTTCTGCTCCAGCGTCAGGGCAATGTCTTCCGGCGTGCCAAACGCCGTGCCCGCCGCCGCACGCACGGGCTCTACAATCTCACGTACCCAGGCGCAATCGGTCAGCAGATGGATATAATAGGCGGTGTAAAAGGCGCGCGCCTCCGGCAAGAGGGCTTTGCCCTCCAAATAAGCGGCACGAAAAGCAGGGGCATCGCAGTTGCGCTTGTAGCCGTCCGGCGCCCAATGCGTCACCTGCGTGGGCGGGTCAAACACATTTTCGGCAATATAGGCGCCGCAATCTGGCCCCACTGCCCCCACATAATAGGCCATGGCCTCCTGCGGTGTGCCGGTGAACGGCGCGCCCAGGGCCTGCGCCACACGAAGATGTACCATCCAGGATGCCATACCGCGTCCTCCCTTCTTCACCATCCAACCCACAGAAACGCACCGAAAGAGTCATCTGCCGGGCCATTCTCATGCAGAACTGTGCAACCTCATATTTTTATTCCTTTTCTAATTGGCACAATTTTGTCTTACTGCCTCTGAAGCGTATGTTCCGGCCACATATTTGCAATAGGATACCGGTGTAAGTGGGTTATGTCACAGCTCTATTGCCATAAATGACTCTTGTTCAACTTTACAGCCATGTCTTTTCATGAAATCAAATATCTCTTGATATGCGCACAGCAAAGGTGAGCACATAATTTTCCGGTCTTTCGCAGACAGCGAAGGATAATGCCCTGCTTGAAAACATGCTTGCAGCGTGGAAAGAGCCATTTGAGTTGGGGGCAACCGGAATTCCGCTAAATAAAGATAGGCCGGGTTCTTCCGAAGATTATAATATTCCATAATCTGCTTCTGTTCAAGCGGCAAAATCAGTTAAATTGAAAAGAATGCTGCGAACGCTCCCTGAACGGGCCTGAAAGCAGTTGGTGTCATGAAACATCGCTTCGGGAAATTACGGGGATAACGGTTTCCTTGTTCAGGTGTCCAATTTTCTTTAACGCCAGTAAAACATTTGGCAATTTTGGGTGTTTCCCTGCAGCCCATATCCCAAAGAGCGGCCCTCCTGCAATGCGGCAATCGCTTGCCCGGAAAAACGGCCGTCAAAGTTGTTTTTCCATTGCCGATAGGCAGAAGCAAGAAGCGCCAACCGCTCTTACCCGGTTTCACCCGCCAGCTTGCCTTTCCGCCCATGGTTTCAGCGGGCAAACAAGATTCTTGTATCGGGAAAAAGAAAAGCCGGCCAAGAGACCGGCTTTTGTGGTGCACTTCCAGGGACTCGAACCCTGGGCCCGCTGATTAAGAGTCAGCTGCTCTACCAACTGAGCTAGAAGTGCGCATAAATGCGGCCCAAACAGGGCGCGCTATGAAAAAGAGCGAAGGCAAAAAGCCCCGCGCTGCTGCACCTTATACAAAGATGCAAAAAGAATGGTGACCCGTGGGAGAATCGAACTCCCGTTTACGGCGTGAGAGGCCGTCGTCTTGACCGCTTGACCAACGGGCCGAGAAAAAAGAAAAGAGCCGGCACCTACCTATTTTCCCGGGTCGTCTCCAACCAAGTATCTTCGGCACAACAGAGCTTAACTACTGTGTTCGGAATGGGAACAGGTGGGACCTCTGCGTCATCGGCACCGGCTATGAATATGCTAATGCAAAAGCAATTAGCCTAGCCTTAGGATATTCTCTTTTCTTCAGAAGGTGTTTGCACCCTCAAAACTGAACAAAGACTGTTGCTGGCAAACTGTAGAATCAACAAAGATGTGGTCAAGCCCTCGACCGATTAGTACACGCTAGCTGAACACGTCACCGTGCTTACACTTTGTGCCTATCAACCTTGTAGTCTTCAAGGGGTCTTACCTGATTGACTCAGTGGGATATCTTATCTTTGGGCCGGCTTCACGCTTAGATGCTTTCAGCGTTTATCCGATCCGCACATAGCTGCCCAGCTGTGCCACTGGCGTGACAACTGGTGCACCAGAGGTGCGTCCATCCCGGTCCTCTCGTACTAGGGACAGATCCCATCAAATATCCTGCGCCCACGACAGATAGGGACCGAACTGTCTCACGACGTTCTGAACCCAGCTCGCGTACCGCTTTAATTGGCGAACAGCCAAACCCTTGGGACCGAATACAGCCCCAGGATGCGATGAGCCGACATCGAGGTGCCAAACCTCCCCGTCGATGTGGACTCTTGGGGGAGATCAGCCTGTTATCCCCAGGGTAACTTTTATCCGTTGAGCGATGGCATTTCCACTCACATACCACCGGATCACTAACTCCAACTTTCGTTACTGCTCGACCCGTCAGTCTCGCAGTTAGGCTGGCTTACGCGTTTGCACTCTATGGCATGGTTTCCGTCCATGCTGAGCCAACCTTTGAACGCCTCCGCTACTTTTTAGGAGGCGACCGCCCCAGTCAAACTGCCCGCCTAACAATGTCCCCCGACCTGATTCAAGGCCGCAGGTTAGAATTCCAGCATCACAAGTGTGGTATCCCAAGGCTGACTCCACAGAAGCTGACGCCTCTGCTTCCTAGTCTCCCACATATCCTGTACATGTAATACCGAAACCCAATATTAGGCTGCAGTAAAGCTCCATGGGGTCTTTCCGTCTTGTCGCGGGTAACCGGCATCTTCACCGGTACTACAATTTCGCCGGGCGGGCTGTTGAGACAGTGCCCAAATCATTACGCCATTCGTGCGGGTCAGAACTTACCTGACAAGGAATTTCGCTACCTTAGGACCGTTATAGTTACGGCCGCCGTTTACTGGGGCTTCGGTTCGATGCTTGCACATGTCCCCTTAACCTTCCAGCACCGGGCAGGCGTCAGCCCGTATACGTCATCTTTCGATTTAGCACAGACCTGTGTTTTTGCTAAACAGTTGCTTGGGCCGATTCTCTGCGGCTCACTCGCGTGAGCACCCCTTCTCCCGAAGTTACGGGGTCAACTTGCCGAGTTCCTTAACAACCCTTCTCCCGTTGGCCTTAGAATCTTCTTCCTACCTACCTGTGTCGGTTTGCGGTACGGGCGCCTCAGATATACACAGGGCTTTTCTCGCCTCTCTCCATGCTGGACTTCGCTACTAAATTTCACTCGGTTACCACCGGGTAAACCAACACCCGGCTCCAACACTTCAAAAGTGTCCCCCTGCTTAAATCTTTTGGCGGCTACGGAATCTCTACCGTATGTGCATCGGCTACGCCTTTCGGCCTCACCTTAGCTCCCGGCTAACTTGGAGCGGACGAACCTTCCTCCAAAAACCTGAGGCTTTCGGCCATGATGATTCTTACATCATTCTCGCTACTCATTCCGGCATTCTCACTTGTGTACGCTTCACGCCCGCTTACGCTAACGCTTCACCGCATACACAACGCTCCCCTACCCATCCTTGCGGATGCCTAAGCTTCGGTGCAGGTTTTAGCCCCGTTGAATTTTCGGCGCAGAGCCACTCGACCAGTGAGCTATTACGCACTCTTTGAATGAGTGGCTGCTTCTAAGCCAACATCCTGGCTGTTTATGCAGCTCCACATCCTTTTCCACTTAAACCTGCTTTGGGACCTTAGCTGTAGATCTGGGCTGTTTCCCTTTCGACTATGAGACTTATCTCACACAGTCTGACTCCCATGCATCAATTTTCCGGCATTCTTAGTTTGATAGGGTTCGGTAACCTCTCGGCCCCTAGCCCATTCAGTGCTTTACCTCCGGAAATCTAACATGAGGCTAGCCCTAAAGCTATTTCGGGGAGAACCAGCTATCTCCGAGTTCGATTGGAATTTCTCCGCTACCCACAGTTCATCCGCCGCCTTTTCAACGGAGGTCGGTTCGGCCCTCCATGGAGTTTTACCTCCACTTCAGCCTGACCATGGGTAGGTCACTCGGTTTCGGGCCCAATGCATGCAACTTATATCGCCCTGTTCAGACTCGCTTTCGCTTCGGCTTCATTGCTGAACAACTTAACCTCGCTGCATACATTCGCTCGCCGGACCGTTCTACAAAAAGTACCTGATCACACACATGAGGTGCTCTCAGTGCTTGTAGGCACAGGGTTTCAGGTTCTATTTCACTCCCCTCCCGGGGTCCTTTTCACCTTTCCTTCACAGTACTATACGCTATCGGTCACTGGGTAGTATTTAGGCTTGGAGGGTGGTCCCCCCGACTTCCGACCAGGTTTCACGTGTCTGGCCGTACTCTGGATCCTGCGCAGCCCTCGCCGTTGTCGCTTACATGGCTCTCACATTCTCTGGCGTGCTTTCCCACACACTTCAGCTAACAGCTTAGGTCCTAAAAGCAGTCCGTAACCCCAAAGGTATTTCTACCTCTGGTTTGGCCTCTTCCGCGTTCGCTCGCCACTACTGACGGAATCTCGGTTGATGTCTTTTCCTCGCCCTACTTAGATGTTTCAGTTCAGGCGGTTCCCCACATATGCCTATGGATTCAGCATATGTTACATGGACATGACTCCATGTGGGTTTCCCCATTCAGAAATCTGCGGATCAATCGCTTATTTGCAGCTCCCCGCAGCTTTTCGCAGCTTATCACGTCTTTCTTCGGCTCCCAGTGCCAAGGCATTCGCCCTGCGCCCTTTCTAGCTTGACCGTTTTATCTCTTGCTTGATTCTCTCGTCTGCCAACAGAAGTCTTCGCAAAATTGTAGATTTTTCTATCTCGATTTTTCGATTACTTCATGCAGTCTTTGTTCAGTTTTCAAGGTGCAACCTGGGTTCGCTCTTCCTCTTTCAAGGAAGTTGGTGGGCTCAAGTGGACTCGAACCACCGACCTCGCGCTTATCAGGCGCGCGCTCTAACCACCTGAGCTATGAGCCCATATTGGTGGAGATAAGGAGGTTCGAACTCCTGACCCCCTGCTTGCAAAGCAGGTGCTCTCCCAGCTGAGCTATACCCCCACGCTCTTGCGCTTCGGTTTGCTCTTTTGAGTTCCCTAAAGGGCCCTCAAAATTAAACAATATCGATCCGCTGCCCTTCCCCTTGTTCCACAGCGCCGAGCTCTCTCAAACTCGCGTGTGCCTGACTCCTTAGAAAGGAGGTGATCCAGCCGCACCTTCCGATACGGCTACCTTGTTACGACTTCACCCCAATCACCAGTTTTACCT
>UREN01000029.1 GCA_900546885.1 uncultured Oscillospiraceae bacterium
GTTTTCCACGGCGCTTCGATAACCATATTTTACCTCATCCCGCGCCGGAAAGCAAACCTTTTGCGCAGAAAACTTTGCCCTTTCGGGCTTTTCTGCCAAAAAGGCCCCGGCCTGCAGGCCGGGGCACTTTCAAACGCAGAAAATCAATAATTCTTTTTCTGAATGACGAAGTAGGCCTGCGGGTGCTCGCACACGGGGCACACCTCGGGGGCATGCGTGCCAATGTGCACATGGCCACAGTTGGTGCACACCCACACCTGCTCTGTCTCGCGGGCGAACACGGTGCCGGCGTCCAGCGAGGCCTTCAGGGCCAGGTAACGCTCTTCGTGCTCTTTTTCAATTTTGCCCACAGCCTCAAACAGCCAGGCAATTTTGTCAAAGCCCTCTTCTTTGGCTGTTTTGGCAAAGCCTGCGTACATGTCCGTCCACTCGTAGTGCTCGCCGGCGGCGGCGTCCACCAGGTTGGCGGCGGTGTCGGGCATGCCGTCGTGCAGCAGTTTAAACCAGATTTTTGCATGCTCTTTTTCGTTGCCGGCCGTCTCTTCGAAAATGGCCGCGATCTGGTTATAGCCCTCTTTTTTCGCTTTCGAGGCATAGTAGGTGTACTTGTTGCGCGCCTGGCTCTCGCCCGCAAATGCCGTCCACAGGTTTTGTTCTGTCTTAGAACCCTTCAGATCCATAAACCATCTCTCCTTCTCTTTCGTAAAATAAACTTCCGGCGCCGGGGCTTACAGGGCAGGCAGACGGCCCGCCCGCAGGCCCCAGCACCTATTTTGCGCATTTCTGCGTAAAATTCACGCTTTCCGCGCTGCTGTGTGCGCCGCGCAGGCAGGGCAAACCCCCGTGAACAGCACCGTGTGCTGTGCCTGTGTGTAGCCGGTGGCCTGTTCGGCAAAGGTATCCAGCGCGGCAAGCGCGCCGCCCTGTGCGCCGGCAGAAAATTCCACATCGTCCAGCCTGCCGCACACCGTGCACTCAATATGGGCGTGCCCGTCCAGCCGGTGGTCGAACCTGTCCGCCCCGGCGGGCATGGGCAAATGGCGCAGGCGGCCGTCCTCGGAAAGGCTGGCAAGGTTGCGGTACACCGTGGCTTTGCTGATGGTGGGGTGTGCCTTTACAACCTGGGCATACACCTGCTCGGCCGTGGGGTGGTTGTGCAGCTGGGCCACCGCTTCCAGCACAAGCTGTTTTTGGATGGTGTTTCGTTTTTCCACAGCGGGCCTCCTTGTAATATTCTTAATTGATATTATATCCTATTAAGAATATTCTGTCAACCCTCAACCCTCGCCGCGCGGCTGGCGCTTTTCCCCAAGGCCCTTTTTGGAAGTTTGGCGCAGGGTGGTGCGCACGGTTTTCACGTCTGTCAGGCTTTGGGCCAGCTGTTCCTCTGTGCGGCGCAGCATGTTTTCGCAATAGCCGGTGACGGTGGCGCGCATCTCGCGGCTTTGGGCCTGGGCGCTGGCCAGCATTTCGGTGGCCTTCTGCTGGGCGGCCTTCACAATGGCCTGTTCGGCCACAATGGCGCGGGCGCGCTCTTCCGCGCGCTTGATGATGGCCTCGGCCTCTTTGTTGGCATCGTCCACAATGCGGCCGCGGTCTTCCACAATGGCGCGGGCCTGCTTAATTTCCTGCGGCATGGAAAGGCGGATATCGTCCATAATATCGCGCACCTTTTCCACGTCCACCATGCGCTTGCCGCCGGTGAACGGCAAAGTGGTGGCCTCCTCCAGCGTCTCGTCCATGATGTCCAGCAATTCGTCGATGGTCATTGATTCAAACCTCCTGTTGTTGGCCCTGTTTCAGGCGAAGTACCACTTCCTCGCGGATGACCTCGGGCAGAAAACCCGTCACGTCGCCGCCAAACTGGGCGACCTGCTTGACCATGCTGGAAGACAGGTATATGTATTGCGAATCGGTGATGATGAACATTGTCTCCAGCTCGGCGTTCAGCTTTTTGTTGGTAAGCGCCTGTTGAAATTCGAACTCAAAATCTGTCACAGCGCGCAGGCCCTTAATCAGCGTGCACGCGCCTATGCGGTGGGCGTAATCGGCCAGAAGGCCCTGGTAGGAATCTACCGTGACGTTGCCGATGTGCGCCGTGGCCCGGCGCAGAAAGCTGGTGCGCTCTTCCACGGTGAAAAACGGGCGCTTGGCCGGGTTGATTACCACCAGCACCACCACCTTGTCGAACAGCTTTGCCGTGCGCTCGATGATGTCTACATGGCCTTTTGTCACCGGGTCGAAGCTGCCCGGGCAGATGGCGATGCGCATGTTGTTTCCCCCTTTTTTGCGGCCTATTGGCCGCCCCCGGCACAAAGCGTGTATTTCGAGACAAGCACCGTGCCGTACCGGTATTGCCTGGCAAGGCGCAGTGCGCCGCATGCCTCGGGCAGCTGCGCGCCGCGCTCGGTTTCCGCCAGCACCACGCCGCCCGGCGCCAGCACCTGCGCCACGGCGGGCAGAATGGCCGCCACAGTGCCGTGATGGTAGGGTGGGTCCAGCAGGACAAGGTGAAAGGTGTCGGAACAGGCGGCAAGGTAGGCCCCGGCGCTTGTTTGCAGCACACGGGCCTTTGCGGCCAGGCGTGCGGCGGCGGCGTTTTCCCGCACCACGGCGCACGCCGCGCGCGATTCGTCCAGAAAAACGCACGATGCTGCCCCGCGGCTAAGCGCCTCCAGCCCAAGCTGGCCCGAGCCCGCAAAGGCGTCCAGCACACGCGCGCCCGGCAAAAGGAACTGCACAGCGCTGAACATGCCCTCTTTCACGCGGGCCACCGTGGGGCGCGTGACGTCTGTGCCAGGCAGCGTTTTCAGCGCGGTGCCGCGCGCCTCGCCAGCAATGATGCGCATGGCGCGCCCCCCTTCCAGCAATAACATTCCAGCATTATTGTAACAGGAACCCCATGGTTTTTCAAGGCGAAGCGTGGAAGGCGTTCCACACGGCCGAGGCCGCGCGCTTTGAAACGCCCTTGGCGGCGCACAGCTCGTCCAGCGAGGCCGCGCGCACAGCCCCCACCGTTTTGAAGTGGGCCAGCAGGGCCTTGGCCGTGGCCGGCCCCACGCCGGGCACCGCCTCCAGCGTGGAGGAATAGGCCCTGCCCTTTTGCAGCCTGCGGCGGTAATCGTTGGCCCAGCGGTGCGTCTCGTCCTGAATGGAGGTGATGAAGGTGAAGGGCCCGCGGTGCATGGCAAGGGCAATTTCGCGCCCGGCCGCGTCCACAAGGCCGCGGGTGCGGTGCTTTGAATCCTTCACCATGCCAAACACGGGCACACCGGCAAGCCGGGTGCCCGCAAGGGCGGCACACACAGCGGCCACCTGGCCGCAGCCGCCGTCGATGAGCAGCAGGTCTGGCTTTATTTTGAACTGGCTGTTTGTGCCCTTTTCATATTCGGCTGCGCGGCGGGCCAGCGTCTCGGCCATGGAGGCATAGTCGTCTGTGCCGGGCACCGTGTGCATTTTGAACCGGCGGTAGCCGGCCTTTTTGGGTTTGCCGTCCTCGAACACCACCATGCCGGCCACACTGGTGCCATCGCCCCAGTTGGAGATATCATAGCTTTCTATCACGCGCGGCGGCGCGGCCAGGCCCAGCAGATGGGCCGTTTCGTCCAGCGCGCGCTGTTCGCGCGCATAGCGCCCGCTTTCGCGCGCAAGGCGCTCGAAGGCGTTGGTGCGCGCCATCTCCACCAGCTTTTTCGTGTCGCCGCGCTGGGGCACATACAGCTGCACCTTTGCGCCCTTTGTCTCCGACAAAAGGCGCTGCAAATGCTGCGCGCCCGCGGGTGCCTCGTCCACGGCGATGCTTTTGGGGATGAACTCGGTGTCCTCCAGATAATAGCGGGGCAGAAATTCGTCGCGCAGGGCGGCAATGTCCTGCGTGTCGTGAAACAGAAATTCCCGCTTATCGGCCAGGCGCCCCTCGCGGAAACGCAAAATAGCCGCACACACGGCGTTGGCCGAGCCCGCAAAGGCAATGACGTCCTGCTCTGCCACTTCGCTGCGCACCACTTTCTGCCCGCGGCTTACCTTTTCAATGGCGGCAAGCTGGTCCCGTATCAGGGCCGCGCGCTCAAAATCCAGCCGCCCGGCGGCGTCCTCCATGCGGGCCTTCAGTGTCTTCATAATGTCCGCCTGGCCGTGGCGTATCATGTGCAGGGCGCTTTCCACGGCCTCGCGGTAATCTTCGTTGCGTATTTTGCCCGAGCACACGGCCATGCACTTGCCAATGTGCGCATTCAAACACGGGCGCCCCTTGCCGATGTCCTGCGGGAAGCGCCGCGTGCACCGCGGCAGGCGAAACACGTCGGACGCGGCCTCCACCATTTCGCGCACGGCAAAGCTGGAGGTGAACGGGCCGTAGTAATCGGCGTTTTCATCGTCCTTTTGCAGGGCGGCCGAAAGGCGCGGCCATTTTTCACGCGTGACCTTCACATAGCTGTAGCCCTTGTCGTCCTTCAAAAGAATGTTGTATTTGGGCTTGTGCTGCTTGATTTGGCTGCATTCCAGCACAAGCGCTTCGAACTCGCTTTGTGTGACAATGACGTCGAACTCGAACGCATGGCTGATCATCTTGGTCACCTTGGCGTCGTGCGGCACGCCCTCGCGAAAATACTGCGAAACGCGCGTGCGCAGGCGCTTGGCCTTGCCGATGTAGATAATTTGGCCCTCTTTGTCGCGGATGATGTACACCCCCGGCAGAAGCGGCAGCATTTTTGCCTTTTCCCAAAGCTGTTGTTTTGTCATGTATTTGCCTCGTTTCGCGCAGATGCGTCAAAAACAAAGCGGCGTGCCGCCCCCGCACGGGTGCCGCACACCGCCGTTTTTGCTTACCTTTCGGTCATTCGCTGAAGCCGGAATTCACCAGCTCGGTCAGGCCCTCTACGGCCGCCTGCTCGTCTGCGCCGTCCGCAATGATGCGGATGGTGGTGCCGCCTACGATGCCCAGGCTCAGAACGCCAAGCAGGCTTTTCGCATTGACGCGGCGCTCTTCTTTTTCAACCCAGATGGAAGATTTGAACTCATTCGCTTTCTGGATGAAGAAGGTAGCGGGACGCGCGTGCAACCCCACCTGGTTCTCGACGGTAACTTCTTTCACAAACATATTCAAACGCTCCTTCTAACACAGTGAATGACAGCTGACGCTTTGCCCTCATTCTATACCTTTGGTTCGCGGTTCGTCAAACAATTTCGTACAGCTTTTGCGATTTTCTGCAACATGCCATCAAACCGGAACTTCTTTTTCCTGTTCTTTGTGCGGTATCACCAATTAGTTTTCAACTTCCTCTGCGGTTTATACAGAATTCTTTGCCAAAACAGGAAAAAGCACGGCATTTGGGGCCGCCCGCAGGCCGCCTAGGGGTTTGTTTCGCCGTCCTTTTTTCCGGCAAGGTAGGCTTCGTAAAGGTCTGGCCTGCGCTGGCGCGTGCGCTCCAGCGCCTGCTGCGCGCGCCAGGCACGGATGTTGGCGTGGTGCCCGCTGAGCAGCACCTGCGGCACGCGCATGCCGTGCCATTCCTCCGGCCGGGTGTACTGCGGGTACTCTAACAGGCCGGAATAGAAGCTCTCGTCCTCATAGCCCTCGGCACAGGCCAGCACGCCGGGCTGAAGGCGGAACACGCTGTCTGCCACCACCAGCGCCGCCAGTTCGCCGCCGGTGAGCACATAGTCGCCAATGGATATTTCTTCATCGGCCAGCGCCTCTATCACGCGCTCGTCAATGCCCTCGTAGTGCCCGCACACCAAAAGCAGGCTTTCCTCTTTGGCAAGGCGCTTGCACCCCTGCTGGGTAAGCGGCGCGCCGCCCGCCGTCATAAACACCACATGCGGCCGGGCGCGGCCCTCGGCCGCCGCCGCCTGCAAAACAGATGCACAGCAATCGTAAATGGGCTGGGCCTGCATCACCATGCCGGGGCCGCCGCCATAGGGGTAATCGTCCACCTGGCGCTGTTTGTTCAGCGTGTGCTCGCGAATTTGATGGGCGTGAAACTCAATATATCCGTTTTTCTGTGCGCGGCCAATGATGCTTTGCGCCATAAACGCCTCGCAAATCTCGGGGAACAGGGTGGCGACGTCAATCCGCATCGGTGCGCACCTCCCCGCCGTCGAACATGCCGGGGATGGGCCGCACGGTGACGTACCCCTCCTGCGGGCACAGCTCGCCCAAAAATTCCGCCACCGCCGGGAACAGCACCGTCTCGCCCTGCGGCGTCTGAATGGCGTACACGTCCGACGCGGCGGGGTGCGTGATATCGCGCACCGTGCCGTACACGGCGCCCGTGGCAGCGTCGCGCACCTCGCAGCCAATGATGTCCTGCACAAAATAGCGCCCGGGGGGCAGCTTGGCGTCCGCGCGGGCAAAATAGGCAGTTTTGCCAATATAGGCGCGGGCGGCGTCCATGCCGTCCACCCCGCGCAGCTTTACAATGCACATGCCCTTGTGCGCGCGCACACGCTCCAGTTCCAGCGGTGCGCCGCCCTGCGGCGAAATGTACAGCCGCGGAAGGCACGCAATAAATTCCGGGCCGTCGGCCCAGGGGTACAGCTTCAATTCGCCCAGCACGCCGTGCGTGGTGACGAACTGCCCTGCTTCCAAATATGCTTTCATGACCATACAGCCCCCTGCTGTCAGAATAAAAACGTAAACCGTGCGCAGCGCGCATGCGCCTATTCCACAATAACGCCCAGCAGCTTTGCCAGCTCGCACGCCTGCAGCGCCGTGACGCGCGCGCCGCGCAGCTCGGGCCCTTCCAGGGCAATGCCCTCGATGTTGCAGGTGGCAAAGTTCTGCCCCGCAAGGGGCGTGTGCAGAAACTGCGCGCCCGCAAGGCTGCATTCCCGAAAGGCGAACACGGCGCGCCGCCGCAGGCCAATGTCGGAAAAGGCGGCGCCGGAAAGGTCTGTCTGCTCGAACAGAACAGCCTTCATGCCACATTCGGAAAAAACGGCGCTTTGCGCCACACAGCCGGAAAAGCGCACATCCGCCAGGGCGCCGGCGCTGAAATTTGCCCCCGTGAGGCGGCAGCCCTCGAACGCACACCGGTGCAGCGTGGCGCCAACCAGCGCCGCGCCCGCAAAATCACAGTTGTGAAACAACACATCGCAAAAGTACGCGCCGCGCAAATCGGCCCCGCGCAGGCACACGCTTTTCAGCGCACAGCCGCGCCATTCGCTTTTGGCAAGCGGCGCGCCGGGCGCGCCGCCGCCCGTGAAGGCGAAGGCCTCTATGGGCGCATCCTCCATGGCGCACAGGCTTTGCGCCTCTTCAAAAGAAAGCTGTGTCTCCAGCGCGCCCAGCACCGGGCCCCGGGGCTGTGTTTCCATGGGCTTGCGCCCCCTTTCAGCGGCATTTGGGCGCTGTGCGCGCCACATGGCGAAAAAAGCCGGAAGAGCGTGTTCTCTTCCGGCTGGCGGGCTGCGCTGTGCGCCTTCAGCGCACGCGCGGGCGGCTGAACTTTTTGCTCAGCACCACGCCCACGGCGCTGAACACAATAGCCGTGATGGACACAACGGCCCCCACGGCACCCAAAATAAAGCCAACCAGGCTGAAGGCTGTCCCTTTTCTCATTTCACAGCATCCTTTCTGCCGTCAGCGGCAAAATTTTTCAATGTATGCATCCAGGCAGTTCTGAATGATGCGCTTGGCCTCATCCGGGCCCTGCTCTTCGTTCACCACGGTGTCTTTGCCCTCCAGGTTTTTGTACACGCTGAAGAAATGGCGCATTTCCGAGAAGATATGGCTGGGCAGCTGAGAGATATCCGTATAGGTGTTATAGGTGGGGTCGTTGAACGGGATGGCGATAATCTTCTCGTCCATCTTGCCCTGGTCCAGCATGGTGATGACGCCGATGGGGTAGCACCGCACCAGGCTGAGCGGGGCGAGCGTCTCGCTGGAGAGCACCAGCACGTCCAGCGGGTCTCCGTCGTCGGCATAGGTGCGGGGGATCAGCCCGTAGTTGGCCGGGTAATGGGTAGAGGTATAAAGGATGCGGTCCAGAATAATATGGCCTGTCTCCTTATCCAGCTCATATTTTTTCTTTGAGCCCTTTTCAATCTCGATAACGGCGATGAAATCGTCCGGGCTGATGCGCGAGGGGTTCATATCGTGCCAAATGTTTGACATGATGCTTCCAACTCCTTTTCAGGCCCGCCGCATGCATCCCCTGCCCGGCAGGGCAAAGGGCGGCGCGGGCCGTTTCTTTTTTCATCATAACACCGCCCGCGTGTTTTCGCAAGGCGTTTTGCGCGCCGGGCGGCGCACCCTGCCTTACAGCGCCTCTTCGCAGAAGGCGCCGCCGCGCAGCACCCACACGCTGGAAAAGCCGGCCTGCCGCAGCATCTCGCGCGCGGGTGCAAAGCCGAAACACAACGCCTCGGCGCAGTGGGCGTCTGCGTTGACGGTGGCGCGCATGCCCTTTTCCGCCGCGCGGCGCAGCAGGAACGGCGCGGGGTAAAACGTGCTGCGCCAGCCGCGGAACACGCCGCCCGTGTTCACCTCCAGAATACCCCCCGCCTCACAGCAGGCGTCCAGCGCCTCCAGTGCGGCGGCGCGGTAGGCGGGGCTCTCTTCATCGAACAGGGCGCCGCGCGCATTGGGCTTTACCACCAAATCGAAGTGGCCAATCACATCCGGCCTGGTGCGCAGGGCATTTTCCGCCACGGCCGCGTAATACGCCTTCGCATAGGCCAGGCCGTTTTGGCCAAACATCTCTTTGATGCAGCTTTGGGCTGTGGCCTCGTCCCAATCCACCCCGTAAAAACGGTCTGCAGCCTTGTCGTACAGGTAGTGCACCGAACCGATGACATAATCCAGCTCGTGCCGGGCAGAAAAATGGGAGAGCGCGTCCAGCTCAAGGCCCGCGGCCACACAGATCTGGCCCGAAAAGCGCGCCTTTGCGCCGCGCAAAGCGGCAAGGTAGCCCGCCTCGTCGCCCGTGGCATGCGGCGGCTCTGCCGCCAGGCAGGAATGGTCTGAGATGCCGATGTCGGAAAAGCCCTGACGGACGGCGGCGCGCACCATGTCGTCCAGCGCCAGCGCGCCGTCGCTCATCTGCGTGTGGTTATGGCACGCCGAAAGGCCGCGCGCCGGGGCCGTCACGCCTTTTCCCCTTTTTCTTCAAAATGGGCATACAGGCCCACCAGGTGTACCAGCATCTCCACCACGGCGTCCATGGCCTCCACGGTAATGCACTCGTACGGCCCGTGGAAGTTGTGGCCGCCCGTGCCAAGGTTGGGGCACGGCAGGCCCATAAAGGAAAGGCGTGCGCCGTCTGTGCCGCCGCGGATGGCCTCGGTGTAGGGCTCGATGCCCGCAGCCCGCGCGGCTGCGCGCGCGTTTTCAATAAGGTGCATGCATGGGGCAATTTGTTCGGCCATGTTGCGGTAGCTTTCGCTGAGCTTCAGGCGGATGCGCGCTGTGGGGTGCTCGGCCTGCAGCCTGTCGCAAATCTGCTGCAAAAGCGCACAGCGGCCCGCAAACTTTTCGGCGTCGTGGTCGCGCACAATGTATTCGACAGACGCCTTCTCGTCCGTGCCCGAAAGGGCCGTCACATGGAAAAAGCCCTGGTAGCCCTCTGTTTTGGCGGGCACGTCCTGCGCGGGCAGCAGGGCGTTTACCTCCATGGCAATGAGCAGGGCGTTTTCCATAACGCCCTTGGCAGAGCCCGGATGCACCGAGACGCCCGTGATGTCAAAGCGGGCCGCCGCGGCGTTGAAGTTTTCATATTCCACGCCGCCCTCGGCGCCGCCGTCCATGGTGTAGGCGTACTTTGCGCCAAATTTCTGCACGTCGAAATGGTCGGCCCCCTGGCCAATCTCTTCGTCGGGCGTAAAGGCAATGCACAGCCTGCCGTGCGGCGCGCCGGTGGCGGCCAGTGTCTCCAGCAGCGTCATAATTTCGGCAATGCCGGCCTTGTCGTCCGCCCCAAGCAGCGTGCTGCCGTCCGCTGTGATAAGCGTGCGCCCGCGCAGCGCTTTCATTTGAGGGAAATCTTTTACGCGGATGGTGCGGCCTGCTTTGGGCAGGGGCACGTCGCCGCCGTCGTAATGCTCGTGAAACACGGGCGTCACCCCCGTGCCGCTGAAGGCGGGGGCGGTGTCCATATGGGCAATGAGGCCCAGCGCGGGCGCCGCCTCGCAGCCGGGCGCGGCAGGCACCCAGCCATACACATAGCCGTATTCATCCACATGGGCGTTTTCGGCGCCCAGCGCCGTCAGCTCTTCACACAGCGCCTTTGCCAGCACAAGCTGTTTTTCCGTAGAGGGCGAAGTGCCCGACACCTCGCTGGACTGTGTGTCATACGCCGCATAGCGGCAAAAACGTTCCACTGCACGCATGGTTTCTCTTCCTTTCCTGCCCCGGCCCGCCCAAATGCGGGCGCACAAGGCGGCCTTTTTTTCGATGGTAGCACGCCGCAGGCCCCGCCGTCAAGGCATCCGGGCCGCACTTTCCCGCAGGCAAGCCGGCGCCCGGCCGCCCGCTCAAAGCCAGCGCCGCACCTGTTTTTTATACTGCCTATACTCTTCCCCGAATATTTCCTCGCACCAGCGCTCTTCCGCAAGCACAAGCCAGCGGGCGGAAAGCTGAAACACCAGCACGGCCCCTGCCAGAAAAGGCGATTTTGCCAGCAGCGCCATGCCAAGAAAGCAAATAAAATAAGCTGCATACATGGGGTTGCGGGAAAACCGGTAGGCCCCGGCCGTGTTCAGCCCAAGGCGGCCCGGCGAGGCAAAGCTGGCCACCGCGGCCGCACACAGGCCAAGCCCCGCCAAATAGCAAACTGCGCCCCCCAAAAACCACCAGGCGGCGGCCGGCTGCACCTGAAAGAAAAAGAGGCCCAGAAAAATTGCCCCATTCGACACCTGATAAATAACCAGCGCCACCCGCTGTGCGCCCTGCATCGGGGCAAAGTGGGCCGCGCGCTGCAAAGCATCCCGGCCCAGCGCGGCCATCAGCCCGAACCGCACCGCCAGGAAGGGCAGCAAAAGAAAAGCCGCATTCATGTTCCAGCACCCCCGGCCCCATGGTTTTCCCTATTTTAGCATGCGGCATGCCGCACGGCAAACCATCTGCGGCAAAGCAGCGCACCACACAGACATTAGCCCTTTTCTTGCAGAGAGAATCATGTTATAATGTGTAAGGTTATTGGACATTTTCCGGCGTGTGCCGCTCATTTTATGATGTCAGGAGTTTTACAAGGCCATGAACACAGAATTTTTCAAGGGAAAAACGCTGCTTATCACGGGCGGCACAGGCAGTTTTGGCAACACGGTGCTCAAGCACTTTTTGCACAGCGACATCGGCGAGATTCGCATTTTTTCGCGCGATGAGAAAAAGCAGGACGACATGCGCCACGAATACCAGCAGCTGCACCCGCAGCTTGCGGGCAAGCTGCGCTTTTATATTGGCGACGTGCGCAACCCCGCCAGCGTGAAAAGCGCCGTGCGCGGGGTGGATTTCATCTTCCATGCCGCGGCCTTAAAGCAGGTGCCCAGCTGCGAGTTCTTCCCCATGGAGGCCGTGCGCACCAACATCGTGGGCACCGACAACGTGCTGACGGCAGCCATTGACGCGGGCGTAAAGAAGGTGGTGTGCCTTTCCACCGATAAGGCCGCCTACCCCATCAACGCCATGGGCATTTCAAAAGCCATGATGGAAAAGGTGATAGGCGCCAAGGCCCGCACCGTGAAGGCGGAGGACACCACCATCTGCTGCACGCGCTATGGCAACGTGATGTGCAGCCGCGGCAGCGTCATTCCCCTGTTTATTGACCAGATTAAGGCCGGCAAGCCCATCACCATCACAGACCCGGACATGACGCGTTTTCTGATGAACCTGGACGAAGCGGTAGACCTTGTGGCCTTTGCCTTCGAGCACGCGCGCCCCGGCGACCTGTTTGTGCAGAAGAGCCCGGCCTCTACCATTGGAGACCTGGCCAAAGCCGTGCAGCAGCTGTTTGGCGACACCGGCACGCAGATTATTGGCACGCGCCACGGCGAAAAGCTGTTTGAAACGCTGATGACGCGGGAAGAGCGTGTGCGCAGCGAGGACATGGGCGGCTATTACCGCGTGAGTGCCGACGGGCGCGATTTGAACTATGACAAATTTGTGGTGAAGGGCCAGGTGCACACCCAGGCGGACGAGAGCTACACCAGCCACAACACCCGCAGGCTGGACGTGCAGGGCACGGTGGAGAAGATTTTGACCGCCGAATATGTGCAGCGCGAGCTGGCGAACTGGAAAAAAGCCTGAGCACGCGCCCGGCGCGTAATGAAACATAAAGGAGCCTTTTGCCATATGGATAAGCACAGCGCTATCCTCATCACCGGCGCGGGCGGGTTTGTGGGAAAAAACCTGTGCGCAGCCCTGCGCTGCCGCGGGTATGACAACCTGCTTATGTTCGACCTTGACACCCCGAAAGAGGCCCTGCGCGAATATGCGCAGCAGGCCGCTTTCGTGTTTCATTTGGCGGGCGTAAACCGCCCGAAAGACCCAAGCGAATTTTACGCGGGCAACCGCGGCTTTACCGAAGAGCTTTTGCATCTTCTGGCCCAGGCGGGCAACAAGGCGCCCGTGCTGGTAACCTCCTCTGTGCAGGCAGAACTGGATAACGACTACGGCAAATCGAAGCGCGAGGCAGAGGAACTGATTTTCGCGCACGAGCGCGCCACCGGCGCCCCGGCGCTGGTGTACCGGCTGCCGGGCGTGTTTGGCAAATGGTGCCGCCCCGCCTATAACAGCGTGGTGGTCACGTTCTGCCACAACATTGCGCACGGCCTGCCCATTGAGGTGCGCGACAGGGCCTACACCCTGCCGCTTGTGTACATTGACGACGTAGTGGCCTGTTTCCTCAGCGCCATGGAGGGCCGCGCCGCGCGAGATTGTTCCATTCCCGGCTATTGCCATTTGATGTGCGAGGTATACCAGACAAGCCTTGGGCACCTGGCGGATACCATCCGCAGCTTTGCCGAAAGCCGCGCCGCGCTGGCCGTGCCGGATATGGGCGACGCCTTTACGCGCAAGCTGTATGCCACCTACCTCTCTTACCTGCCCGAGGACGCCTTTGCCTACCCGCTTTGCACGCATGCGGACGCGCGCGGCAGCTTCACTGAATTTTTGCGCACGCCCGAGCGCGGGCAGGTTTCGGTGAACGTGGCAAAACCCGGCGTTGTAAAGGGCAACCACTGGCACCACACCAAAAACGAAAAATTTTTGGTGGTGAAGGGCCAAGCGGCCATCCGCTTCCGCAAACTGGGCACAAGCGAGGTGCTGGAATACCGCGTAAGCGGGGACAAGCTGGAGGTGGTGGATATTCCCACCGGCTATGTGCACAACATTGAAAACGTGGGCCAGGGCGAGCTTGTCACCATCATGTGGGCCAGCGAGCTTTTCGACCCGCAGAACCCGGACACCTGGGCAGAGCAGGTGTAGAGCAGGTGTAAAGCAACTCTCACTTTTTATCTTCTGATAAAATACACTTTTTTTGCAATAAAGGGGCAGCCATGAGCAAGCTGAAATTGATGACCATTGTGGGCACAAGGCCGGAGATTATCCGCCTTTCGGCCGTGATTAAAAAGTGCGACGTATACTTTGACCAGCTTCTGGTGCACACGGGCCAGAACTACGATTACACGCTGAACCAGATTTTTTTTGAAGACCTTGGCCTGCGCGCGCCGGATTATTACCTGAACGCCGTGGGCGCCGACCTTGGCGAGACCATTGGCAACATCATTGCCAAAAGCTATGCCCTGATGGTGCAGGAAAAGCCGGACGCGCTGCTGATTTTGGGCGACACCAACAGCTGCCTTTCGGCCATCAGCGCAAAGCGCCTGCACATCCCCATCTTTCATATGGAGGCGGGCAACCGCTGTTTTGACGAATGCCTGCCGGAAGAGACGAACCGCCGCATTGTAGACCACATTGCGGATGTGAACCTGTGCTATTCCGAGCACGCGCGCCGCTATTTGAACGCCGAGGGCACCGCCAAAGAGCGCACCTATGTCACCGGCAGCCCCATGGCCGAGGTGCTGCGCGCGAACCTTGCGCAGATCAAGGCCAGCGATGTGCTGGCAAGGCTGGGGCTGGAAAAGGGCAGATATCTTCTGCTTTCGGCCCACCGGGAAGAGAACATCGACACGGAAAAGAATTTCACCGACCTGTTCACCTCCATCAACCATTTGGCCGAAATGTACGATATGCCCATTTTGTATTCGTGCCACCCGCGCAGCCGTAAATTTCTGCAGCAGCGCGGCTTTGTG
This sequence comes from uncultured Oscillospiraceae bacterium, assembly GCA_900546885.1. Lineage (GTDB taxonomy): Bacteria > Bacillota > Clostridia > Oscillospirales > Ruminococcaceae > Ruthenibacterium > Ruthenibacterium merdipullorum. Next base: position 14,251 of record UREN01000029.1, read on the forward strand.
CTGGACAAGCGCGTGCGCCTGCACGAGCCGCTGGGCTTTCACGATTACAACCACCTGCAGATGAACGCCTTCTGCGTGGTGAGCGATTCCGGCACGCTGCCGGAAGAGGCCAGCTTTTTCACCAGCGTGGGGCACCCCTTCCCCGCGGTGTGCATCCGCACCTCTACCGAGCGCCCCGAGGCGCTGGACAAGGGCTGCTTCATTCTGGCCGGCATCAGCCAGGGCGGCGTGGAACAGGCCGTGCAGACGGCCGTGGCCATGAATGAAAACGGCGATGTGGGCATTCCGGTGCCCTGCTATGCCGAGGATGTATCCACCAAAGTGGTGAAGATCATTCAAAGCTATGTGGGCGTTGTAAACAAAATGGTGTGGCGCAAGGCCTGAGCGCGCCATGCGAAAAACGGCGGCCCGGCAGGGCCCGCCAGGCGCAGCGCCCGCGCCGCCCCCGCCTGCCGCACGGCGGCAGAGCACACAGCGAGGTGACGCAGAAGATGGAACAGCAGCATAGGCGTATCCTTGTTGTGAGCCAGCATTACTGGCCGGAAAATTTCCGCATCACGGATATCTGCCGGGGCTTTGTGGAAAGCGGCGTGGAAGTGGACGTTTTATGCGGCCTGCCGAACTACCCGAAGGGCGAGTGGTTCGAGGGCTACCGCTATATGGGCCCGCGGCGCCAGCAGCACGAGGGCGTGCAGATATTTCGCGCGGGCGAAGTGCCGCGGCGCGGCAACACGGCCGCGCGCATTTTTTTAAACTATGTCTCCTGGCCGCTGTGCGCGCTGTTCAGCCTGCCAAGGCTGCACGGGCGGCACTATGACGCCGTGTTCTGTTACGAGACAAGCCCTGTGCTGATGATGGTGCCCGCCATTGTATATGCAAAGCTGCACCGCGTGCCGCTTTGCACCTATGTGCTGGACCTGTGGCCCGAAAACCTCTATTCGGTGCTGCCGGTAAAAAACCGCGCGCTGCGCGCTGTGGCGGCGGGCGTCTCGCATTGGCTGTACCGCCGCAGCGATGCCCTTGTGGGCATGAGCGATGCGCTGGGCGAAAAGCTGCGTGCCATTGCGCCGCGGCGCACAGTGGCGGTGGTGCCGCAGTATTGCGAAGACCTTTACGCCCAGGATGTGCACGACGAGGCGCTGGCGGCGCGCTTTGCCGGGCGCTTTTGCGTGGTGTTTGCGGGCAACATCAGCCCCGCGCAGGACCTTGGCCTGCTTGTCGCGTGCGCCAAGCGCCTTGCCGCACAGGGCCGCAGGGACATCCACTTCTGCATCGTGGGCGACGGCATGAGCCGGGCGCAGCTGGAGGCGGACATTGACAGCGCCGGTGTGCGGGAATATTTCACCTTCGAGGGCATGCAGCCGGTAGAGCGCATCCCCGCCTACCACACCATGGCCGGCGCATTGTTTGCGGCGCTGGCCAAAAGCGACGATTTGGGCCTGACGGTGCCCGCAAAAATAACCAGCTATATGGCCGCGGGCCGGCCCGTGCTGGTGGCGGCAGACGGCGAGGCGGCGCGCGCCGTGCAAAGCGCGGGCTGCGGGCTTGCGTGCGCGGCGGGCGACGAAGAGGCGCTGTGCCGGAACCTTGTGCGCCTGGCGGATATGCCCGCCGAAGCGCGCGCCGCGCTGGGCAAAGCCGGGCGCAGCTATTTCCGGGCACACTACCGCCGCAGCCTGCTTTTGCAGCGGCTGCTGGCATGCATCCTTGGCGGTGAAAACGCCGAATGACGGGGTGAGGTTTTGAAAATACTGGTGATTATTCCCTGCTACAACGAGGCAGAAAATATTGCGCGCGTGGTGAAAAACCTGCAGGCGTCCGTGGCCGGGCAGGCTTTGCCCGGCCAGGTGGATTACCTTGTGGTGAACGACTGTTCCACCGACGGCAGCGCCGCAATTTGCGCGCGGGAGGGGTTTTCCTACATTTCCCTGCCGGTAAACCTTGGCATTGGCGGCGGCGTGCAAAGCGGATATTTGTACGCCGCGCAGAACGGCTATGACATTGCCGTGCAGATGGACGGCGACGGCCAGCACGACCCCGCCTACCTTGCCAGTGTGGTGGGCCCTGTGGCGCGGAGCGAAGTGGACATGTGCGTGGGCAGCCGCTTTATTACCAAAGAGGGTTTTCAGACAAGTGCCATGCGGCGCGCGGGCATCCGGCTGCTCAGCGGGCTCATCCGCCTTTTGTGCGGCGTGCGCGTGCTGGATGTGACAAGCGGGTTTCGCGCCACCGGCCGGCGCCTGACGGAATTTTTTGCGCACCATTATGCGCAGGATTATCCCGAGCCCGAGGCCATTATCTCGGCCGTGCTGAACGGGTTTCGCGTGGGCGAGGCGCCCGTGGTAATGGCCGAGCGCATGGGCGGCACGTCCTCTATCAGCCCGCTGCGCTCTGTATATTATATGGTAAAGGTAAGCATTGCCCTTGTGGTATACCGGCTTACGCGCCCGCGCCGGAAAGGAGGCCGCACATGAACGTGCCCAATATCGACCTTACCCTGCGGCTGGATTTGTTTCTTGGCGCTGCGGTGTTTCTGGCGGCCATTCTGTGGCTTTTGAAAAAGGGGCGGCTGACGGTGCGCTATTCCATCATCTGGCTGATGGCGGGCGGCGCGCTGCTTCTGTTCGCCGCGTTCCCCTACATTGTGCTGGTGCTGCGCGATTGGCTGAACATGGAAATGCCGGTGAACGTGGTTTTCACCCTGGTGCTTGCCTTTGTGCTTTTGCTGCTGCTCAGCCTTTCTACCATTGTGTCCGGCTTTGCGGAAAAGCTGAAGCGCCTTGCGCAGGAAAACGCCCTGCTGGAAAAGCGCGTGCGCGAGCTGGAACAGGCCCTTGCACAGCGCAAAGACGGGCCGGACGAGACAAAATAACACCGCCCTGCGGGCGGTTTTAAACACAGCGCGGTTGCGGCGCGCAAACCTTGTGTGGGGCGGAGTGAAGCTGCGATGAATTTCATCACCCTTGCATTCTTCATTTTTCTGGCGGTTGCGGCACTGGTGTATTATATTCTTCCGCGCATTGCGCGGGCGGCATGGCTGTTGTGCTGCAGCTATGTGTTTTACCTGTACGACCCGGCCAACGCCGGTTATCTTGTGCTGCTTTGTGCCGCCACGCTGGTCACCTGGGGGGCGGGCCTTGTGCTGGAGCGCGTGCAGCGCCCCGCCGCGCGCAAGGCCGTGCTGGCCGTGTGTGTGGCCGTGTGCATCGGCAGCCTTGGCTTTTACAAATATGCCGGCATGGTAACACAGTGGCTGAACGGGCTGTGGGGCCTGTTTGGGCAAAAGGACGCCTTCACAGCGCCAAGCTTTGCCGTGCCGCTGGGCATCAGCTATTTTTCCTTTATGGCGCTGGGCTATGCCATTGATGTATACCGCGGCAAGCCTGCCGAGCACAATGTGGTGCACTATGCGCTGTTTGTCAGCTTTTTTCCGTGCATCGTCACCGGCCCTATCGAGCGCGGCGAGCATATTCTGCCGCAGCTTGCCTCGCCTGCGCCATTTGAATACGGGCGCTTTTGCGGCGGCATGTTCCGCATTTTGTGGGGCCTGTTCAAAAAGCTGGTGGTGGCAGACAACATTGGCGTCATTGTGGCCTCTGTATACGGCAGCGTAACGCAAGAGGCCTACACGGGCCCGGTGTTTCTTTTGGCCAGCGTGCTGTTTGCCTATCAGCTATATTGTGATTTTTCCGCCTGCACAGACATTGCCATTGGCGCGGGCGAAATGTTCGGCATTCGCCTGATGGAAAATTTCCACCGCCCGCTGGCTGCGCACAGCTTCACCGATTTGTGGCGGCGCTGGCACATCAGCCTTACCAACTGGTTCCGCGATTATCTGTATATCCCCCTGGGCGGCAACCGCAAGGGCAAGTTCCGCCAGTATTTGAACCAGATCATTGTGTTTCTCACAAGCGGCCTGTGGCACGGCGCCAGCCTCACCTTTGTGGTGTGGGGCCTTTTGAACGGCATTTACATGTGCATTGGCAAGGCCACGGCGCCCTGGCGCAGAAAAATGGAAAAGTACAACCCGCTTTACTGCACAAGGCCCACGCGCGCCTTTTTCAAAGTGGTGTGCACCTATTTGCTGTTCACAAGCTGCATCGTGTTCTTCCGGGCGGCCAGCTTTGAGGATGCCGCCTGGGTGTACAGCCATCTGTTCACCGGCTGGGGCGCCATGTTCACCGATTTTGAAGCCTTCCGCGAGGTGCTGGTGACCATTGGCTTCGATTTAAAGATGACGCTGACGCTGCTGGTGGGCCTTGCCTTCACCGAGGGGCTGGAGGCCTTTGGCGTGCCCATGCATGAATTTATCCGCCGCTACCCACTGGTGCTGCGCTGGCTTTTGTATTATGCGCTGGCCGGCATGATTTTGTTCTGCGGGGCGTTTGGCAAATCGGCGTTCATTTACCAGAACTTCTGAAAAGGGGGCGCGGCAGATGGAAAAGAAAACGCAGGGGCAACGCCGCACGCTGCCCAAGCCGGTGAAAAAACTGTTCTGGGCCGGGCGCCTTGCCCTTGGCGCGGCCGCTTTTGTGCCCATTTTTCTGTTTATGGTGCTGTTCAACTTCAAGGTGGACTGCCAGGGCTATTTCCAGGGCGACCAGGAGCTGCGCGATGTGGTAGAGCTGATGCTGAGCGGCCATGACGTGGTGGGCGCCGAGCGGCTGAACAACAGCCAGCGCAAAATCATCAAAACCTTTGTACACAATATGGAAGACGTGCCCGCCACCATCGCCCTGGGCTCCAGCCGGGTGATGATGATTTCCAGCGAGATGCTGAAGACAGACAGCTTTTACAACTGTGCCATCACGGGCGCAGACATGTACGACCTGATGGGCACCTATTATTTGTTTGAACAGCGCGGCGCCGTGCCGCAGAACATCATCATCGGGGTAGACCCGTGGGTGTTTGGCGGCGAGGACGCGGTGGACCCGCGAAGCGACAAAGCCCTGTATGCCGAGTTTCTTCTGCGCGACCTTGGCATTGAGACAGATTTTGAAACCGAAGACCCCACCATGAAGTGGGAGGCATTGTACTCCCCCAGCTATTTTCAGGGCAACCTCACCTATTTTCTGTCTGCCCGCGGCGAGGTGGTGCAGCCCCAGGCCGTAGAGGGCGACGTGATGAACCAGGACACCGAGGTGATGCGCTCGGACGGCAGCATTGTGTACAGCCGCTCGTTCCGCACGCAGCCGCAGGAGGCCGTTGACGCCGCCGCGCTGGGGCAGACAAGCAATTTCTTCCGGGTGGAATATTATGAAGAGCCCGAGGAAGAGCGCATTGAGCTGTTCACCAAATTTGTGCAGTATCTGCAGGGCAAGGGCATCCGCGTGGTATTCCTGCTTTCGCCCTATCACCCCATCGCCTATGACAACGCCATGAAAAACGCCGAGCACTACAGCGGCTTTGTGGCCACAGAGCCGCTGATTCGCCGCATTGCCAAGCAGCTGGATGTGCCGGTGTACGGCAGCTATAACCCCTATGCCATGGGCCTGACGAACGCAGATTTCTATGACGGCATCCATGTGCGCAGCGAGGCGCTTTCCACCTTCCTTCCCCCGCTGGAGGATATTTTGTATAATTTGGAGAACGGCGTGGATGTCTCGGTAAACTACCGCCAAAAAGCCCCGCAGGAAGAGGACACGCCCAAAGACGCACAGCTGACATAACACACAAAATGAAACGGCCCGGTTTTTACCGGGCCGTTTCATTTGACAGAAGGGCAAAGCCCGCTTGGGGCGCTGTTAGAAGAGGAAGCCCGCCACCAGGTAAAGCAGCGTTGTCACCCCGGCGCCAATCAGGCAATAGGGCAGCTGCGTGGTGGCATGTTCCATATTGTCTATTTTCGTCATGCCAGAGGTGAAAATGGTGACATCGCAATAGAAGCAGGCGTGCGCGCCGAACGCCGCGCCCGAAATGACCGCAGAGAGCACCATGGGCATGTTGCCGCCCACAGAGGCGCACAGCGGAATGACAACGGCCGCCACCGGAAGCGTAGAGCCCCAGTTGGTGCCGGACATGAAAGCCAGCAGCGCGCAGATTACAAATGTGATGACAGGCAGCAGCGCCGGGCTCATGAACGGCTGGGCAATCGAGATGACATATTCCGGCATGCCAATGGCAATGAGGGAATCGCGCACCATGTAGGCCGCAAACACAATGACAATCATGGGCACCATGTCGGTGATGCCCTGCATGCAGGCCTTCATCAGCTCGTTCCAGCGCGCCAGCCTCAGTGCCAGGAACAGCACAAACGCCACGGCGATGGTGACAAGCGAGCCAAACACAACGTCGCCGTTGACAAGCACGATGACAATAAACACCGCCAACGGGATAATAAAGCCGGCCAGCAGCTTTTTGGTTTTCACAGAGTCCAGCGGTGCTTCCTCGCCATCGTCCGTATTCAGTGCATCGCTTTCCTCCGAATACAGCCGGCCGGTGGCCTGTGCGCGTTCATACGCCTTTTTCATGGCGCCCATGGGCTTGAGCACGCCCAGCGCCACCAGCAGGGCAATGGCCACGGACACCCAGCCGTAGAAGATAAACGGCACGGTGGAATTGTATACGCTCATGCTGTCGCCCAGGGCCGTAACCTCGGCATAGCCCACAAACACAGATTGATAGAAAATGCCCCATGTGCCAATGGGAATCAGCGCGTTCAGCGGCGAGGCCTGCGCGTCTGTGATATAGCTGAGCATGGCGCGCGGAATTTTGTTTTTATCGTACAGCTTTGTCATGGTGCCGCGCACGGCAATGCTGGTGAAATCGTCAATGAACACCAGAATGCCAATCACCCAGGTAAGCAGCAGCGTGCGGCGCTGGTTGGTGGCGTATTTTTGCAGCTGTTCGGCCAGGGCGCGCGTGGCCCCCGTGTGGGACCAGATGCCCAATACACACCCGAACAGCGCCACAAACAGCACATACCAGATGGTGTCTTCGTCACAGCCCACTGCATACATCAAATCGATAAACCCGGTAAGAAAGCCGGTTTTATACTGCAGAATGCAGCACAAAAGCGCGCCCGCCAGCAGCGAGGACGTAGTGTTTCTGGTTTTCAGCGCCATCAGCAGAATGACAATAGGCGGCAACAGCGTCAGAATGCCAAGTTCCATACTCTCCTCCTCTTTCTCAAGGTTCCGGCGGGACTTTGCGGCCCCGCCGGGCATTGTGCACGTTTACTTCACAACCTGCTGGGTAAAGCAGTGAATAGAGCCGCCGCACAGCGCAATTTCGTGCGCGTTCACCGGGCGCACCACATAGCGGCCCGCCACAATTTCTTCCAGGCATTTTACGGCCTCTTCGTCCGTATCCAGCCCATAGATGGGGAAGATGATAGAGCCGTTGGTGATGAGGAAGTTTGCATAACTGGGCACGGCGAAATCGCCCTCTTTGCGCCACTTGCCGTCCGGGTTCTGGCCCACGCCCTGGGACACCAGCACGTTTTCCGCCTCTTCTTTTGTAATGCGGAACGGCTTGCACGCCGTGAGCTTGTGCACCTTCAGCTTGCGGCCCTTTGCATCGGTGGAGTTGCACAATATCTCATAGCAGTTTTTGAACACTTTGTAGTACTCGTTGGTGGGGTCCTCGGTGTAGCAGCACACCACCTCGGCGGGCCCAATAAACGAGCAGATGTCATCCACATGGCCGTCTGTCTCGCCCGCGTTCAAATCGATGCCCTCGTTCAGCCAAATAACCTTTTCAAAGCCCAGGTAGGTTTTCAGCTTTTCCTCAATTTGCTGCCGGGTAAGGCCGGGGTTGCGGTTCGGGTTCAGCAGGCAGCTTTCGGTGGTAATCACCGTGCCCTCGCCGTCCGCGATAATAGAGCCGCCCTCCAGCACAAAGGTGGTTTTGTAGCGGTCGTGCCCGGTGGCCTGCAGCATCTTGCGCGCGGCCAAATCATCGTTGGCATAGCTGATCATAGCGCCGTTGGAATCGCCGCCCCAGGCGTTGAATTTGAAATCCACCCCACGCACTTCGCCCGTTTTGCGGTTCTTCACATAGATGGCGCCGCTGTCGCGCGGCCAGCAGTTATCCAGCGACATCTCGTAAATGGATACATCCAGCCCGGCGAAGATATACTCTGTCTCCAGGTACAGGTCGTTGGGCACGCCAATGTTCACATGGGTGCCGGCGGCATTGATGGCCTTGGCCAGGTTCACCTGGGTTTCGCGAATTTTAAACCCGCCGTTGTGCCAGTGCGAGTAGGCGCCGCCCACCAGCAGCCACACGGCCGACTGCGGCTCGAACTCTGCGGGCATCACAAAGCCGTCCTCATAGGGCAGCGTTTTCAGCAAATGCGATGACATATTCCATCCAACCTTTCTTGCATTTTATACTGCCGGGCGCGCGGCGCCCGGCCCTGGTTCAACGTGTTGCATGCGTGAGCTGTGTGCCGAATTTTTTGTTCATGTAATCGATCTTCTCCCGCACAATCGAGCCCTCTTCCGTCAGCTCGGCCTGGCTGGGCTGGCTGGAGCGCGGGCCCATCAGGTATGCCATCAGGCCGCGCTGAGTGTGCAGGCGGTTCTCGGCCTGCTGCCACAAAAGCGAGCCCTCAAAATCCATGGCGTAATCGTCCATCTCTTTGCCGCGCAGCGCGGGCAGGTAATGCATGGTTTTGGCGCCCGGGCAGTGTGCAAGCAGCTCTTTGTTCACCTGGAAGCCCTTGTCAAGGAACACCTCCTGGAAATATTCAAAATCGCTTTTGCTTTCGGTGCCCTCATAGCAGAAGCAGCCGGTGTACACAAAGTCTGCCCCCTGCACGGCCTCTACGGGGTCATGGGTGGTGAGGATGCGGCCGCCGCCCTCTTTCACCGCCTGCTCGCGGCAGATAAGGTTGCGCTGAATCATCCATTCCGGGTTGTTATCCTTCTCACCGCCCAGCGTGTGCCCCTCGGGGCTGCACAGCACCACAGTGGCGCCAAAGCGCGGCAGCAGCTTGGCAAGGTCGTTGGCAGAGGTCTCGCGCACGCCGGTGGCGCCCACAAAGGCCAGGCGGATATCTTTCAGCTCTTTGCCCTCGGGCAAATGCTCCAGAATGGTGACAAAGTCGCACAAAGTCTGCGTCGGGTGGCGGGTATGGTCCATGCCGTTGAAAAACGGCACGCTGCACTGGGCCACAAACTCTTCCATCTCTTTGGTGTTGCGCCAGCGCATGGCAATGCCGTCCACCATACTGGAGACAACGCGCGCGGTGTCGCCAATGGTTTCGCGTTTGCCCAGGTGCAGCTCGCCCTCTGGCCCGCCCGTGAGAAACAGGGCGTGCGCGCCCAGCTGCTGGGCGGCCACCTCGAAGGAGATGCGCGTGCGCGTAGAGTTTCCGTTAAAAATCATGGCAATCGATTGCCCCTGAAGCAGCTTGGGCACCGTGCCCTCGTACGCGTCCTTTTTCAGGCGGCGAATCAGGTCTGCCAGTGCCAGAAGTTCCTCGGTGGAGTAATCCCAGCAATCCATAAAGTGTTTTACCGGTTTCATAAATACAGCAACCCCGTTTCTTGTGTTGTTCCAGGCTGGTGCATTGCTCAGCCTGCGCTTTTATTCTAACGGATGCATTTTCATGTTACAATTACACAGAATTATGATGTTGGTATAACAATTTTTAGTTAAAACATCTTATAATTTCTCTTGTAATGCTCATCTTTTTTCTTGACAAGGCCTGGTAACCTTGGTAGCATAAACCTGTTGAAAATTTTTTGAAGCAGGGTTTGCACGGTGTGCAACGCCCGTTTTACTCGGTAAAAAAGGGGTGTCGAACCATGGAGCACAGCATCAGCAGCGCGCAGTGGTATCAGTTGGACGAATTGACCGCCACCATTTACAACACGTCATTCGACCACTTGTTTGAAGTTGTTTTGAAGGGTATCAAGCAGCTGGTGCCGTACTCGCATTCGCTTACCTACCTGCTTCGAAGCGAGGACGGGTTGAACGTGAGCTTTAATTTTAAAAGCGACGAGATCCCGCCCGAGCATTTGCGCCTGTACCTGGATAAATATTCCCGGCTGGATTTCATCAACTGGTACACCGGCACCTGCGCGGCCGAGGTGTTCCGCGAGTCGGACATTCTTCCCAACGACCTGCGGGAACGCTCTATTTTTATGAAGAACTGGATGGAGCCCATTGGCCTGTACCACGGCGCGGGTATGGTGATTTGGTGCAAGGGCATTTCATACGGCTCTATCTTTCTTTACCGCCCGAAAGATGCTGAAGATTTTTCCGGCCAGGAGCTGGAAGTGCTGCGCGTAATAAACCGCCATTTGTGCCTGCGCGCCCACGCGCTATACCCAAACGGCCTGGGGCAGATGTTTGTGCAGCAGGGCGCAGGCGACGGGGCCGTGCTTTCCGTCACCTGCCTGACAAAGCGCGAGCGCGAGATCATCGACTGCATCCGCAACCATGTGCTGCGCAGCGAGCTGTGCGACAAGCTTTTTATCACAGAAAATACGCTGAACAAACATTTTGACAACATTTATAAAAAGCTGAACATCAATTCTTATGAAGAGCTGCTGCAGCTTATCAAAAAAAGGTGACGTAACGCACCGCGCCCCGGGCTTTTGCTGCC